>CAYWKZ010000046.1:15291-20015 GCA_964459115.1 uncultured Leptolinea sp. | reverse complement strand
GTCTAATGTCTAAAGTCTAATGTCTAATGTCTAATGTCTAAAGTCTAATGTCTAATGTCTAAGATCTGATTTCCGCAAGGTAACGGGAAAGAGCATCTTTCCAATCCGGCAGAGGAGTGAAGCCGGAGCGCACCAGTTTCGATTTATCCAGACGGCTGTTGAAGGGACGCTGCGCTTTCGACAGCCCGTATTCGGCAGTGGTGACGGGTATGACAGTCGTGCTCAGTCCTGCCTGACGATAGATCTCTTTTGTGAAGTCATACCAGGAGATGTATGCACCCGGTTCAGTCTCGGCATTCGTAGCGTGATAATAGCCGTACTTTTCCGTCTCCACCATATCGACCAGCAGCCGGGAAAGATCGAGCGTATAGGTCGGGGTGCCGACCTGGTCGTTAACTACACGCACCACGTCATGCGTTTTCCCGACGTTGAGCATGGTCTTGATGAAATTTTTCCCGCTCAGGCCGAATACCCAGGCAATGCGGACGATGAAATATTTCTCAAGCATTGAGGAAACAGCCAGCTCACCTTCCAATTTGCTTTGTCCATAGACATTGAGCGGCGCATAATTCTTATCGTCCGGCTACCAGGGTTCGCTGCCCTGCCCGTCGAAGACGTAATCGGTAGAAATATAGATCATTTTGGCATCTGCTGTTCGCGCTGCTTCGGCGATGTTGCGCGTTCCACCCGCGTTGATAGCAAAAACCCTCTCCCGGTTCACGTCTTCTTCGGCGGCATCGACCGCGGTCCAGGCGGCACAGTGGATGATGACGTCGGGGCTGATTTGTCCGATGACAGCTTTCACAGCCTCATGGTCCGTGATATCCAGCTTCACATAATCAGCAGCGCATACCGCGCTGCCGTCAGCCAGTCCGCTATAGTTTTCGGTGATGTCGGACCCGATGACGTCATAGCCACGCTTCACGGCCTCATTGACACAGTCGTGTCCTAACTGTCCATTCACTCCTGAGATAAAGAATTTCATATTTTCACCTTTTTCATCAGCATAGCATAAACTTTATTGAAACGAGCTTACATAACGGAGGACTCCAACCAGCAACCAACAACCAGTAACCGACAACTAAAATTCAGTATTTCACTTTGCCTTCTGCGACTGCCTCCAGATGTTCCCCATACGGAGACTTGCCGTAAGCTTTGGCGGATTCGAGCAGCTTTTCCCGTCCGATGAAGCCGTTGATAAAGGCCATCTCCTCCGGTGCGAAGATGGTGATGCCCTGCCGGGACTGGATCATCTCCACAAATTCAGCCGCCTGCAGCAGGCTCTGCATTGTCCCGGTATCCAGCCAGGCGAAGCCACGTCCGAGGAGCTGTACATCCGGCAGCCCATCCCGCAAGTACATCTCATTCAGGGTAGTGATCTCCAATTCACCGCGGGCGGAGGGTTTGACCTGATTGGCCCGTGCCGAGACATCTGACGGATAAAAATAAAGCCCGGTCACAGCATAATTACTTTTCGGCTGGCTTGGGTTTTCTTCAATAGACGTCGCCTGTCCTGCCTCATTAAATGATACCACACCGAAACGCTCCGGCAAGTATGATTCCTTTCACCAGTCTCCCCACCATACCGGGGCACCGATAAACACCGTGCTGTACTGAGACAGATCAGGAAGTTCGTCTTTCTGATAGGCAGGACGGGCAATCGCCATGCTGATCTGCCCGGCACCGGTAACAATCATCACATCTTTTTTCATTTTCTTATGCCTCATTTTTCTATTCAAAGGTTTTTGCTACATCCTGCAGCAAATTCCGGATGTGCAGATCCGCCATGCTGCTGAATTCGGTATAATCGACCTTTCCGCCTTTCATCGGCAGCCGCATACAGCCGAATCCGAAGTTCCCGTTTATTTCGGGGAAAAATCTGCTTTTTTCCATCTTACTCCCTTACAATTACCAGGTGGAAGCGCATACATTCGTGAGCTTCCATTCCCCGTTCTCTTTTTTTGCATCGATTTTCAGTTCCAGACGCCAGGTGCTGCGTCCCCCTCCGAATACAGCAGCCTCGACATAAGAATGCCCTGTCATAACCGCTGAGTCGCCTGAGATCCGGACATCAATGCTTTCTGTTTTTTCAGAAAAGTAATTCAACGTTCCCTGTATGATCGCCCGGATGTAAGCCTGTTTCGGCTGGCGCATACCCGTCATATGGATCAGGACAAATGAATCATCATGAACACGGTTCAGTTCCGTTTCATCTTTGGCGATCATAGCGGCGTACATGTCGTGATATAGCTTTTCAAGCTGCTCACGGTCACTCATTTTACCGTCTCCTATCCAAGCTGAATTCATGAGGCTATTTCAAATTTCCTTTCGCCCATTTTTCAACGGTGCTCTTTGAAGCGGCCGCGTCAGCTCCATGAACTGCCAATCCACTGCCGACGACTGCGCCTTTGCAGTATTTCTTCAGAGCCTGGGCAGAACCGGCCAATCCACTGCCTTCATGGGTCATGACCGGGAAAACATTCTTTCCGGTGAAATCGAGCTTTTCCAGCTGGCTGAAGATCGCATACGGATAGGTACCCCACCAGCATGGGCCGGCAACTACAATATTATCATACTGATCTACGGATTCAAGATACTGCTTCAGTTCCGGTCTGGCATTTTCCCGCATATCCACCTTGGCTTCTTCCGTGCAGGTCATGTAATCTTCACTGTAGGGTTTGACGGTATCCACCTCGAACAGATCCGCACCGACTGCATTCGCAATATATTCCGCGACGATCTCGGTGTTGCCTTTTTTCAGGTTTTTGATGCTCCCGTTTACATAATTATTGCCTTTGCGCGAATAGTAGATCACAAGTGTTTTTGACATCTCAAATTACTCCGTTTCTTTATTTTTATATTTAGGGAAACGCTGATTAATGTTTAATCCGCGGCAAACGAGTCAATGCAACCTGTTCTGTTGACTCAATTCTGAGTCAACGAAAACAGGTCACTTTGACTCAAGCCGATTAAATCAGCGTTTCCTTAGAGTATAAGGATTAATTTCAAGAATTTCAATCTGAAAATAAGCAGTTATTTATAAGTTATACTTATATATAGTAATAATTCATGGAATTTACTCTGTAATACAAGGAAACAAGGCAATGTTACTGAAACAGATCGAATATTTTCTGAAGGTGGTTCATACAGGCAGTTTTTCCGAAGCCGCGGAACAATGCTTTATATCCCAGTCCGCTGTCTCTCAGCAGGTTAAGACGCTTGAAAATGAGCTGGGGCTGCAGCTTCTGAAACGCCACAACAGAACCTTTTCTTTAACACCGGCCGGTGAAGTATTCTATAGAAAATGCACGGTTCTTCTCAATGATCTTGATGGAATTATAATGTTCAAGCCCCTTTGTCCGCGAATTTGCCGATATGCTGAAGAAACAATTCCTGTAAGAATTATAGAATAAGGATTCGCAGATCGATGACCTGATCTCCGTCGGTTCCTATCATTTCCGCAAGAGCTGCCTGGCTGCCGATCCCGAATTCGCCCTCATCTATCCGGAAGCGGCAGCTGATTGGTATTTTTTTAAATAATATGCGATACACATGATATTATTTCAAACAAATAAAGATTTTTGTGATCCGGAGCGGGGTAAATGTTTCAGCGAATCAACAATCGGAGAAGACCTGATATCAACACACAGGAAATTGATGAAGAATCAGTGCATGGCGGTGCCGGCAATGAAGCTGCTCTGTTGAACAATCTCCTCACCAATGTGTCCAATGAGGCTAATAACAACCTGATCGAAAATCTCGGTCAAATCCCCGATCTTGAAGCAGATTCTGAGAGAACTGAAAATGCTCCGCTCAACATCGAGGGAATCGATCAGATTCCTGCTTTCAGTGTCGGCAGTGATGATGACGACGATGATGAGGATTAACAGTCTGCACACACGCGGTTAGAATTTTTCCCTTTAATCTACCTTATGGCTGTATTTATTTTGTAAACCAGGGGTAATAAGATAGACGAAAAGAATATAAAAGAAGTTCGAGATAATATGAATTATTATATAATAGAATAGAAAAACAGCCGCTCTTATTCAGGGAGATAAACATCGATGTATAAAAAGCAGAACCCGGTGCAAAATTCAAACGGGCAGAAGTCAGGCCAAAACAACAAACAATTGGGGAATAATAATTCGGTCAATTTGGGAAATGCAGCCGGAGGCATTTTTCAATTAAGTTTTTCCAATGAAGAAAACATAAAAAACCTCTCCTTCCCAAATGATCAAAGGGGGGCAAATTTTCCTGAGGAAGAAATTATCGATGAATACAATATAGACAATGAAAATAATCAGGAAGTGTATGATTATTTGGACATTTCGATAGACTCCGTATTGGGGGCAGATGATGATAAAGAGAAGGATATAGACTACTCTGTTATTGACAAGAATCTTCCCGAAAATAAATCCAAAAGAGGAGACAAACCGTTACTTTATGAGGATCCCTCAGAGCTGATTGAGAATGAAAACCAAAATGCCGACAACCTCATTCAGGAAGAGCTTGATGACCTCAACGCAGAACAGGAATCTATTGGCGATTTAGATTTCGTACCGTGGGGATCGTTAGTGCCGCGGAGGCGGCGGAGACGAAACATGTCGGAAGATGAGAATCAGCAGGAAGGTGAGAATCGGCAGGAAGGTGGGAACCGGCAGGAAGGTGCAAATCAGCAGGAAGCTGGAAATCGGCAGGAAGGCGGAAATCGGCAGGAAGGCGGA
>CAYWKZ010000046.1:0-15191 GCA_964459115.1 uncultured Leptolinea sp. | reverse complement strand
GGAAATCGGCAGGAAGGCGGAAATCGGCAGGAAGGCGGAGGTTGGGGAACAAGTATCAAGCAGTTCTTTACCAACATATTTAAATGGATCGGCATACAATTTTCCAGGCTGGGCAGTAAAAATTCTCGGAGATTGTACAATAACGCCACATCAAACACCCCGGATAATGCGGCGATCCGGCAAACAGGCAGGACACAGGACCTCATTCCCGGCTGGGATGGAAAAAAATTTGAAAAAGGTCCCAACGGGGAGGATAATATTCTGGCGGATTTTCGACGCGTTCCCACAGTCTGGTCCGAATTGACCGCCGCGCGGGCTGAGGACAGTAAGGGGAAACCGCTGCCCCCAAAAATTTCGATTTATGTTCGGCAAAATCAAGAAGCTGTAGATAATCAAAATATCAATCCCGGCACCGATCAGGGACACAGCAGTATTGGGATTGAATACAGCCGCTGGAGTCTGAGAACCAACCAATATGAGCGCTATAACCTCAGATACGGGTTCTTCCCGTCCGACGATTCAAAATTAGCCGGCGCGCGCGACATAAGCAGCAAAGCGATTATCCCAGGCCAGCTGAAAAATGAAGCCGGAAATACTTATTCGATCCGGCGTACTTTCCCCGCAACAGCCAAACAGGTCAACAAGATTTTAACAGCCTCTCAAACTTACGCGGACAAAGGCTACAATTCCATTACACGGAACTGTACCACCTTCGTCCGGGAAATGATCCAAAAAGAAGCGGGGATCCCGGCGGGAGACAAAATTTTCCGGAACGAGGAGCCCGGGTTGGCTAATCAGCCGAATGCCGCCATAAATAACGAACCCAACCCCGCATTATGGCAGCGGCTCGCAATGGAAAAGAACCTTGAAGATTTATCCACCGAGAACGACTTAAGTTACGGCGGCTTCGGAAATAAAAGTTTCACCAAACAGGACTATCGCAATTACAAAGAATCGCTGGTGAACAACGGAGACGTCAATACCGGCGATCTTCCCAATACTGCCGCGGAAAATATGCAGCATTTGGAAGGAAATGACGCCGGAGAAATAGGTTCCCGCCAATATTACGGCACCGCGGCTCCGGATGCAGATAATGAAAAACCGAAGATTTCCGTTGATAATCTTCAGCAGGCGATTGACCGGGAAGCCGATGGGCTGGTCCGGAGTATTTTGAGTGTTTACCAAATAAATTCAGTGAAAGAACTCATCGGCAAACCGGATCTGGACAAAAATCTAAAGAGAATCGTCGCGCAGATTATGCGATATGGAAAAACTATTTCCGATATTAAGCCTTCTATAGAGGAAGCCGCGTATGGATATAATATTGATAAATTGCGGAATGCAAGAAATCAGATGGATAAACAAATCAAAGATTTGGGAATGCTGTTCAATATTTTCCAAAATAACCGGCCTCTCCAAAAGTCTGTCTTACATATGATCTCCCTTCTGGAATTTGGGAACGAATACATCGACAAAGAATATTTTAAGCAATCTAAAGTTGATGTAACAACCGGAGAAGTTGGATATATGCGCTCCATTTTAAGAAAAAAGGGTATGTATCAGATTGCCTATAAGAAAACGCTTGAGAACGGAGAAACCGAAACAATACCCATCGGAAAAATGACACCCAGCCATTACGAATCCTATCTCCAGATATATCACAACCCGGACGACGCCATCAAGAATTATGTTGATTTTAAAAATCTGTCACAAAAAAGAGACAGAACGCCGGAGGAAGAAAAAAAGTATAAAAAACTGTCACAGTTAGATAAACTGGCATATGAATTTGATAACGCGCATTATTACATGATAGAAAAAGAATCTTACAACCAGCAGGATGTTGATTATGTTTTTTCTCTTGGGAAGCAGGATAAATCATTTGAAAAAGAGGAACCTCAGGGCAATGTGCTTTCGGTTACATCAGCCTACAATGTTTCACCATCCGGAATTTATAAAGGCCTGATATTTGAAAAAATTTTCGGAGGATTGTTTGACCGCCTGAAGAATCTTAAACATAATCAGGATATCGTGGCAAATGATAAATCTTTAACAGAATGGCTGGATTATGATATGAAAACGTGTCTCGAAAAAAAGTCAGAAGAAATGAAGACCGTGATCAGAGCCCAAATAAAAAATATGGCGAAAGAAGATGAAGAAATGTATGGAAAAAATGTTCCACCATTTTTGGTCGCCAGTGTGCTCATGAAAACGATACAAAATGATTGGATCAACAGGTTGGATACCAATGGAAAAGAGATCCTTGAAGTTGAGGAGGGTATTAGAAAAGCTTTCAACACAATGGCACGTGGCCGTGGAGATATTCCAACACAATTTAGAAATAAACTGATAGACCTCATCGAAGAGGTGTCAGATGAAGAACAGAATCCGGATGACCGGCAAAACATATAAGCAAAAAGGTTAACCATCACCACGATTCCGTAACTTTCGTTCATGTCTAACGGTCAGAATGTATATGGATTGAATCCATTGACTGCCATCACAAACCAGGCAGTCGGAGCAACATGCGGGTCGTCAGAATAATTCCAGGATGAACCGTCAAACAATTCGAGGCCTGTTGGCAGCTGTTCCACTGATGCTGCAGGAATCATCCCCCGGGAAAACTGAATATTCCTCAGCGCGTTCAGCGACTCATCCGCCCGGACTTCATCCCCGAGCAGGCGGTACATCAGTGCCGTGAAGGCTGTTCCTTCCGGCCACCAGCCGCCGTTTTCATTCCCTTTAGAAAAGGGATATCCGCCCTCTGCCGTACGCATGGAGTCGACGGTTCCCAATACATCCAGATACGGCTCGAATTCATCCTGCAGTGCCAGCTGATTCCAGACCATACCATCCAGCACAACCAATCCCTTATTAGGAGTTCTGCCGTCATCACCGGTACCGGTATAAAAATATTTTTCATCCGGGTCATACATTGCGCGAATCAGCTGCAATGCGGATTCTGCCGCATCGGCATATTTCCGGTCACCGGTCAATTCAAACAAGCGTCTGAAAACCGCGAAAGCATCGATGTTATGTTCGATGGATTTATAGGTGAAATCATAAACGACATCCGCTTCCGGCCAGCCGTCATAACCACCGGTAAAACCGTACCAGTCATCAGTGTTTTCCTCAAGGATCCGATCCATCAGCAGCCGGGCAATTTCGCGGTACTTTTCATTACCGTAAAGGGCGTCATACTGCAGCAGCGCCAGCGCTGCATAGGAAGTGTTCCCGGTATTGGAACCGGTTTGATAACGGTCTTCATACCAAGCGTTTGCTTCCTGATCCCACCACCCGGGCAGGTTGATCCCGTTTTCCCAGCCATTAACCGGTTCTACCGGGCCGGCCATATAAGCATTGCGGATGCGGTCCGGTCTGTAACGGTCATGCTCCACCGCGTAAACAAAACCATCCAGAATGTTTTGCGCAGCCTCCGGCTTGCCATCGGAGATAAAAGCCATTGCAGCCAGCGCGTTATCATAGGTATAAGCAGCGTTGCGGATAAAGAGGTTTTCCGTATCATAAGAACGCAGCAGGGAAGGCCCCTCCGTCCACCCGGTATACCCTTCCGGAACAAAACGGATCTCGTCCAGGTAAAACACTTTGTTTCCCGTCCCGGATTCTCCAGCAGAGAGCGCGAACCCGAATCCGCAGGAAATCGAACTCATATCCGCCCCGCGCAGATCAATGATGTATTCCTGCCAGTCTTTCGTCAATGTGATATAGCCCGTTGAGTGTTTGCGGGTACTGTCCGGGTAAGGAACTGTTTTGAAACCGGTATCACCGTTATATCCAAAACCGGCGGTAAAAAATTCCACTCTTTCCCCTCCCATTTCTCCTTTGGCAGAAAAGCGCAGCTCCGCAGCACCCGTGAGATCGATACCCTGATCCGGGCTGAGACCATCGCTCAGATGAGGCTCCGATTCCCCCGCCGGAAGATAACCGTTAAGAAAAAGCCAGCCGCCCCAGTCGTTGGCCGGGACATCGATTTCGCAGCGAATGGCGCTTTGACCGGAACGAATATCTTCTTTCCAGTTTTCATCCATATCATGGACCGCATTTTCGATCCGGCCGAACATTTTTGCCTTTTGAGTGAAATGATTCAGCGAAAGGGAAAAATCCCGATACACATATATCACACCATTCCCCTCGTCAAAGCGGTCGATCAGTACCTCAACTGCCTTGTCTTTTGCCGCCTCAAAAAGGTCATCCTGCGCGGGAACATTTTGCACGCACATCAAAACAATAAAGATCAAAAACATAATCTGATACAGAATATTTTTTCGCATAATTTGCAAACTCCTCAGGGCACCGTTTTCGATCTCAAAATCTTTATTCATTGCATCCATCCATTCTTTCATGATGATACAGGATCCAGTCTTTTGATTTATCGAAGGAAGGGAGCGGTGAAAGGATCTTTACTCCTACTGCGGGATGTTTCACTGGCGGTAGATATTCCGGACCATGTTTAATGCTCCGATAATAATAAGAATCATATTGACAATATCCATCCGCATTGCTCCTGTTTATTCTTTCATCAGATTATAACTTGATTATAGTCAATTTATATAAGTCAATATCTATCGGACATTATATATATGTCACAGCAGTTCGGTTCCCCCAGGCAGCGCCGTTATAGCCGGTTGCGATGATTTCATCATCTTTTACGATAACGCAGCCGTATTGTCTTTTGAGACAGGTACTGTGGAAGGGAACACTTTCCCGACGCGCGGCCGGTATACCTACTGCTGAGTGTCTGAGATCAATCGTATATATTCCCAGCTGCTCATCACCCGCGTATGTATCGGCGAAAAGCTCTCAGCCAGGATGCGGAGTATTGCCTCATTTTCATCCGTAAGCCCTGAAATGCAGTCATAGAGATAAACCACCTCATATCCCAGGTCGATCGCGTCCAGCATGGTTGCCAACACACAGCACTCCGCGACCACGCCTGTTAAAACCACCCTGCTTTTTCCGGCAAGCGCGGCTCTCATCGCCGAACGCTTCATCGAAGAGTAAGTATCTTTGATGATGACATTTTTGGGAGTCATTACCTGCTTAATCAGATCCGGAAAGTCACCGAGAAACGCATCCGCATTGATTTCCGCATATTCCTCATTGTATTGCTTCCATCGACCCACAGGGTTTGCCGAAGGCATATACTTTGTCAGGACATAATCGGGAGCGCAGGGCGAGCGCAAAATGCGCAATGTGTTCTCAATTGACTGCTCCATCGTCGGACAGGCCCAGGGTTGTCCCGGAAGGTAGACGTTCTGGAAGTCGATCAAAAGCAGCAAATCTTCCCGGCTGTCATAACGGGCGGAATCATCCGGTGCATAATTATCGATAGTCATATCTCACCTCATCAAAACCGGACAGTCACTTCCCATTCACCGCAGTCAACAAAGCAAGCTTGATGAGATCGTCAACCGTTCGTTTCGGCTCGTTTTCGGTAGCATCGGTAAAATGCTCAACGCCCGCTTCATCCACGCTAATGTTCAAAATGATACCGATGGTCATCAATGCCTTCGCCCCGAATTCCGCTGCCGCGGTATAAAGAGCCGTACCTTCCATCTCCGAAGCCAATATGCCGTATTGCTGCCAAACTTTTGATTTGTAGGTCTCGTCCCGGTATATCCTGTCATTACAGACCACGTTGCCGGTATATGTCTTGAGCCCCAGCCGTTTGGCGGCCTCATTTGCCGTGCACAACAGGTCAAAATCGGCGATCGGTGCGAAATAGCCGTTGAACCTGTTATCATTGATCCCGGATGTTGTGGAGACTGCCTGAGCCAGAACGATATCGAATTTTTTCATCCCCGGAACATAACCGCCGGAGGTTCCGGCTCTGACAGCGATCTTTACCCCATAATCCCGAAACAGTTCGGTCGCATAAATGAGCATGGAGGGATTCCCCATCCCGACAGCCATCACGGAAACCCTGACACCGTCACTGGTACCTGTGTAACAGAACGCGGCTCGCTTTTTATTTACCAGGACGGCATTGTCAAGAAAATTTTCGGCTATGTGTTTTGCCCTGTAAGGATCGCCGACCAGGACGATGCGGTCAGCGATTTCACCCGGTTTGGCATCAATGTGCATGCTCATCTTTTATTCTCCCTAAATTTTGCGGATATATGACCGCTTTTCATGCTCTATTATACCTGATAGTTTCAGTTACCGGGAATGTATCTGGAAACGGGCAGTCTCAGAGCCGCACCGTTCTCAGACAAGCTGACGGCTTTGCTGCCAAAATATGGGTTTAATTTAAATCGCTGAAAAATTACTTGAAACAGTATTGGAATGATAACGATCAAATCCCGAACAAATTTTATATCAATCAATTGATTTCCAGCATTGCGGGTCTTCGGCATAGAAAGAACCGTTTGTTCCTTTCGCGACAGCCGGACAGCCGCGGCACCAGGCCAGCAATTCACAGCGGGAACATTTCGAAAACTTATCGTATTCCCGATAGGCTTCCATGGACGTCACCCACACATCCGCAAGACGATCTTCAAATACATTGCCAACTTTACTTTCCGCGACCCGCCGGCAGGCATAAATATCACCGGACGGCAGGATCGTCATATGGCAGTTCCCGCAGTTGCAGCCACCGTAGATCATTCCCGGTTTTGCATCGCCGGGGATTTTGAACTCACCGTTTTCAGATTCATAAAGCGTCCACAGGTGGTCCTTCTTATTGAAATATGTTTTGCAGCCCGCCGCCTTATATTCCTTATATTTCCTGTCACATACGCTCAAAAGCTCCCGGTACTCCTGCGGCGTCATCCCCGCGTCCAGCTCACCGCCGCTGGGCACATAACGCGAGAAGGCATAAATATCCACACCGGCTTTTACAGCCTCATCAATAATTCCGGGCACTTCCATCAGGTTGGTTTTTGAAACTGTCGTCATGATCACGCTGCGGATCCCCGCCCGTTTGATGCTGCCGACCTTCTCCAGCGTACAGTCAAAGGAACCGGGTTTCCGGAACCAGTCATGTGTTTCCCGCAGTCCATCCAGGGAAAGCTGATATTTTTCACAGCCAAACCATTTCAACTCACGGCAGACCTGATCATTCAGGTGAAATGGATTGCCAAGGATCGTGAACACGAGGCCGTGTTCATGGATCAGTTCCAGCAGACGCCAAAAATCCGGATGCAGGATCGGGTCTCCTCCGGTCAGATAGAAATAGGGAGTACGGTGATATACTTCACCGAAATCAAGACAGTTATAGAATGTGGACTCAAGCTGCTCCCAGGTCATGGATTCCAGACACGGATGCCCCCCGGAAAAGATGTAACAATGCTTGCAGCGCTGGTCACAATTATCGGTGATATGCCATTGAAAGGAAAAATAAGGGTTCATATTCCTTCTGTAAAAATGATGGCCGGTGATTTTCTGATGTACTGGGGTGATCACCGGCCATTGAGTCAATTATTTGTCTCCGGCACCGCAAGCGCTGCCACAGGCAGCCGGTTTTTCTTCCGGCTTTTCTGCCGGTTTGTCTCCGGCACCGCAGGCGCTTCCGCAGGCAGCCGGTTTTTCTTCCGGCTTTTCCGCCGGTTTGTCTCCGGCGCCGCAGGCGCTTCCGCAGGCAGCCGGTTTTTCCGCCGGCTTTTCCGCCGGTTTATCTCCGGCGCCACAGGCGGTTCCACAGGCAGATGCTTTATCTGCTTTCCACTCATACAAATTCGATAATGCCATTTTTACCTCCGTTTATGATTAATGTTTTTATAAATTATAAAGAAATTGCGCAAAAAGAAAAGTACGCACCTTTTTATGACTAAGGCACCTTTTTGTAACCACTGGACGAATCAGAATTAATCCTGTATGCTATATATAAATAAAGGTGTAAGTGTGTTTTGGAAACCTTTATGAAAGGAAACCTTATGAAGACAAAAGACGAACTGCCGGATTGCCCGGTCGCCACGACAGTGCAGCTGCTGGGAAGCAAATGGAAACTCCTGATACTGCGCAATCTTCTTGCCCGCCCCTGGCGTTTCAATGAATTGCGAAGGGACCTGGAGGGCATCAGTCAAAAGGTGCTGACGGACAGCCTGCGGTCTCTGGAAGAAGACGGGCTCATCACCCGCAGTGTTTACCCGGAAGTTCCTCCCCGTGTTGAATATGCCATGAGCGAGCTGGGCGAATCCATGCGCCCGATCATCGATGCGATGGCTGAATTTGGCAGCAGATATAAAGAATGGGACAGTAAAAAATGAAAGCAGTTATTCTTGACAAGATCACGGAAGCAAAAGACATTGTTCTCTCAGAATGCCCGATTCCGGAAGTCCGTCCGGGCCGGGTGCTGGTCAAAGTGAAAGCTTTCGGTCTGAACCATTCTGAAAAGCTGCTTCGTCTGAATGAGATCAGGGCGGATTACATTCGGAAACCGATCATTCCAGGCATCGAATGTGTCGGAGAGATCGCCGATCCCTCAGACAGCGGACTCGAAACCGGGCAGAAAATCATTGCACTGATGGGCGGAATGGGACGGTCCTTCAACGGCAGTTATGCAGAATATGCACTGCTGCCGGAACGGATCGTTTTCCCGGTAAACAGCGAGCTGCCCTGGGAAGCGCTGGGTGCCGTTCCGGAAACATACTTCACCGCCTGGGGTTCGCTGTTTGAATGTCTGCATCTAACCGCTGCGGATACCCTGTTGATCAGAGGAGCGACCTGTGCGCTCGGATATACCTCGATACAGATCGCAAAAGCATTGGGCTGCCGGGTGCTCGCGACGACACATCGCCTGGAAAAACTGTCACTGATCTCAGATGCGGATGAAGCTGTGCTTGACGACGGAGAACTTACGGGAAAAATCCAGGGGGTGACCAAAGCGCTTGACCTCATCGGCCCACGGTATCTGAAAGATACCCTGACTGCTGTGGAAAAAGGCGGGATCGTCTGCCAGACAGGGCTGCTGGGCGGCATGTACACCCTGAACGGCTTTGATCCGATCAAGGATATTCCGAACGGTGTTTACCTGACCGGATTCTTCTCCAACTTCCCAACACAGCAGATCGTTGATAACATTTTTGCATTTCTGAATGAAAAGAAACTCGTACCTGCCACCGGAAGCGTCTTTGATTTTGCCAATGTCAGGGATGCTGTCACTGCACAGGACGAGGGATCAGTCAATGGTAAGATCGTGGTGAAAGTTTCGGATTGAGCAATCCCGTTGTTTTCCCGGAGGATCATGAACCAGGAAGAAAGAAGACTTTACCTGATCCGGTCACTGCTCGGCGAACAGCCGGCATACCGGAAAATCACAATACCGGCAGATCCGGCAGATCAAAGACGTCTGCTGCGAAGCCTTTTCAATGTCCGCATGCCGGGAAAGATCAGCGCGGAATTTCTCAGAATTCAGGATGATTATCTGCAGGAGGAGACCCGCCGGAAAGGCATCACAGACCTGAAAGAGCTGACACAGGTCAGGCCCGGGATCTGCCTCTGGCAGGGTGACATCACAACGCTCCGCTGTGATGCTGTTGTCAATGCCGCTAATTCCGGCATGACCGGCTGCTATCAGCCCTGCCACAACTGTATCGACAACTGCATCCATACTTACGCGGGCATTCAGCTGCGGAATTTCTGCGCCGAGATCATGGCAAGGCAGGGTTATGAAGAGCCGACCGGACAGGCAAAGATCACACCGGGCTTCAACCTGCCCTGCAAATATGTGCTCCACACGGTCGGTCCCATTGTCAGCGGCCCTTTGAGCGCAGAACACGAAGCGCTGCTTGCTTCCTGCTACCGCTCCTGCCTTGAATTGGCATCAGAAAACGGAATTATGAGCATTGCATTCTGCTGTATATCTACAGGGGTTTTCGGATTCCCGCAGCAGCGGGCAGCGGAGATCGCTGTTCAGACAGTGGAGACTTTCAAAGAAGAAAGAAACAGCAGTATTGAGGTGATTTTCAATGTTTTCAAGGATGAAGATTACAAAATCTACAAACGCTTACTCGGATAATATCAAAACACTGAAAAAGGCGCTGGCCGAAGCGGATGTCGTTATCATCGGCGCCGGTGCGGGATTGTCAACATCGGCCGGCTTCATTTACAGCGGAGAACGTTTTGAGAAATACTTTTCCGATTTCAGCGAAAAATATGGATACACGGACATGTATTCCGGTGGTTTTTATCCGTATGACACCCCGGAGGAATTCTGGGGCTACTGGAGCCGGTACATCTGGATCAACCGGTATATGAACACGCCGAAACCGGTCTATGAGAATTTGCTGCAGCTGGTCAGGGGCAAGAATTATTTTGTGCTGACCACAAACGTGGACCATTGCTTCCAGAAGGCAGGCTTCGACAAATCCAGGTTATTCTACACGCAAGGCGATTACGGGCTGTTCCAGTGCAGCGCGCTCTGCCATCGGAAGACTTATGAAAATGAGGAGATTATCCGAAAGATGATTGAATCGCAAGGCTGGGAAATCAGTCCGGATAAAACCTTATCTATGCCCGACAATGAGGCCCAGCTGCTTATGCGCGTTCCGAAAGAATTGCTGCCGGTGTGTCCGGTCTGCGGCGAACCCATGACTATGAACCTGCGGTCTGACGATAAATTCGTTGAAGATGAAGGATGGCACAACGCCGCAAAAAGCTATGAAAACTTTTTGAAAACACTGGATGGCAAGGTGTTGCTTTTGGAACTTGGCGTCGGCTACAACACGCCGGGGATCATCAAATATCCCTTCTGGAACATGACAGCGAGAAACCCTGAAGCAGTATATGCCTGTATCAATTATGGGGAAGCCCACTGTCCGGAGCAGATCAAAGACTGCTCAATTTGTATCGACGGTGATATCAGCGATGTCATCAGCGATCTTTCGGCAGAGCCGTAAGTTCAAAACACTTCTCCGAAAATCAATCAGAAAGCATGGCAGCAGCTGCGAACACAACAGGCTGCCACGCTTTCTGATTTTACTTTGCTCTTACAAAGCTCCTGTGCTTATTTTCGCCGGCTCTTATCGAAGTTTTTCATAAATGGCATTATCAACCGGTTCCAGCCATTCATTGCTGCCATTTTCACCGGGGATCTCCAGCGCAAGATGGGAGAACCAGGAATCCGGAGCCGCCCCATGCCAGTGCTTCACACCCACAGGAATGTTGATGACCTTGCCCGGTGTAAGCTCTACAGCCTCTTTTCCCCATTCCTGGTAATAGCCTCTCCCACCGACACAGATCAGCATCTGCCCACCGCCTTTATCTGCGTGATGAACATGCCAGTTATTTCTGCATCCCGGTTCAAAAGTCACATTGAATATCGGAACCTGTTCCGTTGAGACCGGAGCAAGATAGCTTTGCCCGACGAAGAACGCTCCGTAAGGATTCGGATCTCCGATCGGGAAATAAATCGTATTCTGATATTGATCTTTTGAAATTTGTACGGTATTACTCATTTTTATTTTCTCCAATCTTCTGATCTCCCTTGGACCAGACATGTTTTTCTTTTCCCGGTTTTATATACTTCATAATGCTTTGGTCCTTTCATCTCAGTCATCCAGCAGTTCATCGATCGTCATTCTTTCATCCCGTTCCTGTTTTTAATTTGTTGAAGCGGTCGTGTAAGACCAAAGGGAGGGACAAATCCATATGCCCTCCCTTTTTTGATCAACCGATAAAATCAGTCAGATCAGACGATTCAGATGTTGTTGGCGGCAGCATAACCATCAGCAACCGCTTTCAGAATATTTGCCGCACCCAAGGCATCTCCAATAGTGATCACCTGTACACCGCACCCTTCAAGCTCTGAAGCAAGCGAGTTGACCGGCTTGAACCCGAGCGCATTGACGACCGTATCCGCCGGAATTTCACATGTCTTTCCATCCTTATCGGTGACGCATACGCCATCCGGCTTGATTTCTGTGACACGTGTTTCGGTTAAAACAGGCACGCCGCGAGCGGCAAATTCCGCCTTAATCATCATCAGGTTCGGGAGCGGAGCCGCGCCGCCGGCCGCCATAATATCAGCAAGCGCTTCCACAACGGTTACTTCTTTACCCTTCATGACCTCATCATATGCAATTTCGCAGCCGACCAGACCGCCGCCCGCGATAACGATCTTCTGTCCGAGCTTCTCCGGATGATTGATGGCATCCAGAGCGGCAACCGCATTTTCGATGCCCGGAATCGGCGGAACAGAAGTCACGGAACCGGTCGCGATGACAACAACATCAGCACCCTGTTCTTTCACGAAAGCGGCATCAGCATCCACACCCAACAGGACTTTTACGCCCAGGGCAGCGAGTTCCCGCTGATACCATTCATTCAGTTGCTTAACTTCCTTCTTGAAGGAATGAGCGCCGGCTTCGACAAGATGTCCGCCAAGGTGATCGCTCTTTTCAACAAGGGTCGTCTCATAGCCGCGCCGTGCAGCAGTTCTGGCTGTTTCCATACCGGCGACGCCTCCGCCAATGACAAGGACCTTCTTCTCCCCGCTGCCCGGCTTCAGGTCCAGATCAATTTCATGCGCAGCGATCGGGTTGACCGCACAGGTCATCGGTGCCGCTTCCATGCAGACTTTCTTGAAACAGCCGGCGTTGCAGCCGAGACAGGGACGGATCTTATCGAGTTCACCGACGATCGCTTTGTTCGGATAATCCGGATCGGCAATGCCCGGACGGCCAAGCGTAACAGCGTCGAATTTTCCTTCCTCGATCGCCTGGGCACACGCGGCTGCGTCATTCATCCTGCCGCCGCAGATGACCGGGATGCTGACCGCTTTTTTACACTTCTCAGCCATGTCAAACATGAAGCTCTGGGGAATGTACATCGGGGAACAGGCATACCAGAAAGAATCATAAATGCCGGTATCCACACTGAGATAATCGTATCCATAGGATTCCAGCATCTTCGCACATTCGATGCTCTCTTCCAGGGAGCGGCCCTGTTCACCTTCAGGGGTCAGAAGGCCCTGGTTCGCCGCTTTGACAAATGTCTGAAGGCTGAACCGCATCCCGACCGGATAATCCTTCCCGCAGGCTTCCTTGATCCCCTCAACGATCTCACGGGCAGCGCGCAGCATGTTCTCCCAGGAACCGCCATATTCATCGGTGCGGAGGTTAAAACATTTCATGGCGAACTGGTCAAGCAGATAGCCCCAATGCATCGCGTGAATTTCAATGCCATCCCATCCGGCTTCCTTCACAAGTTTTGCGCTTTCGACCAGTTCCTGAATTTTCATCTTGATCTGCTCGGTGGTAAGTACCGGGGACATGGAATCCTCCGTGCCGAAAACGATATTTTCGGAAGTGGAAGGCAGCCCGGGATAGTTGCGGCCGAGCCCAAGCGTCAGCTGTGCGAACATCTTTGCGCCATGTGCATGGACCGCATCCATCAGGTCCTTCGATTTTTCCCTGAAAGAATCAGCGGTCTGAATAAAAGCCGGACCTGTTGCCTGGTAGGGATCGACCTTATAGTCCGTTGTGAGCGCTCCGGTCAGCAAAAGAGCAAAACCACCCTTTGCGCGGTCCTCCAGATATCGAATGAACTTCGGAGTGATGCTGCCGTTTTCATCCCACATCGTAGCTGTGGTAACCGGAGAAAAGGCATAACGGTTTTTGATGGTCACGCCGGCGATTTGAAAAGGCTGACCTAAAACATTGAAATTGCTCATTTTTTCCTCCCCGTGGTTTGAAACTATATAAAAAACTATAAATATTATTATAAATAATGAAAAATAAACGGTCAAGTGATTTTTTTAGGTATATTAGAGAACGCCAAACTCCTGCACAAAAGCATTCGGATTATTCTGCTTCCAACATGCAAGGGGGTAAATAAAAGGTCGAAGCAGTTAGCCGGCATTTTTCAAAACTTATGGTGTATATGAGGTAAAATTATTCAATAGTACTCATCCGTTCAGGAGAAGGGAAGAGAACCAAAAAGAAAAAATCCGCCGCGAAACACAAGCCTGCTGAGCCCCGGAAGGCGGACCTCTGAGCATGACAATACCTGTGTGTACAAGGAGCTTGAAACATGCTGAATCTTGATCGTACATTCAATGCTGAAAACCTGATGTCCGAATTAGGCGTCATACATATCAACCGCTACATGGACAAACAGTGGAATCAGAAAAAGACGCTGAACAAATTGAAACCGCTCTCCTTCTGGCGGGAAGATGCACCCTCTTTGAAAGAGTTTTATACTTACATTCAGCGTGTCACGGACAAAAACAGCAAAGATTATATTCCTCCGAAAGACCGCATAGCCGTTTCGGATCTGGACGGAACACTTTTCTGTGAGACAGATCCAACCTGTTTTGATTTCCGCCTGTTCTGTTACCGCATTCTGGACGATCCCGATTATAAGGACAGCGTTACAGATCACGATCTCTATCTGGTCAGGTGTGTTGAGGAACTGATCAGCAAAGGCGTTATGGCCCCGAACTTTGAAGTTGAGATCGGAAACGCGATCGCCCATGCGTTTTCAGGCATGACTGTTGAAGATTTTGAGAAATATGTCGCCAAATTCGGGAACCTTCCTGCCCGTGGTTATAACGGCATGACACAGGGCGAAGCCTTCTACAAACCGATGCTTCAGATCCTGGATTACCTGAAGGAAAACGAGTTTGTTGTCTTTATCTGCAGCGGCACAGATCGCGAAGTCATCCGCAGTCTGGTCTGTTCCGAACTGGAAATGCCTCCGAGACAGATTCTCGCAACCGGAGAATTGATCGTAGCTCGTGACCAGGGCGATATCGATGGAACAGAATATGTTTTTTCGGATAATGACCAACTGGTTCTCGCCGGAAAGATACAGGGGAAAAACCTGAAAATGAACAAAGTGTCACTGATCGCCCAGGAAATCGGTCAGCAGCCTGTTCTCTGTTTCGGCAACAGTGCCGGAGATTACAGCATGGCAAATTATGTGTGCGATCATAATAAATATCTCTCCCGGGTGTTTATGATCTGCTGCGATGACCTTAAACGCGAAAACGGGAATCTCAAAAAAGCCGCGGAGATTGAGGAGATGTGCCAAAAGAGCGGCTGGGTACCTGTTTCTATGAAAAACGACTGGAAGACGATTTATGGTGAAGAAGTGACCAAAAAGCCTGTTGGATGAGGAAAATGCCGACAGCGGTTAGAATGCGATATCTGACTCCTAATGTTTAACGTCTAAAATCTAATGTCTAATGTCCAAAGCCATGATCGGAGGATTTCGGCTGTTAATTGTTTTAA
>CAYWKZ010000045.1:7343-20017 GCA_964459115.1 uncultured Leptolinea sp. | reverse complement strand
CGAGCCAGTCCCCTGTGCTTGAGCGCACAAGGTGACAGTTCTCCTGTGCCGGCTGTGCGGCAGCAGGATAACCGTCCCTGTTGTAAAGAAAAAAACTGCCGCAAAATCGCGGCAGTTTTTACATGGCATTGAGAATTCTTCTTAGGCGTTCAGAACCTTGCGGACTTCTTCAAGCTCGCCGGCGGAACCGAGTTTGACGTTCTTGGCAGCGATGAAGTTGGCATATTCGGACATGAAGATCTTGCCGACGGGGCGGAAATCGAAGGCTTCCGGATGTTCCTTGAAGTATTCGCGGTGGACGCGGGTCCAGACCAGACGGCCATCGGTGTCGATGTTGATCTTGGTCACGCCGAGTTTCGCGGCCTGCAGGAACTGGTTGTCATCCACGCCCTTGGCACCGGCAAGGTTGCCGCCGGCAGCATTGATGCGGGCGACTTCTTCCTGCGGGACGGAAGAGGAACCGTGCATGACGAGCGGGAAGCCCGGGACGCGCTTCTGGATCTCGGCCAGGACGTCGAAGTGCAGGCTCTGGGAACCGGAGAACTTGAAAGCACCGTGGGAGGTACCGATGGCGACAGCGAGGGAATCGACGCCGGTCTTTTCAACGAATTCTTTGACGGAATCCGGATCGGTCAGTTTTGCGTCAGCTTCGGAAACGGTGACGTGCTCTTCCACGCCGCCCAGCTGGCCGAGTTCAGCTTCCACAACCAGACCCTTGGCGTGAGCTGCATCGACAACACGCTTGGTGATGGCGACGTTCTCATCGAACGGCTTGGAGGAGGCGTCGATCATGACGGAGGAATAGAAACCGCTGTTGATGCAGTCGTAGCAGGTTTCTTCATCACCGTGGTCAAGATGGACCGCGAAAATGGCATCCGGGTACATCTGGTCAGCGCTGCGGATCAGGCCTTCGAGCATGATGGTGCTGGTGTATTTGCGGGCACCTTTGGAAATCTGGATGATGAACGGGGCCTTGGACTGCATGTTGCCTTCGAACAGTCCGATGATCTGTTCGGCGTTGTTGATGTTATAAGCGCCGATGGCATATTTGCCGTAAGCAGCTTTAAACAAATCTTTTGTAGTGACGATCATATTTTACTCCTTATTTTTCTGGAGCCGCCTTCAAATACTTCAGCCAAAGACGGCTTCCTTTATCTGACAACTGTTAATCAATAACGACAGTCTAACGTCTAAAGTCTAATGTCTAATGTCTAATAATTTCATCAACTCAGGAACATCGGGACGCCGAGGAAGTCCTTGATCTTCGGGCGGTACTTTTCGATGTCGTAGTAGGCTGCGATGTCGACGATCTTCTTGCCGGCAAGAATCATGGTCACCGGGACAGTGGTGTATTTACCGCCGTGCAGCGCAACCATACGACCGGTGTCACCACGTTCGACACACTGCCAGGCCAGGTTACCGAAGGAAGAGGCAACCATGCGATCCAGAGAGTCCGGAGCGCCGGAGCGCATCATGTAGCCGACCTGCTGGTACATCACGTTGGAGTTGGTGCGCTTCTTGATTGCTTCCGCAACAATCATGCCGATGCCGCCGAGCTTGCGGTGGCCGTAAGCATCCATTTCGCCGGTTTCGATCACATCGCCGCCTTCCATGATGGCGCCTTCAGAGACGGTCAGCACGGAGTAGTGGGACGGGTTGTTCTTTTTGTCAGCGAGCAGGAATTCGGAAAGTTTGTCGATGTTGAAGTGAACTTCAGGGATGACAGCACGATCAGTGGAGGCAAGATAGGATGCGATCAAACTGGTTTCGCCGGAATTGCGGCCGAACAGTTCGATGATACCGATTCTTTCATGGGAACCCAGGGAGGTGCGCATGTTGGTGATGACTTCGACGGAGCGGGTCATGGCGGTGGAGAAACCGATGCAGTAGTCGGTGCCGAAAACGTCATTATCCATGGTCTTCGGGATGGCAACCACCGGGACGCCTTCATTGTGCATGCGGACAGTGTAGGAAAGGGTGTCATCGCCGCCAACGGTGACGAGGTAATTGATGCCCAGATTTTCCAGGTTGCGCATGATGTGCGGTGTGTAATCCCATGTCGTTTCATCTTTCTGAACGCCGAGCGGGGAGTCCTTCAGAAAATCGGGAATGACGTCTTTCTTCACATTCTGCGGATTGGTGCGGGAAGAGTGAAGGAAGGTACCGCCGCTGCGGTCGATCTTGCGAACATCGTTGTAACTCAGTTCACGGATGTAGGCCTGTTTTGTTTCCGGGTCTTCCGGATTGTAGTTCAGCAGACCGCCCCAGCCGCGTCGGACACCCAAAACGCGGTAGCCGGCTTCCAGAGCATTCACGATCGTGGCTTTCATCGCTACGTTCAGCCCGGGGACATCGCCTCCGCCGGTCAGGATTGCAAGTGTTTTTGTCATATTTGCCTCCGCAAAAAAATGTACATGTTTCATCGGATAAAGAATTAAGATTATCCAATCAGATTATATCACAAGGTTTGGCTGACTTTTGAGAATCAGTGTATATAATTAGTTGTTGGTTGCTGGTTGTTTGTTGATAGTTGCTGGTTATTAGTTGCTGGTTGCTGGTTGTTAGTTGTTAGTTGTTAGTTGTTAGTTGCTGGTTGTTAGTTGCTGGTTGTTAGTTGCTGGTTGTTTGTTGATAGTTTGGAATTAAAAGTTAAGAATTAAGAGTTAAGAGTTACAGATGGTGCCGGAAGGTCAGGAACATTGTCTAAAACCTAACACCTAATACCTAAAACCTAAAGTCTAATGTCTAAAGTCTAATGTCTAAAGTCTAATGTCTAAAGTCTAATGTCTCATTTTCGGATTTCTGATTTTACGGATGACAGCAAGCCGCGGGAAAAGCTGCTTGCGTTTGGCTCTGCGTCGCTTTCGGATGCGGAGCTCCTGGCAATATTGCTCGGCAGCGGCACCCGGGAGATGAACGTGCTGGAGCTGGCAAACAAGATTCTCAAAGAGAACGGGGGATTGAACGGACTCCGGAAGCTGGACAAGGAACATCTCGGGAAAATCAAGGGCGTGGGTCCGGCAAAGTCCGCCGGCATCCTGTCCGCGATCGAACTCGGACGCCGCTTTTCCAAAACGATCAGCGCTGACGGGGGACGCAAGCGATTGAGCTGCGCTGAAGAAGTTTGGGAATACCTGCGTTATGAGATGGAGCCGCTGGACCATGAGGAACTGCGCATCATTTGTCTCGACACGAAATTCTATGTGATGGATGAAACCCTTTTGTACCGGGGGACGATCAATACATCCAGTGTTCGGATAGCGGAAATTTTCAGGAAACCGCTGCAGCTCAATGCCGCGTCTTTCGTGATGGTCCACAACCATCCCAGCGGTGACCCAAAGCCCAGCGCGTCCGACCTGGTCACGACCCGGAAAGTGATCGAGGTGGGGAAGGCGATGGAGATGCCGCTTTTGGATCATGTGATCATCGGCGCGGGAACCTACACCTCACTGAAGAAAATGCTGGAAGAGAGATAAAGCGCCTTTTTCGGCTCAGAATCAATCAGCGCAGCCTCGAAATTTCGGAATTAGTTCGTTAATTCATGGTAAATTAATAATGTATTGGGATAATACCTCATGTTCGAATGATTAAAGGAGCATTATGTTTCCTCGGCAGAATCAGAATAACGGACGTAAAACCAAAGATGTTCAGAAAGAAGTAGAGGCAGAAAATAAAAAAAACACTGCCAGGGAGAAGCTTATTAACTCGATCATAAGCACCGGCAATGAGAATGCCGGTAAAATCCTTCTTGATGCTGATGAGAGCGGAGAAGACCTGTTCGGCTTTTTTAATGATCCCGGCAAAGATGTAAAACAAGCTCCGGCTGAAAAAACGGAAGAAAAAAAACAGCCTGCCGCGAAAATCTCTGATCCTGACGAGAGCGGAGATGACCTGTTCGGGGCTTTTGATGATCTCGGCAAAGATGTAAAACAAGCACCGGCTGATAAAAAGGAAGAGAAAAAGGAGCGTGCCCCGTTAAAAATTATTTACGACGATTCCGATTCCGAATCTGATGACGACGATTTATTTGGCGGCGTTGCCAAAGAAGCCAAAAAAGAAGCCAAAAAAGAGTACGGGAAAAAGGATCCCGCAAAAGCGCTGTTCCCGGGCGATGTACCGATGAAGCCGCAGTTTTATCAGGACCCCGCGAATCCGGGCGAAAGGCTGGAATTTCAGGGAAACGCGGATGATATTATCAACGAAAAGCTCCTCGATAATTCCGATGATCTCAGCATGAGACCAATGGGCGGGAGGAAGCAAAAGAAGGACAGCTGGCGATTTGCCCGGGCCCAAAAGAAGAAAAAAGGGAACAGTGACCTGCCCAGAGCCAACCAGACCCAGCAGCGGATCGCCGGGTTGGATATCACGGTCCAGAAATTGGACAAACGAAACAAAGCCGGCCGCTTCAAACGTTTTCTCACAAACCTCGCCATTGGCGCCGGCAGCACGATCGGTGCGGCCTTAAACTGGCTTGGCGCCGCGTTTAAGCGGCTCATCAATTCAGATTACAACAAAATGTATGAACGCGGTCAATCCAGGAAAAAGACAATTCCGGAAATTGTACAGGACAAGCGCAGGCATGACCTCATCCCGGGCTGGAATGGAGAGACCTTTGAAAAGGGACCTGACGGTCAGGACGATATTCTGGCGGATTTCCGCCGTATCCCGACTGTCTGGTCAGCATTGACTGCCGGGCAGGCTGAGGACAAAAACGGGAAGCCGCTGGCTCCGAAAATTTCGATTTATATCAGGCAGGGTAAGGAAGCAGAAGACCAAAGCGTGCACGGCACTGACCCCGGACATGCCGGGCTTGGGATCGAATACAGTCGGTACAGCCTGAGAACCAACCGGTATGAGCGCTACAACCTCCGATATGGATTCTACCCGGGCAGCCAGGATACAATGCAGGGGTCTCTTGCTTTGACCGGCAGCGCAAGGATCCCGGGAAAATTACAAAATGAAATCTCAAAAAAATATACGGTCAAGCGGTCCTACCCGGCAAGCGCGAGACAGGTCAATGCCATTTTGAAAGCCTCTGAGGTTTATGCGGATAAAGGCTATAACGCCTTGAATCGGAACTGTACCACTTTTGTGAAAGACATGATCCGGAATGAAGCCGGAATTCCGGCAGGAGACACGATCTTTGAGCAGGAAAGGCCGGGATTCTCTTCGATGATCAATTTTGGCATTTTCGCCGCAAAATCTTCCGCAAATACATCCAAAGCCTCTGTGGAACAGCGGTTTGCACGTCTTGGAACGGACAAGGATCTGAGTTATGGCGGCGATGGCAACATGCGGGTGACCCGGCAGGATTACCGGCAGTACAAGGAATCTTTGGAGAACAGCAACGGCGGATATGTTACCACTGCCGATTTGCCAAACGCCGCTGCGGAAAACATGCGCCGTATGGAAGGGCAAGATGCCGGGATAATCGGTTCCAGAGATTATTTCGGAACTGCGCGTGTCGATCGGGATAACGACGAAGAGAACAGCAGCTCGGGATCAAGCGACGATGGCGGGGGAAAATCCCCGGAAATGAATGCAGCAAATATCCGCGGAGCGATCATCAATGAGAGCAATTCCCTGATCCGATCCATTTTGAGTGTGACAAAGAAAAGTACGATCGCTGACTTGACCCGAACACCCGGGATCGATCCGGCTGTTGCGGCTATCCTTGGGCAAATCAGAGATTATGCCAAACCTTTGGAGAGTGTGGGTGTCATTAACAATGATCCGAATAGACTGCGGGCCGCAAGAAGCATGCTTGATAAACAGATCAGCGACATGAACACGCTGCTTTTCGGCTTTTTCAAAAATGATGCACGGCTCCATCTGCCGGTGATGCATATGATCTCGCTTTTGGAGTATGGGGGCAGAGTCGTTGACCTGGCATATGAAAAAGCAGATATCGGTAAAAATGTCGGCGGAGATCTGGGGAATATTCGCCAGAAAATGGGTACGCAATTAGAGATAAACTACACAAAGTCTGATCCGAAAAACCCCGGAAAGAAAAAGAGAGTCGCTGCTAAATTAACTTCCAGCCGTTATGAAGCTTATCTACAAATCTATAAATCGCCGGACAAGGCAATCGATGCTGCTTCCCGTTTTCAGGAGCTCAAGTTGAAAGACCGGCGAACAAAGGCCGAAGAATCGGAATATCAAAAGCTGCTGCGTATAGATAATCTGGCACGGGATTATGACAAGTCTCACAATTATATGCTTGAGAAGAATTCATATTCCCAGCAGGATGTGGATTATGCCTATTCTCTGGAAAAAATGGAAAAAAAGGTGGAAGCAAACGGTCCTTTGTCGAATGTTCCTGCCTCCGGGGTCTATAAATCGCTGATCTATGAAAAAATCTTCGGAGGGGTCACGCAGCGGGTCGAAAATGATTTCACCGTTGAAGAAATTAAGAACAATGGTAATCTGAAGACCTGGCTGGATAACGATATGTGCACCTGCATTCAGCGCAGGCCGGAAGAAATGAAGACGGTGATCAGAGGGTTGAAAAAAGCAAAGCCGGAACTGACGCAGGACGAGCTTCTGAAGGAACTGCTGCATGAGATAAAAGTGAGCTGGATCGGCAATGTCTTTAACCTGAGAAATTCAAACCTGCTAAGAGACAAGCAAAACCCGCTGAAATTCGCGGGAGAGCTCGTTCCAAAAGCATTTGTGGCAATTATCAAAGGGTCGGAGCTGAGAAAGAAGCTGCAGGAATTCATCAAGCAGGTTTTCATTTCGGATCTGGATAGCGGCAATGTGATAATCAATTTTGATTGACCGGCAGGGAACGGGATTTTTCATTAACAAAGCGAAAAAAACAGGACGGACTGTGAAACAGTTCTATCCTGTTTTTTAAGGAACCTCTAAAATGTCAAAATGTTCTCCTTGGGAGGTCTCCGGGGCTGTCGCCCCATACCCCCGCCTGGTAGTTTTTAGAGGTGCGCAAAATTTTATCGTTCGGCCCGCATGGGGTTGTTCAAAAAGTCTTCGTAGGCCAGGCGGATGCCGTCCTCGAGTTCAGTCTTGTAGGTCCAGCCCAGGGCTGCGGCTTTGGAAACATCCAGCAGTTTCCGCGGTGTCCCGTTCGGTTTGGATGTATCCCACTCGATGCGGCCGGTGTAGCCGATAACTTTTGCGACCAGCTCCGTCAGCTCTTTGATGGTGAGCTCTTTCCCGGTGCCGGCGTTGACCGTCTCGTTTCCGCTGTAGTTGTTGAGCAGGAACACACAGAGATTGGCGAGATCGTCCACATAGAGGAATTCACGCAGCGGTGTTCCGTCACCCCAGCAGATTACGGATTCCTTCCCTTCCACCTTGGCTTCATGGAAACGCCGGATGAGGGCGGGCAGCACGTGGGAATGGGTCGGGTGGTAGTTGTCGTTGGGCCCGTAGAGGTTGGTGGGCATCACGCTGATGAAGTCCGTCCCGTACTGCCGGTTCAGGAATTCACAGTATTTCAGCCCGCTGATCTTTGCCAGCGCATAAGCTTCGTTGGTTTTTTCGAGCTCTCCGGTCAGCAGGCAGGATTCCTTCATCGGCTGCGGCGCCATGCGCGGATAAATGCAGGATGAGCCGAGGAACAAGAGTTTTTTGCAGCCGTTTTGCCAGGCGCTGTGGATCACGTTCATTTCCAGCATCATGTTATCGTACATGAAATCTGCGAGGGCTGATTCATTGGCGACGATCCCGCCGACCTTTGCCGCCGCCAAAACGACGACTTCGGGCTTTTCGGCTGCAAAGAATTGCTCTACCGCGTCCTGCCGCATCAGGTCCAGTTCTTTATGTGTGCGGGTGATGATGTTGTGGTAGCCCTGTCGTTCCAGTTCACGGACGATGGCCGAGCCAACCATCCCCCTGTGCCCCGCTACATAGATTTTTGCGTTCTTTTCAATCATATAAATCCTTATTCCGCCTCCTGTTTTCTTCGTAATCAGGCAGGATCATCGTGACAGGCTATAACTTAGCGAGATAGTATTGTCTGTCATCCGCCGGTATTTTCAGCGCGTCCATTGCCTCCTGAGCTGTCCATTTCATTGTTGTCATCAGTGCGCGAAGTGAGCTGATTTTTTCTTCCTTGCGGCCTTCTTCGCGGCCTTCTTTGAGGCCTTCTTCGCGGCCTTCTTCGCGAATTTCATTGTCGCGCATATTGAGTATCATATATTCCCGTCTCCTTTCCTCGCTGGCCTTCACAGCATTGACCGCATCATCCAGTGCGCGGCTGAAATCGCCGGTGATTTCCTCATCCTTCAGATAATTTATTACCTCTAACAACTGGGTGCTGATTTCACCCCGGTTTCCCATCGTGTTTACCACGACTTTTGTGGTTTCATCACCGAAGGCTATGTCCGGTTCCTCTCTGCAGATATTTTCAAAAGTATAAATATAGCGATCGCGTCCGAACGGATCATAGTTGCAGATGAAAATTACGAAAGATTTTCTCAGTTCATTATATAAATCACCCGGATTTAGAATACTGATGTCCACAACCGACTGATAATAACGCATCCGCTTGGGGAGATTCTTTTTGTTGGAGGTTTGGACTTCGACATTGTATATGACGCCGTTTTCATCTACAACATAAAGATCAAGGCGGACACCTTTGGTATTGTAGCCCTTCTTTTCCGTTTTCTGCGGTTCGGTCAGTTCAATTTTTGCAATTTTTACACCGAGGATAAACTCCAGCAGCGGCTGAAGGAATGTCGTGTTTTCCATCACGGCTGCAAACATGTAGTCATCCATTAATGTCAGTTCGTCCAGTGTTTTCTTTTCAGCCATCAGTTTATTCTCCTATTAATATTTTACACGGAATTGTGACGGAAATCAATATGTGTTTTAATTGTTTGCTGGAGTGCAAAGAATAAGCCAGCGTTCCCTTAAATGTCAAGAATCTTCCGTGCTGCTTTGTTCACTTCCAGAATGGACTTACTCTCCGGCTCCGGCCACGGTTCGGAAACGGCGAAAAACACGTCATAATTCGGATAGTCCGTCGGATAGCCATGGGTAGCCTTTTCGATATTCTCCGCCTTGAAATAGTATCCTTGTTTCGCGCAGATCCCGAAAACAGCCTGTCCGGCAAATCCGGATTCCCTCATCTCCGCCTCTGTCAGCTCCCGTTCCACAGCCGTATCCGCCAGCACCGCGTTTTTCACCAGATCCAACTGTTCCTCATCCAGTTCCTGGTTAAAACAGAAAGAACTGCCATCCTGGTTTTGGAAAACGGCCCGTGCGTTGGTCACGGTACCGTCTGCATGGTATTCCAGAAAACCGAACATTTCCAGGATCCGGTTGGGATCGACCGCAGTGTGGACATTCAGCTGGGAATGGTCGGAAAAGACAATGACCGTCGTTTTTCCTTCTTCAAATCCCGATGCTTCGGCCAGTGCGCCCAGAAATCCGTCCATTTCATGCAGGGCGAGCATCGTTTCCTCCGAACCACGGCCATGCTCATGGCACAGGCTGTCATAGGCGGTCAGGTGCATCAGCATCAGGTCCGGATGTCCGCATTTGATGATGTCCAGCATGGAGGCCGTGGCAAAGCGGTCCCGTTCCGGCTGCTCGATGCCGCGGAGAAGCTTTTTGTGCCGCAGGTAGGAATAGATCTGGATCAGTTTGGACCCGGTGCGCAGGTTCGCCATCACCTGGGATTCTCCTTCGCGGGTCATGATTTCAGGAACATTCCAACGGATGTTTTTGGCATAAGCGGTGACCGGCCACATCACTGCAGCCGTCCTGAGTCCTTTGGCAGCGGCCAGGTCCCATATCGGTTTTGCCTTCAGCAGGCGGCTGTCATAATTCCACCAGGGTTTCGGGTTTTCCGGCTGCAGCATGACGTTGGAGATAAGCCCGTGGATGCCGGGAACAACGCCTGTGGCGATGGAGGCGTGGACCGGGTAGGTGTTGGAGATGAAGACGGTTTTCAGGTTCGGGAATATACTTCCGCCGGAAAAAATGCGTTTGAAATTCGGCAGTTCGCGGAGAACATTGAGTTCATCGGAACCGACCGCGTCAAAACTCACCAGTAATAGTTTTTTCTTCATGATCCTGCATGCCTCATTTAGCAACATGTATTATAACGCTGACTGTCCCAGATAGTGATATTATACTAAAAAACGGGCTGCTTTTTGATCTGCAGCCCGTTTTGATTGATGTCATCCGGTTTTCAGTCTCATTGCCATTGCCGGATCACCGATCCCTGACACCCGACACCTGACATCTGAAACCTGATACCTATTTCTTATCTTTCGGGTAAATCACGACCTTGCGGTTTGGTTCCTCGCCGATGCTTTCGGTCATGATGTCCTTGTTGTCCCGCAGCGCCAGATGGATGATGCGGCGCTCGGTGGCAGACATCGGTTCCAGGGAGATGCGGCGTCCCGTTTTTACCACCTGATCTGCCATACGGGTGGCCATCTGGCGAAGCTGGCGCTCGCGGCGTTCACGGTATCCCTGTACATCGATGACAAGGGGAACCCAGTGACCGACCTCACGTCCGACGATCAGGCTGGTGATGTACTGCAGGGAATGAAGCACTTCGGAGTGGCGTCCGATAAGGAAGGAGAGGTCGTCACCCTGAATGTCGATCATGATCACGCGGCCGTCAACATCATCTGCTGCTTCGCCGACCCTGGACTGGATCGTTGCGTTCACGTGCATTTTCTCCAGCAGGTCGCGGACAACATTCGCGGTGATCTGCATGGTCTGTTCATTGACGACGGGATCATTGCTGCTGTCCTCAGAAATTTCGGGCTTTTCAATGATCACGGACGGTTTTTCATCCTTTTCCGCTGGGGCTTCAACCGCAGGTTTTGTCTCTTTCCGAGGTGCTTTCGGGGCAGCCGGTTTGCTTTCCTTTTTCACAGGTTTAGGCTGTGTATCTTCCTTCACAGGGGCTTCTTTTGCGGGCCTGGCGAGCTTGACCGGTTCTTCTTCGGCCTTTACAGTCGCGGCAGCGGGAGCCGGGGCAGGAGCAGGCGTCTCGTCCTTTTGAATGGAAGCACGCAGGCTGTCGGCTTTGATGGTGAGGCGTACGCGGGCCTGACGGGCGCCGATGCCGAAAATGCCCTTGCTGCCGTTATCCAGGATCTCAATATCTACTTCGCTGCGGGTCACGTTCAGTTCGTGCAGCCCTTTGTTGATCGCATCTTCCGCGTTTGCGGCAATATATTCTAAAGATGTTGATGTCATAACTGCTTATCTATCCTTTAGTTGTAACTGTTCAGGACCTGAAGACGCAACACTGAATACCGCCCTGCTGAGCCGGCCTGGCGACAGCATCCGAGCAGTTTCCGTGTGCCTCGTCCCGAATAATTATTGTTGATTTTTCTTCGGTTTTTTATGTTTCTTAAACTCACTGTAATCGATCTTCTGGGTGAAGATAGCATTGTCATCGTCAGAAGATTTTGCCGCAGCCTTCGGTTTGCTTTCGGCCTTTGCGGTCTCACCCGCTGCTTCTGTCTTTTTCGCAGGCGCGGAAGCAGGACGCGGTTTCACGGCGGGCTTCGGAGCGGGTTTTTTCTTTTCCCAGAATTTCAGGTTTTCCCAGTGCACAGAGCCCATCGCGGCATACTGGCAGATGGTGAAAATGTTGGAAACCAAAAAGTACAGTGCCAGGCCGGATGCCAGGGAATAGGCCATGAAACCCATCAGCAGCGGCATGTAGATGTTCATCATCCCGTTCATCATGGCAGTGCTGGCTCCGTTTTCATCCTGCGGCTGTGACGGCTGCGTGAGTTTGGTCTGCAGAATGGTGGTCAGCACTACAAGAATTGCCAGCACCGGAATGCCGACATTGCCGACCATCAGGCGTTCGGGAAGACCGAGGTTCATCCAAAGGAAATTCGGATTGATCGGGAAAACCTCTGAAATTTGGATCCAGTTCGGGAACACGCGCTTGATGAGGTCCAGCATGCCCATCGGGGTCGTGACGATGGCAGCGATGACGGCCTGGTAAAGCGCGAAGATGATCGGCAGTTGGATGAATGTCGGCAGACAAGAGGCGGTCGGGTTGACACCCTTTTCCTTGTAAAGCTTCATCTGTTCCTGTGCGAGACGGTCCTTGTCGTTCTTGTATTTTTCCATCATGTAGAGATAATCCGGATCCGTCTGCAGCGAGGCCAGGGCCTTGGAACTCTTGATTTGGGATTGCATCAGCGGATGGGTGAGCAGTTTGATCAGAACAGTGAAGATGATGATCGCCACACCGAAGTTGCCGACGAGCTTGTAGATGAACAGCAGCAGATTCAAGAAGAGGTTAACGAATGAAGTCCACATTATTTGCTCTCCTTTTCTGTTGTACGTGTATATACCCAGTCTTCCTTGAGGTCAGGAGTATAGGCTTTGAGCTGTCCGTCTGTGGAAACCGGCAGCAGCACGAGGCTTCCGTTTTCCAGAATGACCGGTGTGGTGCAGACAGTCTGGGAGAGTGTCCGCTGACCGACCGATTTTCCCTCGATGTCATAGGTCATGATCTCACCGGTTTCATCGACCAGCAGGAAAGTTGCCTCATCCAAAGCGACCGGGGAGGCGATGAAGCCGAACTTGTCGGCAGTCAGTTTGCCCGTCTTCCACAGCACTTCATCGGATGTGGTGTCCACACAGTAAACAATACCGTTCATGTCCGCAGCGATCAGTTTGTCATCCATCAGCAGCGGGGAGGCCCAGATCTCACCGTC
>CAYWKZ010000045.1:0-7243 GCA_964459115.1 uncultured Leptolinea sp. | reverse complement strand
GTTGTCTGCCAGTTGGGGGTGAGTGTCTCACCGGAAACGGTCGTCGGATAGGAACTGACCATGCCGCCGCTGGAGAGGACGATCACATTGCCTTCCGCCACGACGGGCGCGGCAATGATCTTGTTTTTGTTGTTGCCGACTTCCACGGATGCGGCCAGGGTCCCATCTTCTTTGTTGAGAATATGGAGCTGGTTTGTGTAGGTACCGGCATAAACATGAGTCTCATCAACAGCCGGTGCGGCGAAGAAGGACAGTCTGTTATTGGCTGATTCCGGGTAGCTCCAGACTTTCTGTCCCTCACGGACTGCTTCCACAAAGCTGCCGTTGGCAGCGTAAACTATGCTGCCTTCTGACACCTGACCGGGCCAGCTTGAGTTGCCGGTCAGTGCGCTGCCGTTTGTACAGGCAGAAACTGCGATTGCACAGACGAGCAGCAGCGCGAAGGTTAAAATTTTATTTTGTTTCATAAAGGTTCCTTACACTTGCGGATATCACGGAACCGGATCAAATCCGCCGGGGTTGAAGGGATTGCAGCGCAGAACCCGCCAGACCGCCATCGGGATACCCCGCAGGGCGCCGTATTTGTAGATGGCCTGATAACTGTAATGGGAACAACTCGGATAAAACCGGCAGGTGTTCGCCGGCAGCATTTTCGAGATCGTCATTTGATAAAAGCGTATCAGTCCCAGGCAGATAAAGCGGGGAACGTTCAGCAGTTTAAACGGCAAATCCCGCAAACGCGGTTCCTGTTGAATGGCCGGATGTTCTTCTTCCGGCACTCTGTTCTCTTCGGGTCGTACGACAGAGTCCACGAAGCAATGATTCACTTACTCCTGAGCTTGTTCGCGGAGCAGATCCGCTTTTTTCAGTTGATTGGTAAGAATTTCGGTGATCTCCGGGGTATCATGGTCCAGAATGGCCTGACGGGCGATCAGGAGAATCATACAGTCCGGCTGAATGCGGTCATGCAGATCAGTTGCTGCGGCACGCAGGACGCGTTTTGCCCGATTTCGTTCCACGGCTCCGCCGACTGCTTTGGATGCAATGATGCCGACCGGTGCATTTTGTGTGTTTTTATCCCGAAGATAAATTAACACAAAAAACGGGTGCGCAATGGATTTCCCGTAACGTCTGACTCTCTGAATGTCGAGAGTGCGGTTCAGACGGTCTTTCTTTTCCACTGCGGCACTCGATGTTTCTTACCGAAATTGTTAAATCAACGAAAAAAACGAATTACCAGCGAAGGCGTTTCAGGCTGTTGTTCGCGGATACGGTCAGCTTATAACGACCGCGGGCGCGGCGGCGCTTCAAAACATCACGACCGTCTGCGGTGGACATGCGTTCGCGGAATCCGTGAACGCGGAGACGACGTCGGACTTTCGGTTGATAAGTGCGTTTGGTAGCCATTTTTCTATCTTTTTCCTTTCAGTTTCCTGACCGGCTGCAATCCGGTTTTTTCACGGAAAACTGCTTGCTTGGGTTCCGTCTGCCGCCGCTTTCAGTCTTTCGACCTGCTTCCCAAAAAAACACTTCGAAAAACCATTCTCACGGGGCATCAATCAAGTAACTTCCCGCTCATTTCTTTAACGAACTGCTGAATTATAATTCAGCTTTTGCCCGTGGGCAAAGAAAACTTAAAAAAATGTGACTTACAAAAACAGGATTCGCTGCTAATCACGCGTTGGCCGGAAGGAAGGGACAACGCGTGAACAGTGTCCGGAAATCACGGAACCGTCCCCGGCTCTTAAATTTTGAATGCCTTGTCTACCGGGAGAGCGCAGAGAATGGCCTGAGCAGGTGTTCGTACGCCATGTTCAGCATTGACCTCGTTCAGGATGGCGTCCCGGGTGGAGTTGGGGGCGAGGATCGCAATGATCTCTTTTTCCGGATCGATGTGGATCCCGTAATTATCCTCAAACTGTTCGGCGCCCATCATGCGGGATCGGATCACGGTGCCGCCGGTAGCTCCGGCTTTGCGTGCGGTCTGCATTACGACATCGGTATAGCCCTGCTTGACCGCAATGAGCAACAGGCTGTGGTCGAATTCGTTTGTCATTTTTTCCTCATTTTCGGGAAGGCTGATACCTTCTGCGCTTTCGATAAGTGCGGTGGAGATCAGGTTGTTGACGGCTGTCAGGCGAAGCTGCATCATCAGCCCCCGGGAACGGCTGATCTCCCAAAATCCCGCGTCAATGGCGTTCGTCAGTTCGCGGACCGCTTTGCGGGTTCCGAGACTGATGATGATATCCTTTTCTTTCGTGTTCAGCCCCAGAATATCGAGCATTTCCGAGGTGGCAGTGCCGACACCGGAGAATTCCAGGTGAAAAGAGACTTTGTGCTTATCCAGAAACCGAACGAGCTGTCGGCCTTTTCCCCGTTCCAGTATGGTGATCAGCAGTTCAATGCGGTCGTTGTCATCCGATTGGCTCATTGGTTATCTCGCTTTCTCATAATAGACCATAACGTCCGGCACCAGGTTCATCGCCTCTGTCTTCTGTTTGCGGCGCCGGCGCTGCTGCAGGCTGCTGTAAAGGCCGATGATCTGGATGGTGATGAGCGGGGTCATGGCGACCATCGCGACAATGCCGAAGGCATCCGTCATTACATTTCCGCCCAGTGCGGTGCAGGCGCCGACCGCAAAAGGCAGAATAAAGGTAGAAGTCATCGGGCCGGAAGCGACACCGCCGGAGTCGAAAGCAACGGCTGTATAAAGCGGCGGCACAAAGAAGCTGATGAGCAGGGATAGTGCATAGCCGGTGTAAAGAAACGGTTGAATGGGAATGCCGGTGATAACGCGCAGCATAGAGATGCCGACGGAAAGCGAAACACCGATGGAAAGGCCAAGCCCGATCGATTTTTGCGAGATGGCACCGTTGGAGATCTCTTCTACCTGCTTTTTCAGCACGACAACAGCCGGTTCAGCCGCGACAACGAAGTAGCCGAACAGAGCTCCAACCGGGATCAGCCAGTATTTGTAAGGGCTTGCCGCTATGATGCCTCCGATCAGGTTGCCGGCGGGCATAAAGCCGATGTTTGCGGCAGTGAGGAACATCACCAGGCCGACGTAGGTGTAAAGCATACCGATGACGATCCGGATTATCTGGTGTTTGCGGAAACGTTTGAAGATAGCTTGAAAAAGAATGAAGATTCCGATGATCGGAGAAAAGGCGATCAAAACTTCTTTCGCGTAGTGGGGAAATCCATTCAGAAAAGCCATCAGGGCATCCTGTGTGGTGGTGATCTCCGTGATCTCTATCGGAGTGGTCGTGGCTTCCGGAGAATAGAAAATGCTGAGGATCAGTACGGAAAGGATCGGTCCAATGCTGCAGAGAGCGACCAGACCGAAGCTGTCGGAGCGGGAGGATTTGTCACCGCTGATAGCTGCCAGCCCCGCGCCCAATGCCATGATGAAGGGCACGGTGACCGGTCCGGTGGTGACGCCGCCGGAGTCAAAGGCTGCGGGAATGAAGGAAGCAGGTGCGAAGGCGGCCAGGATGAACACCAGCGCATAAAACACCAGAAAGAGATGTGTCAGTTTGATGTTCAAATGAAGACGCAGCATGGCAATCATCAGGAAGATCCCAACGCCAACCGCTACGGAAAGGATGAGCGTCATGTTGGGAATGGATGGGATTTGCTCGGCAAGCACGGTAAGATCCGGCTCTGATATCGTGATCAGCATTCCCAGAATGAAGCACAGAACCAACGGGATCCAGAGCCTTTTCGCTTTGCTCATCTCGATACCGATCCCTTCGCCGAGTGGTGTCATTGACATGCCGGAACCCAGTGTGAACAGCGCCATTCCCAGGATCAGCATGACTGTCCCGAACAGAAACAGCACCAGGACACCTGAATTCAGCGGTGAGATCGTCACACTCAACACCAGAACGATCACGAAAATCGGGATCACACTGCTGACAGATTCAAAAAACTTTTCTTTCAGTTGTTCCAAAACCACCTCCTTGATTATTATAATGGATAATTTCAACTTGGATAAAAACCCATGAGAATGAAACAGGATGATGCATTTTAATATTTTTTTCGATATAATAGGTGTATGTTGAAAAACCGATTGTTGATTCTTATCTTTTTGATGTTGGCCTTTTCCATTGCAGCCGGGTGTAACCTGCCTTCCAAAAGCGATAAAACAAATGCAGGGCAAAAAGCCGTGACAGAAATATCCATGGATGATCTGGTAAAAACTGCCCAGGCTGAATCACCTTTTACCCCGGAAGCGGATAACCAAAGCGGGACGGATGGTCAGGATCTGTTGATTGCCCGGGATCATGGTGGAGATCAGGCGAATGTGGCCGCTGAACCGACTGCGGAGCCGACACCTACGAAAGATCCGAACCGTAAGCCGCCCGAGCTGCCTGAAATCTATGTTTCAGATTTGCTGCACCGGATGGATACACCGCATGAGTACCAGACAGATGTCTGCCAGGTGATAAAAAACCGCTGGAGTGAAGGGAAAGCTGCTCCGGGCACGGTCGTGATGGCGATCATGTATCACAGTATTATCCGTGGGGAAGATACCAGCAGCATTGAGGATCCGATCCTGCGGGCGAACACGGTGACCATCGACCAGCACAAGCAGCTCATCCGTAACCTGCACGACCAGGGTTTTACAGCGATCAATACGGAGCAGTTCATCGCTTTCATGGAAAATAATGACTGGATCCCGGAGCGTTCCGTTCTGTTGATCCAGGATGATCGACGTCATGAAGAAAACTTTATGGAGCATTTTAAACCGTATTATGATGAATGGGGCTGGCCGGTCATCAACGCCTGGATCAGTGCGGACAACACCACTCAGGAGCTGTGGGATGAGAATGCCCGTATGGAGGAGCTCGGATTGGTGGATCATCAGTCCCACGGTGTTGTGCATAACATCAACATGGGCGACGATTCCAGTGATGAATTTCTGATCGGAGAGCTGAAAGGCAGCGTGGAACGGATCGAAGAGCATTTCCACAAAACACCCCGGGCGATTATCTGGCCGGGCGGCGGATTTGGTGCAAGGCCGATTGAAGTTGCAAAGGAATATGGCTTTAAAGTCGGGTTCACCACTCATCCGCGGGGACCGGTGATGTATAACTGGGTTCCGCTGTGCGATGTGAATGACGCTGCCCGTCCCGCGTATAAAATGGATGGAAACATGGATCCGCTGTTTGTGATCCCGCGTTATTGGGATACGGATGCTTCAGAGCATGTAGACACAGTCCGTCAGTTGGGAAAAGCGGCAAAGGACTATTATTATTCCATTCGTGAAACAGAGCTGGAGTATTACGACATCGTTTGCAGCGCCGAATATGGCGAGTTATAAATAAGGAGAGAAAAATGGCTGAAAATTGTATTTTCTGTAAAATCGCGAAACACGAAATTCCTTCGAATTTCGTATATGAAGATGAGCAGGTCGTGGCTTTCAATGACTTGAACCCGGTTGCCCCGACCCATGTGCTGATCGTACCGAAAGAGCACAAGCTGAACCTGTCCCAATATGGTGAGGAAGATGAGCAGCTTCTGGGACATGTCATGGTCGTTGCCGCCCATATCGCGCGGGAGCTTGGTCTGGAGGAAAGCGGTTACCGCCTTGTCACCAATGCCGGCCCTGATGCAGGACAAACGGTGATGCACACGCATTTTCATCTGCTCGGTGGACGGAAACTGGGATTTGACAAACAGTGAGTGAATGGCGGACAGGGATCATGGTGTCTCTGTCCTGAGTTCCCTTCCATATGAAAAAATTTACTCAGCCGCTATTGATTTTCAGCACTCTGATTGTGTTGGTGCTGATTCCTTCGCTTGCCTGTACGCGGTCGGCAAATTCACCGCAGCAGCTGACGGCGATCGCGGAACGGGCAGCAGTTTCCCGTGTTACGGAAGCATTCCGTGCGACTGATGAACAGAAACACATCACACCTACCGCGACGTTCACAAATACGCCGACAGAGACCCTGCTGCCTGAGGTGGAGACGGCAACTGCCGCGGCATTGATGACGGCCACACCTACTGAGACGGCTACACTGACGCCGACGGTCACGGAAACACCGACTGTGACACCGACAATGCCGACCCCGCGCAGTACGTTCCCGGTGGAGACGATTTCGCCTTCAACAGCAACGGCGACGCAGGATGTAATAGCGCCGACAAATACGCCGACGCCGGACATTCCGCTGCCGGTCCTCTATTCCTATTTTAACAATAAGGCGTTTTATGTTGCGCAAAACGGGGATACAGCCCAGGCAATAGCTTTCCGCTACGGGACAACGACAAAGAATTTGACCGGATTGTCAGACCCGGACGATGAGGGGTTTCTCAAGACCGGAACCCTTTTGCTGGTCAATGCACCGCAGCGAAAATTCAGCTCCGGCCTGCGTATTCTGCCGGATGAGTATATTGTGATGGGCTACCCTTCGATCGGTTATGACCTTGCTTATGAGGTCGAACAGGCCGGCGGGTTCCTCTCAACGTACGAAGAATATACAGCTTCCGGTACGCTGACCGGCACGGAGATCATCCAGAAGGTCGCGCTCGATTATTCAATCAGTCCGATCGTCCTGCTGGAGCTGCTGGAGTACAAGAGCCACTGGGTCTCGGGGCAGCCCCGATCTATCGTGGAAGAATATTATCCGCTGGGCTGGCTGGGGGAAAATTCACAGGGCCTCTATAAGCAAATGACCTGGGCCGCCCAGGAGCTTTCCCTCGGATATTATGGCTGGCGTTACGGAACGCTTTCGGAGATCCCGTTTTACAAGTATCCGCAGCCGGATGAGCCGATTTATTTCAATCCACTGTTGAACGCGGGGTCAGTGGCGATCCAGTACCTTTTTGCCCAGATCTATCTTTATGATGAGTATGAGGACGCGATTTACGGTGCGAACGGTTTCCTTCAACAGTTTTACCTGGACTTCGGCAACGTCTGGGATTACTATATCACCGATCCGCATGGTTTCAATAATGATCTGGTTCAGCCTGTGCTGACACTCCCTTATGGCGAGAGTGATGAATGGTCTATCACAGGCGGACCGCATGAGTCCTGGACCACCGGTTCGCCGCTGGGTGCGCTGGATTTTGCCCCGCCGATGGCTGAAGGCGGCTGTGCCCGGTCGGATTCCTGGATCCTTGCTTCCGCACCGGGGCTGGTGCTGCGCAACGGTGTGGGTACGGTCGTGCTGGACCTGGACATGGACGGACACGAAGAGACTGGCTGGGTCCTTTATTATCTGCATGTGCGGACAGA
>CAYWKZ010000044.1:0-20146 GCA_964459115.1 uncultured Leptolinea sp. | reverse complement strand
GGCAGATCCGAAAGCCACATCTTCGAGCTTGAAACCATGTAATGAGGCGCCAGCAGAATGGTGTTATACTCCCGCATTGCCGCCAGACCAGCTGCCAAAATGCCCGCGCCATGGGAATGAAGCCGCCGTCCGAGCAGGTACATGCAGGCAGGGATCAGGGCAAGGGCGACCGTCAGGCAGTCGATGGTCTTCAGCAGATCCCGATTTGTGAGGGCCTCAAAAAAGGCGATGACCACGATCAGAAACTGACGGTAGGCGATAACGGTCTTGAACCCGAGCCCGGCAAGCACACTTTCCGCCCAAAGGCCGAAAACGGCACTGTCCGATGCCGGATAAGGCAGATAATTCGGCGCGGTGATCTCCATAAAGTAACTGTGATTCAGCACTTCCATGGTTGGGATGGAAACCCAAAGGACGGCAGCGGCAGCCCAGATAGCAAAGAAGAGAATGCAGGTCACGAGCCGCTGATGCTTTGACGTATGCAGCAGGCACAGCAGGAAGGAAACTGCCAGCGCGATCCAGGCGGAAAGGTAAATTTCCCAATACTGGATCGTCATGCCGGTCGGCTGCCAGTCCATCTCATCCGGGACGATTCCCACGCCCGTCAAGCGGATAAACAAGTACAGTGCACACCCGATCAGGAAAAAAAACAGCGCTGTTTTCCGCACAGAGATCTGTTCCGTACCGACCGCATTGTTTGTCACGTTTAAGCGGGAAAGAAGCAGCGCGCCGCTGCCGCTGATGAGGGTACCCAGGATCAACAAAGGTTCGACGCGCTGGAAAAAAGGCCGAAAGCTTTCGTCTGACATGAATCCGCCGACGATCCAGCCAAGCGAAAAGGCAAGAGACAGAATGATCAGGATGTTTTTATAGATGGGTTTTTGGGAAAGGTTCGAGACAAGACGGGAAGCTCTCCTGCCGGGGTCGATGGAGCCGTATAATCCAATCAGGCACCACAGCAGGGCAGCGGACATCATCAGCAGCCGGGATGCAGAGTAACCGAGAAAAACGCTGTGCAGAGAGGTTTCACCGATGACAGCCAGCCGGTACAGGCAAACAGCGGCAGCCAATGCCGTAAAGATGAACCATCCCCGGATCAGCCAATCAGATCCATTTTTTTGTTTCCATGACTTTGTCATAAGGACAATTATAACAGAGGGATGGAAAGGTGAAGAGAAAAGGATAAGGGATTTCGTTTATCATCAGAGCCAACCGCGGAGATGATAAACAAAATAGCCGAGATATTCTTTCAGCGCGTTTTGGAGTGACTGCATGTTCCCGATCGTGGGGATGATATAGGTATATAGATTTTCCCAATCAACATGCAGCAGGTCTTCCCATTCTTTGTCTGAAAAGCTGTAATCCGTCGGGGCGGGAATCACTTCAAGTCCCTGTTTTTCAAACAACGGAACAGCCCGGCGCATATGGGTTGCCGAAGAGACCAGGATGATCTTCTTAAGCCCGAGACTTTCGAGAATTTTCGCATCCTCTTCCGCCTCCTCGGCTGTGTTCAGGGAACGATCCTGGATCAGGATGTCCTCTTTCGGAATGCTGAACATTTCCAATAATTCAGCCATTTCCGAAGCAGGAGAAGACACGCTGCCTTCCGTCCGGACTTCCGTTGACAGCCAACTGATATAACTGCCTCCGGCAAGGATCTTTTGAGCCGCACCATCCCGATAAATCTGTACGGCATAGATCACCCGGTCCCCGGCCCCGTTCACTTCCACGATTCGGCGGGGATCAGACCGGGTGACTGTACCGCCCCCGAGGATCACGATGGCATCGGCTGTTTCCGTCCCGTTATAAGGCGCGTATGCCTGCTCCAGTTGACGGATCAGGTAAGCCCCGGGAAGCTTGTTCCCGCAAATCAGGACGAACAGAAGAATCAGCAGCATCACCCGGTTTTTTGACCTGGACGAACGGCAGAAAATCAGCCCTATCAGCAGCAGGATGGTTATCAATCCCGCGGGGTAGATCAGATTCGGCAGCAGTTTTGAAAGATAGACAAACATAGATTCAGGTTTCAGGTTTTAGGTTTCAGGTTTCAGGTTTTAGTCTAAAGCGGGCACGACTTCAGAAATCTGATTAACGTTTTATTATTTACCTCCGCCAAAGAGACGGATGATCGGACCAAACAGCCACTCCAAGAACCCGCCAATCAGGGATTTCGGCTGTTCCGGAACAGGTGTCGGTGTCGGCTGAGGCAGGGAGACTTCCATTTCAACCGGATCCGACTGGTAGATCTTCCCCGCGGCATCCCGTACGCGCAGCTGCAGGGAGAACCTGCCCTGCTGCAGCAGCTCATCGGGCACGCTTACCGATGCGTTACAGACAGAAGAATTGCAAACGTCTGAGGCCGGCTTCCACTCCATAGCAAACGCCGGATACAGATTGCCCGAGGCATCCAGGTAAACGATGGAATATTCCTGCATACCGGTATAGCGCCAGGTCATCGGGATGTTGTTTTCCGTCATTGCTTCCAATTTATAAGTAAAACCGAGCAATGCAGCCTGATCCTGTGTAGGCAGGATCGTCGGGATCTGTGTCGGAGACTGATACTGCGGCACATAGTTATAATCATAACTATACGCAGAAGTCGCTGTTGGATAAACCCAATTCGGATTGTAATAGGTGTAAGGGGTTGCCGTCGGATAGCTGTAATAGAGCGGATAATAAGGCGTAGCAGTCGGATAAATGTAGGGCTGCCGGGTTGGATAATAGCTCTGCGGTGTTGCCGTATACCATTGCGGAACCGGTGTAGCTGTCACCACGATAATGATCGTTTGAGCTGTCGGCGGTACCTGCGTCGGCGCAACGGAAGGAACCTCCGTCGGGGGAACCTGTGTCGGGGCAATGTAAAGAACCTCTGTCGGAGGGACCTGTGTAGGGATAGCAGTAGGAATTTCTGTTGGCGGCGCCTGTGTGGGTATGGGAGAAGGAATTTCAGTCGGCGGCGCCTGTGTCGGTTCCGGTTCAATGAACTGGGGCTCCGTAGGTATCGTACGCAGACCGCCGTCGGTTTCTGTTCCGGTTTGCGGTTCAGAAGAACCCGTTTCCGGCTGATTCTGGTCCTGACCGTCTGTAATTACCCGGCTTTTTTGGAGCGGATCATCAGATGTAATTTCCTGAGAAGGGTCCTCAGCAATGGGAGGGAAGTCAGGTGAAACCGGCTCCGGTTCTTCCACAGGGACAACCACGCTCACAGGTTTCTGAATACCGTCAAGGATAATAGTCGGATAATTTTGTGCGGCAGCTGCCAGCGCATCATAAACCCAATCTGCCACGATGAATGATTCTCCATTATTGCTCAGATCCAGTTCAGTCAGCGAATAGAGAGAGGCAAAAGCCTCCGGGACGCTGCCCGTCAGTTGATTTCCGGAAAGATCGATTTTTCGGAGTGAACTCAGCGCTGACCAGTTTTCAGGAATATTCCCATCCAGCCCCGGTTCAAGATCAATATCCGGGTAATCATACTCGTTCAACTGAAAATTGGCAACACCCGCATACTCCTGAAGCCAAAGAAGTTGCGTTTTCCTGCTGTCGTTCTCATCATCACGGTTATCACTGATGATGAGTTCCTGCAGTGGAGAATAAGCATCCGGCAGGGAAGGTATTTCACCGGTCAGGTAATTTCCGCGCAGCTCAAGCTTTACCAATTTCGGAAGCTCAGCAAAAAGAGAATCCGGCAGCGGGCCTCTCATCAACGTGTCGATAAAAGCAAGTGATTTCAAATCATGCAGAGAGAGAATGGATGACGGGAAAACAGTGAAATAACCGACGCCTTCAAAGGCCAGGCTTGTGACCTGTCCGCCTTCGCAGCTGATCCCCTGCCAATTATTACATGGGGTGTAATCAGTAAACCAGCCGGAATACGCCCGGCCCGCATCGGTCATCTCATTATAAAGTGATTGCAGGATCTCCAATTGGTCGCTGTTGATCCCCTCATAAGAAGGAGCAGGTGGTTCCGAAACCGGTTCCGGTTGTGCATCAGTTTGTCCGGAACCTTCCGTCTGTTCCTGCAGAGTCTGATCTGACGGATCTCCCTCAGCAGGCTGTTCAAAAGGCTCCTGCTGCACAAAATTATCACCCTCCGGATTTACATAATCCGGGTTATCCGGCTGCAGCTGCTGATCAGTTGTCTGTTCCGGCGAACTTGCACTGTAATCCTCTCCGGAAATTGGTTGTTCTGCTCCATCGGTAACAGTATCAAAAGCACAGGTTAATACAAGTATAAGAATAATCAAAAAAACAATCAATTGCTTCTTCATGCTCTGCCTCTTTTCGTCATTCATCAAATTCTAATTCTACCTGATAATCAAAGCAGAAAGTCAAATGCCTGATTGATAAACGACAAAATAGGCCTGAATGTTCCGTAAAAAAAGACGGAGAACCGCTCCGCCTTTTACATCTTACATCACAAAATATGATCTTAGGAAACGCTGATTTAATCGGCTTGAGTCAAAGTGACCTGTTTTCGTTGACTCAGAATTGAGTCAACAGAACAGGTTGTATTGACTCAATTGCCATGAAACAGGCATTAAATCAGCGTTTCCCTTACTTCATTTGACTGAACGCGTCCGCCGCGGCAGCTGTGAATTGTTCGGTGAGCGCTTTCTTCGTTATTCCCTCATCCGCAATGATCTTGACTGTGATCGTTGATTTGCCGGCCTTTGAGGTCACTTTCAGAGAATCGAGGACAGCTTCCGGAGAGGCTGATTTTTTTGTGGTGGAAGACGATTTTTTCGCCGCAGCGGTTGATTTTTTCGTCGTGGAAGCGGCTTTCTTGTCAGAGGCGGAAGCCTTGAGCTTCGGAGCCGCCAGCAGCAAATAAATTGCCATCATCTTTTTCGCTGTTGATTCGGAAACACCTGCATTTTTTACGAACCAGGAGAGAACAGCAGCCTGCTGCGCTGCGGTATTGAAAGGCAGCTTTGTCAGGGAAGCGGGGTACACCGCACTGCAGATCGATGTACAGGTGTCCTCATATTTGGCGTCATTGACCCAGGCTTTGAGCTTTGAAGTGGGTTTTCCGTCTTTCAGCAGCCCCAGCACGGCCAGCGCTGGCAGGACCGATGCTTTGATCGTATCCGTTTTCAAACCGGTCGCATTCGTCAGCGTGGAAGCAGTGACCTTTTCCGGGATGCTTTTCTGGAATTTCTCACGTACTGCCCAATAAGTTTTTTCGCTGAACTGCGGGTATTCGGTCTTTTCCGGGATCAATTTGGAAATCAGGCTGTCCGTCTTGCTTTGCTTCTTTTTCGAAGAGCCGCTCTTTTTGGAAGATCCGCTCTTTTTTGAAGCACTCGAAACAGCGTTTGCTGCCAAATCAACAACCGTATCCAATCCAATGCCGCTGTTTCCGATCAAATCTGCCGCGACATCGATCAATGAATTTTTGGGGTCACTCTTTTTCGCTGCCATAAACACACTCCTTTGTAGAAAATCCGGGCGGGAAACTGTGTACCCCGCACGCCATCATCATATGAATTTATATCACATTTATGCGCAATTGAGAAGATGATTTTTCAGATTATTCAAAAAAACCGCTCGCATGAGCGGTATTTTGATTCAACTGTTTTTTACCACCACCAGGGAGAATAAGGCCACGGTCCCCAGGGCCTATCCTCCGGTCCGGCAGGGCGACCGTGCAGGGGCTTCTTATTCCAGGGGACTTCCGTTGGTTTCACGAAATAAGAAGGAGATTTCACCGTGTAAGAGGATGTGATCGTCCCGTAACGGGTCCCATCCGGCGCCTCAAAGGCATAGGTACTGTAGTAATTCCCATCCTGCTTCTGGTCCGGGACCATGGCCAGGCGGACATTCAGCACCTGTCCGGGGGCAGTCGTACGGTTCATGTGAAAACGGGTGTTGCCGATTTGCCAGCCACTGTCAAAAACGAACTCCCAGCTCGCATCCCAGGTACAGGTGCCGATGTTCTGGATGTTCCATTCCTTCCAGAAGACCTCACCGCGGGGGATGATCGCCCCGGCAGGATAAGTCGGTTCACTGACCAGCTGGAAATTCATCGTACAGGTGGAACCGTCATTCAGATGCACAATGGCACCGCCGGCGCCGCTGTAATCCTGGGCAGCGCCACTTCCGCCGGCCATTGTGTTCGCCGAAGCCATGACCGTAGCCACAACACGCTCCACCAACTCATCTGTAGTCTTTGCATAACTGTTTGAATTGGGATTTGTGATGGTGATTTCCTCACCTCCTGAACCCGTACCCGTCCCGTCATTGATCAGCGCAATCGGTTCCACGGCTGTCGGTCTTGTGATGCTGATCACTTCTTCCGCCGGAGCTTCCGTCACTTTTTGGATCATTTCTTCTTCCGGTGTCGGGGTCGCGGTCACAACGACATAGATGATATAAGGCGTCTGTGTCGGCTCCGGGGTCTGTGCAAAAACACTTCCTGTCATACAAACCAGTGCAAGCAAAAGCAGCACCGGGATCATGCATTTTTTCATAAGTCCTCCTTGTCTTTGTATTCCTAAACGATTCATTGCAAAAAAAGTTCCAAAGCCATGATCAGTGATAATTTGCGAGAAAATTATCTGCGAAAGCATCATAAGAACCGGCAAGGATGGCTGAACGTGCCTGTCGGACCAGCTCTTCAAGCGTATGAATGTTATGGATCGAAAGCAAGGTCGCTGCAAGCATTTCCTTGTTTTGAAGCAGATGGCGGATGTATGCACGGGAAAAATGCTGACAGGCATAACAGCCGCAGCCTTCCACGATCGGACGCGGATCATGCGTATACTGCTGATTGACCATGTTCATCCGTCCATGGAAGGTCATCGCTGCGCCATGGCGTGCCAGCCGTGTCGGCAGGACACAATCAAAAAAGTCGATCCCGCGCCAGATCCCGTTGACCAGGTCTTCCGGAGAACCGACGCCCATCAGATACCGCGGTTTGTCCTGAGGCAGAATAGGCGTGACAACTTCCATCATTTTGTTCATATCATCTTTGGATTCTCCTACGGAAAGCCCGCCGATGGCAAAACCGGGCAGGTCAAAGGAAGAAACGAACTTTGCCGACTCCTCACGCAGGTCCGCGAAGATCCCGCCCTGGACGATGCCGAACAAAGCCTGGTCCGGCCGCTGCTTTGCCCTGATGCAGCGCTCGAGCCAGCGGTGTGTCCGGGCCATCGCCCGTTCGTTATAAGCCTTGTCAAAAGGATCGGCGCACTCATCAAAAGCCATGATGATATCCGCGCCCAGTTTTTCCTGGACAGCGATGGAACTTTCCGGTGTCAGACGGTGCATGGAACCGTCGATATAGCTTTTGAATGTCACCCCGTCCTCATCAATTTTCCGCAGCGGACCGAGTGAAAAGACCTGAAAACCGCCGGAATCCGTCAGCATGGGCCCATGCCACTGCATGAACTCATGGAGCCCGCCCATCTCCGCGACAAGGTCCTCACCCGGCCGCAGAAACAGATGATAGGTATTGGCAAGAACCAGCGAACAGTCCAGTTCCGAAAGTTGGGCAGGGGTCAGCGCCTTGACCGTCGCCTGGGTGCCGACCGGTGCAAAAATCGGGGTCGGGATGTCACCATGTGGCGTATGGAAAACACCGGCCCGAGCCTGACCGTCCGCTGCCTGGAGTTCAAAACGAAAAGAGTTTTCAGAACACATCAAATTATCCTCTGTTTATATCAGACTCGAACCTTCAGGTGTTTCTTCCTCCGAAACCTCCGTTTCAGGATGTTCATCAGATACAGCGCCGATTGGCATTTCCTGTTCACCTGTTTCATCCGGCACCGTTTCTCCGGCTGCACCCTGATCACTCTCATCAGGCAGGACCTTGTCCGTATCAACCGAAACTGTGTCTTCCGCAGCAGGGACTTCCAAAGGATCAGCTTCATCACCCTCAGGTTCAGCAGTCTTTCCTTTCAGAGCATCGATTACTTCACTGTAAAGCTCCGTGTCTTCTTTGGCGTTGAAATAGTTCAGTGTTTGATGCGTCATATAATCATTTTGGCGCATCAGCTCTGCCTTTGCGGCAGCTTCTTCTGTTCGTCCGGTAAGCACGTAGGCTTCAATGACCGGGATCAGTTCCACGCTGTCCCCGGCAGAAAGGTTTTTCTCCGCAGCCTCATCGGCAAGCGCAGCCGCTGCTTCCGGGTCTTTCATCTGGAGCGCCAGCTCCATCTTTTCATAGTAGTAACACCAGCCATGTTCCTGTTCGGCACCAAGGAAGAAAGGATAGATACCGGCAGATTCCGGGTTCGTCAGGATCTGTTCGATCCTGGAATATGAGCCGATTTCCGGGATCTTGGAATAATCACGAACGGAATAGATGGGGTTCGTCCCGTCGATCACCCGCAGACAGGCATTCGCGTCCGGTTTTGAAATAGCCAGCAGCTGGGAGTAGTCCTTTTCCGTATAGATTTCCCGCACCTGACGATAGTCCTTTTCTCCCATGCGGATGTCCCTTGCCGTATTTTCACTGAGGATCTCCGCAGATACCGGCGCCCAGGAATCCACATAGGGATAGTAGATCATGGATGCCGGTGAGAAAATCTCATAATCTTCCTCGGCCAGGATCGCCCCGCCGGTCACGATGGTCGTGCCAGCTTCCAAGGAAGGCGCCCGCCAAATCAGCTGCTGCCAATAATCCTTTGTGTTTTTCCAGATATCAATATATTTCACCTGATTTTCCACCTGCACAAACACACAAATGAGCATCGCAGCAATGGTAAGCACGTTGCGGAGGAGGCGGTTTTCCATAGAACCGAGCAGCCCGGTCAGGAACAGGATCGCGCCGATCATCCCGGGCCAGGCAAAACGATCCAGGCTGGAGGTGAAATTGATATCATGGCCGGAAATCACCAGCGGCAGGATAGCAATCGCACCGCAGACCAGGCCATACCAAAGCCATTGCGCGGATTCATTATCCGCATCCAGCACAGATTCCTCTGTCTTCCGGCGATGCATCAGCAGGAGGAAAAGCTGACCGGCAGCCACAATGACCACAGCAAAAGCCATGGCCTTCACAAAGGACTTCATATCCAGTCCATTAATCAGGTTATAGGCAGGAATTGTCCAGACGCCGGCAAAAAGCTTCCAGACACTTTTGATGATCCGCACACCGGTATCCGCCAACTCATGCTTCGGATGAGTCAGGAAGGGGTTCACGATCTCAGTCATCACATCCGCGCCGGTACGGGTCGCCTGAAAGAAAAAGATCCGCCAGGCAAGGAAGCCGGCCATCGGGATCAAATAGGGTATATAAGACAGCAGACACTGGAAAAAGGATCTCGGTTTGCCTCGCCCCGCCTGTTCCCTGTTCATCATATAGATCAGCCCCAGGCGATAGATCTCCATGCCGACGTAGTATTCCATCAGCATCATATACGCAAAAGAAAAAATCATGGAAAGGAAGGTAAACAGCACGTTCCAGCTTTTCTGATCCGGTTTACAAGCCAGTGCCGTCAGCCAGAGCGAGATCATGAAGAAAAGCATCGCTGTCTGGTGAGGCACATAGGCGATTCCATCAATCTGCTGCAGAAAACCGGGGAATGCCACTGCCAGCACGCCGGCCAGTCCCGCCATTTTCGGGGTCCGTGGCCAGATGATTAGCAGCGAAAGGGCAAAGAAAACCGAACCCAGGATCCGGCAGCACAAATTCCAGATGAAATAGGCTTTGATGTTAGTCCCGAACAGGCGGAACAGGACTGCGATCAGATAGCCGTCCGCAGGGCGGTCCGCCCCATAGGCTTTGATCAGCGTTTCCGGTCCCCGCACCGTCAGGTTATAGAAGTTGTTCCAATCATCCCGATATAAGCCGAGCTTTGTCAGCCCCGGAACATAAAGCAGACAGCCGACGATCACGATTGCGGCTATAATCAGCAAGATATTTTTTGTTTTGTGCATTCTTTCGATCCTTCCTCACTTCTTATTTTTATTTTATTCTGTTTTTCAAAATTTTTATACACAATTTTTTTCTTCTTTCCACTATAGATTACACTCTGCCGAGATACCACCAATAGATCCCGGCAAAAGAAACACAAATCGAAATGGTTGTCAGCAGCTTGAAAAGCCAGCTGACTTTTCCCCGCAAACCGTCAGCTGTCAGCAGGCAGAGCGGCGCGGCGATATCCAGCAGATAGCGGTAGCCGATCTGCTCAGCCCCGGTGTTGTGATAAAGCAGCAGCATCCCAATGCTCAAAAGCACCGATGCCCAGGCACCCACCGCAAACCAGTTTTTCCGAAACGAACGGAACACATAGATCAAAGCCGGTGTCATCACAAAAATGGAATATCCCGCCACATGAGGCTGGAAGAAAAAGTGCTCTCCCGAAAAGTCCAGTTCCGGCAGCCCGAACAGCATCACTTCCGCATTGACTTTGAAAAAATGAGGATGGAACATGCCCCATTTCTGCACCGCATCAAGGATCCAGTCTGCCCCGTTGATGGTCACATAACCGAAATCCATCCAGTCATCAAAACGCAGTTTGTTGTAAAGCAGCAGCAAAGCCACGGCAATGACCACCGGGGTCCCGCTCTTCAGGCACCAGAAAAGGGTTTCTTTCCACTTGAAACGGGGGAAAACAGCCCGCTGATGGAGCCACAACCCCAGCAGGCAAAGCCAAACCGGGAAAATGTTCGGGCGGGAAAGCACACCCAGCCCCAAAGCGATCCCGGCGATGAGCGGAGAAAACCCGCTCACGACACAGATACAGGCCAGGAGCGTAAAAGTCACCACCAGCAGCTGGCTGATGAACCACATCTGTCCGGTAGTGCCCAGCCACAAATGATCCGTACCGAATACGAACAGTACCGTCACCCACCCGGCGATCTCCAAACTCCGTCCCGGGAAAGAAGAACCGTCAACAAGCTTCATCTCCCGGCTGAAGGGCCCGCCTGGCTTTGTGAAGGCCAGCACCAGCAGCAAAAAGAACAGGCCGGAATTGATCCCGGCAAGGACCGCACTGTAAACACACATGTTGATGGCGCCCGCAGATCCGGAGAGCAAAACAAAGGGCATCAGCAAAATGGCCGGCAGCGGCGGATTCGGTACAAACCATTTGCCATCATAGTGCGTCAGGTCATGGGTGCCGGAGGGTTGCTCCAGATACAACCTGCCCTGCAGGAAGGCTTCAGCCAGTTCATTCCAGTAGGCTTTCGGAGGTGTCTCTCCCCGTCCCATCCACATACCCGTAGAACGGGTCACGCAGTACCCAAGGATGAGAAAAAACAACACCCCTCCAGCAGTCTTCCATTTGCGTTCCGTCTCACTTTGCAGCAGTAAAGTCCACAATGAAACTGAAAGAACCACGCTCAAACACATCGCCGTGTTGCCCTGCAGGTCGATCTGCCAGGCATAGCGGTCGATATGACTTGAAACACTCCAGTAGACCAACACCGCGGCAATCAGCAAAAAAGTCCCATAAAAACGCGGAGCTTTCTCATGCCCCACACGCAGCGCGATGAACCAGAACAGCGAAGCGCATAACATAGCCAGCAGCAACAGCAGCGCCCGCTCGGCGATCAGCGGGATCAGGTTACGGGTGTCATCACTGGGAAAGCGGGAAAACAACAGGATCTCAGCGCTCAGACATCCGAAAAAGCCGCTACTATAGTAAAGACAGGTCTGTTTCTTTTTCCGGAAGAAAAACACCACGACCGTGAAAAGCAGAAAACCAAGAGCCGCAATGATCAGCAGTACACGGAATTTGGAATAATTCAAAATCCATGCGTTTTTCTCATCCGAATGTCCGGCAAGAACAGCGATCAGCGCCGAAATTCCGGCACAAACAGGAAGTATATAAAGAATATTTCGAAAATTCCGTTTCATTTTTCCTATAGTTTCCGATAATTTTTCAGCGCAATGATCGCCCTGGCTGCGTCCCTCGTATCCGGGAAGTCATTCAGAAACGGTGCTGCGTGCCGGGCGGGCTGTTCGGTAAAAAATTGCACGGCAGCCGGAAGCGCTTCCTCTGTTGACATCAGTTTACGAAGTTCCCTTACGCCGGGTTTCCGGGATCGGGAAGCATACTTCGCGATAAAGGGTCTTTCCGCTTCCGAATACCGGTTTTCCAAATCCATAAGAAAATCTTCCGCACGATAGATCCGCAGCCGTTCCATGCCATAAAGCTTTCCCGCCCTTTCCAAACCCCGAATCGTTTCCAAATCAAACTTCGTCAGCAGGTCATTGAATGCCGGCCGGCGGAAGAAGAAATAATTACCGAAAAGCCTGTGAAAGGCTTTCAGCGTATCCAAATAACCGAGTGCCATATTATGCACAATACGCTCGGGGTTGAATTCAAAAGTTCCGCCCAGCTCTTCACTGCTGGAGATCATGTTCAGGTAAACCTTCTCCGCTTTTTCCATTTTCCGGGTCTGCCCAAGCCCGTTGATATCAATTACGATTAAATGAGTATAGCCCCGTTCGACCAGCGGATTGAATGGCATATTGTCAAACAAGCCGCCGTCCCAAAAATGTTTGCCATCCACGTTCTGCGTCTTGTAGATCGGGAAATTTGCCGAAGCCAGCAGATAGTCGATCAGTTTTCCCGGCTCAATGTCTTCTTTGAACAGCCGGAAAGCTTCCCGTGTCGGGACGTTGTAGGTCACAATACCCAGGTCCAGCGGAGATGCATAGATTTTTTGAATGTCCAGATGCGTTTCCAGCATCCTGCGCAGCGGTGCATTATCCAGCCCCCGCTGCCGGAAAAAATCCTTCGTTACTGCCAGCATATTTGCCGGATCAAAAACATCTTTCGTCGGGTCGATTCCTCCGCTGACCGGAAGTACATCGGTCAGAGTGATGTTCCGGTAAATGTTTTCAATATGTTTCAGGTCACAGCAGAGAAACATAGCCGCGTTCAACGCACCAATGGAAGTCCCGGCAATCCCTTTGATCGGTATTTTCAGTTCGCGGATCGCTTTCCAGACACCCACTTCATAGGCTCCTTTCGTTCCCCCACCGGAAAGGACCAGTCCCCATTTTGCCGATCGTTTCTCATTGCTGCCAAAAAGTTTACTCATATCCAGAATCATTCCTTAATTTCGTAAAAACAATCAAATTATAAATGTATCATAAAAACATCATCGCGTATTGACTGCGGATCCCACTGATGAAAGTTTCCATAACAGGCGGGAAAAAGCTCATCAGCACCAACAGGGCCACCAATGCGATCAGCAGCCCCCGGCGCATGATCAAATCATAACGGGTACGCTCATCGGAAGGCTGCAGCATCGGACTGTTTTCCGGCAGTGGAGACAGAAAAATGAACATCAGACGCGCTCCGCTGAAAATCAACACACCTGAAGCAGCGCACACCGTCCAGCCCAACAAACCGGACTTCCGGAAACATTCAGTAAACAAAGATAAACGCAAATCAAAGCCCGCCAGCAGCGGCATACCGGATATCGTAAAATGGGAAAGGATCAAAGCAAGGCACACGATCGGGTGCCTGTGAACCAGTCCGCGCATGTTTTCAAGAGAAAGATCGTAGTCACTACCGATAAACTTGACGGAAACAGCCCAGATCAGCCAGACCACGCTGTGAATAAAAAGCCCTGTCAGAAAAGTATTGATCCCCTCATGCGAATTCATCCCGATGAGCAAAATCGAAACGCCATTTTCCGCAGTGATCAGAAAAGCCATCAATCGCTGCAGGTTCGTCTGGATCAACGCTAAAACCGAAGCAATAACGAGCATGATAACCCCGGCAAGACGCAGTCCGGAAAACAGCGGCTGATAGGTACGCAGCCAGATATGGTCCTCCAAAAACTCCAGCAAAATGAACAGTGAAGAGAACTGCAGCAAACTGACCACGAAACCGTTGACGAACGGGCAGCCATGCTCCATCAGCGATGCGATCCAGCTGAAAAAGGGGAACACAGCCAGCCACAGGGAAAGACCGACAAAAATCAGGATCACAGCCCGCTTGAGCAGAAAACTGTCCTGAGGATTGATGTCAACCGTGCCCGTCAATTGTCCGCTGATGGCAAGGCAAATCATACCCAACAGCTGATACAGCAGGAAGCGCACGATGATGTTCTCATTGTTCATCTGCGTATTGCGCAGCATCGGCAGAAAAATGAGTGCACAGATCATCAACAGAAAGATCCCGTAGATAAATGGCTGTACTGAGATCACCGCGACCATCAATGCCGTACTCATGAGAGAGATCGGTATAAAATACTTGTAAATTTTGGCAAACATGCTGCCAAAGATCCATAAAAAGGTGAACACATAAAAAAAGGCGACGATCGTCTGGTCCGAACGGCTGATGGTCAATGTGCGGCCCAGGACTTTTGCCGAAGCGGAAAAAATCAGCGAAGAACGGTTCACAACGATCATGCTGTTCACCGGCACCCTCAGCGCAACTGCGGAAAGAAACGCAGTCAGGGCCAGGCTGACGATCCGGGAAAAGCGCTTTTCATTGGGAAACAACAGCAAAAAAACGCCCGTGAGAAACGGCAGGTAGATCCACAGTGCTGCTGCGCTCACGCTTCATCCTCCGAAACTCCCCCCCCTTTTTCCGGCTTTGGCAATGACAACATGAAACCTCCGAATGCCAGCAGCAGGTTGATAACCGCAAAAAAGGCAAAAATCAACACCGATCTTTCCATATAGATATAAGTGACCGTGAATGAGATACAAACAGACTGAAGGTACATACATCGATAAATTAACACATCATCCAGTGACAGGCTGAACAGGCTCATCAAAGTGTTCCACAGGACCGCAAACAAAATGGTCTGCCTGACAGGTATCCAAAAATGAAGAATGTCTGAAGCCGTATAAGCCAGGATCCCGCTGATCAGCGCTAAAACAATACGAAAAAAAAGGTTCACCCGCGTAATGGGAAGTTGATGATCTTCTGGATTCTCCAACTGAGATGTTCCAAGCAAAACTGCCACTCCGACACCGCTCACCAACAGAGCCGCGCACATTTGCGGAGAGCAGACACTCAGCAGCAAAACGCAGCCGCCCAAATAAAACAGAAGCAAACCGGTCAGCTTGACCAGCACTGTGGTCATGATGTTCAACAGAAGGCTCCCCGCAGCACACAGAAGCGTACCCATCAAAGGGATCAACAGTGCCTGGCTCACAGCAAACCTCCGCCAAACACAGCCGCGATCAACAGGAGAAGCAGCAGGCACTCCCAAATCAGTCCGCCATTGTTTTCCAGCACTGAACTCAGTGTCAAAAAAACCTTCCGTACAAAACGTCCGCACCAGCTCCCGATAAAGATCAGCCAATCCATGTCCATCAGCCGCTGCATGCCATTCCAGAAGAAGGAAATCAACGCCTGCCCCCAGGCAGCCGCGTTCTGCGTGCGCCGGCGTTCCGGCATAAACCGTACCGAGAGCGGGAGCATAATTCCTCCGAGAAAGGCAGCCACAGAACCGGGAATGACACCAAGGCTGAAGGGCTGACGGAAGCCGGTTACACCGATAAAAACATGCGTAGCGATCGCCGCAACAAAACCAATCGGATAAACGGAGCGCATCCAGGGTTCCAGTTCTGAAAATTTCCGTCCTTCCGAGCGAAATACATGAATGATAGCACCTCCGATCAGGAAAATCATCACAATAATGAAGACAGCATCCTGCGGCTTGAAAGGTTCATGGATCAACCCGAACCATCCAACTGCATTCGGAGTATAAGGCAGACCGGAAAAACATAACACGACCATGAAAGCCAGAACATTCATAAACGTGTTGCGCACCTGATAGATTGCGAGCGGAGCACAGGTCAGTGCGATCGAAATTCCCCAAACGATCAGAGCTTCCTGGTCACCGCGAAGCGCACAAATAAAGGTCATGCCGCAGATGGCCAATGCCGCATAGGTGATCCCGGAAAAGGAATTGCCTGAAAGAAGCCAGCCGACCGCTCCGGTGAGAGAAGCAAACGAGCCGGCAATAAACAGCAAAACCACAAGGTTCGGCTGCAATCCTGAAAGGGGGATCCGGCTCATCACCGGCATCACCGTCAGGACAGAAACCAGCCGCAGCATCATTCCCAAACCGGCGCGGGAATCCGACATCTCACTATAGGGTTGTGAAACCGGCATGATACCCATCCGCAAAGCGCAGGCGGTAAACAGGTAGGCTCCGCCGTTCAGACTGATGAAGGCATGAAAGTCGGATGGAGATTCAGAGATGCTCAGCGCGAGGCTTGCGGCAGCCAGAAGCGTACCGACAAACCTGACGCCAACTGCTGAAAGAAAACTGCTGGGAATGCTGTTCGGTCGGGTCCGAATATACTGCACCGCCAGGTCGATCACATCAATAATAACCCAGCCGTAAATGATGAGTTTGACATCATTTGCAGAGACGGAAAGATAACCGATAGCGGCAATCAACAGATAAAAGAACCACACCCGGGGTGCCGTTTGTGTTTCAATGTAAGATGCGGAAGTGAGAAGTAAAAAGACAAGCAGAGCCGATATAGCCGTCATATACGGGTAAGAGATACCGTCCAGGACAAACAGGTTCGAACCATAAGAGGGTCCGGACAAGGCAGTCTGACCGGAATATGCCGACACAACTTCAGAAAGCGGGAGAATGGTTATATCCGGGCGGAAATAAAGAGCTATGGTCCATCCCCAGGCAAACACACCTGCCAGGATCGCAATAAACCACGCGGCGCCGATGTTGGCATTGCCGCGATTGAGCAACAGGATGATCACTCCCGCAGCAAGCAAAACACCGACAGGAACGGACCAGATCAGATTCATAAATCAATCGCTGAGCGGTTCACAATGCAGGAAACGTCCCGCACCGCGTTTTCCTTTCCACTCACCGTTATCAACAATCACGTCACCGCGCAGCAGAACCTTGACAGGATAGCCGGTCAGTTCTTTGCCTTCGTAAAGGTTGTAGTCCGTGCGATGCTGTGCGACCTTCACACCGTAGGTCAGCTTTTTCATCGGATCCCAAATCGCCAGATCGGCATCAGATCCCGGCAGGATCGCACCTTTTTGCGGGTAAATGTTGAAAACTTTTGCCGGATTGGTGCACATCAATTCCACGAAGCGCATCGGGGAGATCCGTCCGTTCACCACGCCCTCTGTCCACATCACCGGCAGCCGGTCACCGACGCCGGGCTGTCCGTTGGGGATCTTTGTAAAGTCACCCCGTCCGAGCTCTTTCCCCGGACGTTTGAAGGGCTTGCCCTCATAAAGGATCTCTTTTGTACCGTCAAACATGAAGGGGCAGTGATCCGTCGCCACTGTGTCAATGGTTCCGTCTTCCAGCGCAGCCCAGATCCCTTCGTTGTCCTCTTTGTCCCGCATCGGGGGAGAGCAGACAAATTTCGCGCCTTCCCACCCCTGCATGTCATCTTCCGTGAACATCATGTACTGCGGGCAGGTTTCTCCCCAGACGTTGATGCCCAGATCCTTGGCATAAGAGAGCACATCCATTTCCACAGCGGTGTTCATATGCACGATATAGATCGGGGCATTCCCTGCTGTCCTGGCAAGCATACAAACATTGAGCAGCTCACCGCCGGTGCCATTCTTGGAACGGGTGCGCGCATGCCAGATCGGCTCCGTATGACCGGCAGCCAGTGCTTCGGCAACCTGAAGGTCGATCAGATCGCCGTTTTCCACATGGAACATGGAGATGATGCCCAGTTCATTCGCCCTGCGCATCGCCTGGAACATCTCCCCATCCTGCAGCCGCATGCGTCCATTGTAGGCAGTGAACATTTTGATGGAGTTCACACCCAACTCCGGCAGTTTGGCGATTTCATCAAGGCTTTGCGGTGAAAAGCGGGTGTAATTCATGTGAACACCGTAATCCACGGCGGCTTTGCCCTGAGAATTCTCTTCCCAGACATGGAAACTGTCCACAAGGGAATCCAGATCATGGTTGGCAAAATCAATGACAGTCGTCGTCCCGCCAAAAGCAGCTGCTTTGGTCCCGGTGTAATGGTCATCTGATGACGTAGTGTTCGGCATCGGCAGGTCCAGATGAACATGGGCGTCCACACCGCCCGGGAGGACCAGCATACCGGAAGCATCGATCACTTCCGCGTCACTGAGCCCGTCAAAATTCTGTCCGATGGCGGCAATTTTTTCACCGTCTATCAGGATATCAGCTTCGTACATCGCGGAATCAGTCACGATCGTTCCGCCTTTTATGATCTTTTTCATATGGTCCTCCTGTTTTATTTTACTTCCAAATCAAGCCCGGAAAGGGTCAGGTTTCCCAGCAGGAACAGCAGATCTTTCGGCAGTTCTTCCGGGAATTCCTCATCCGCTCCGGTCTGCGTTCTCCCGTACACCTCTTCCCGTTCGCGCAGCACACGCCAGACATCACCCCGTTCCCGCGCATTCATCGCCAGTCCCCGGATCGATTCCGCGGTCATGATGCGGCTCCCGGTCGTGTAAAAAAAGGTGAACCGCTTCCATTCATCCGCCAAAATCGGATGAGGCAGGCTTTCAACGCCGCGCAGCTGGATCTTGAAATATTCCTCGTTTGCTCTGGGATGGTCCGGTTCATCCCGGAAAAGCTCCGCCCGGGTGGTGAGCTCAACCCCCGCGACCTCCGCGTAACACTCGATCCGGCTCTTATGGTCTTTTGTGAAGGCAGAAGTCTGATAAAATGCAATCGCGTCCGGATGCAGGATCTTCGGGGCGCTTTTCAGCGGAATACGGTACCAGCCCAGCAGGCGCGCGATATCCATATCACGCGGCTTCGGCATGATGGCAACCAACACTAATGCGTCATCTGACAGTCTCATAATTTGATTATAATTGGTTTCCCAAAATCAGCCAAACTTTTTCCAATGAGTTTGAAGAGAATCCACCAAAAAAGACGCAAATGCGTCTTTTTTGGTGTGTTTAAAATCCAGTCCTGAGATCCTCACGGGATCAATCTCGCCGCGACCAACCTGCGGGATGCATACCCACCTTCGACTCGTTCATCTTCACAGGTCAGGAGCGCCAGTGTCCCATCATAGCGGAACCCGGTCTTATACAGCGTCTCATAGTCATATTCACTGATTTTTTCATTAGCATAGATCTCAAAGATAAGCAGCTTGTTGTTTTGCTTGCGGATGAATATATGATCGCCCACGTTCATCGTGGAAATCAGAGCAAAAGGCCCTGCGGTTTCCGCATCCAGCGAATTATGCGCAGCCAAAACGGAAAACCCTTCACCGGGGAGGCTCGTCCCCTCCAGCAGCCCCGTATCCATCCCAAGCCACTCAAGCGGGTAAGAATCTTCACCAAACTCAACAAAAACGATCTCGCTGGTAACACCCAGCGAGGGAATCTGCAGTTCCATGGCGGCAGGTTCATAGTGGACGGAAGCCGGTTTTTGGGAACGGGGAAATCCCACAGCCGTTGTGATCCCGGTGGCAGGGAGCGGAACCAGGCTGCTGATATCGGAAGAAAATTTCAGCGGAAGCGCAGCTGAACTGCTGCTGCCTGAGGAAGTCAGCCCTTTGGATTGAAGAACGTCATCAGCCAGACCCTCAACACTCTTCGCAGACGACCGTCCTGCCGGAGCCAGCAGCAGCATCGGCTGCTCAGCGCTTGATGTCTCATTCGTGGCCGGTTCAGCTGTTGCCTCTGCCGGGGCAATCAGCAAAGCCTCTGTCGGCACAGGTGTCGGCTGCGGAGCTGTACTTTCACCACAATCCCAGCGCGCGTAAAAAACAAATCCGTTTTTCTCCTCAGACCAGGTGGTCGGGACATCCATCGGTTCCCATACGCTCCCTTCCGCAAGGATGGGAGTGACCACAGCATCACCCTCCGGGATCAGTGACCAGCCCAGGAAGGTGCAGCCCTTCCGCACAAAAGGCGTATCCCCTTTATCCTTGGACGCTTCATTTTTCTTCAGCGTAATTTCATTCGTACCGGACTTGTATTTTTCTTTGGTCATTTTGCCCGAATCAGCGCCGTTTCCGTCATAATAGACCGTGAAATCTTCCCAGATCTGAGCTCCGGACACAGAAACACAGCAGAGTATTGTGATGAATGAAAGCAAAAACAATACCGTACGGACACAATATTTACTTAAACAAACAGGAACAGATGATATCTCCATGATTTGCGCACCTCTCTCTAATGCGGCATAAATCAAAAATCACTGATTTCTAACCAAATTTTTATTTTTCCTGATTATATCAGAATTTTTAAGATTTCGCAAACGAGGCTCCGAT
>CAYWKZ010000043.1:7063-20579 GCA_964459115.1 uncultured Leptolinea sp. | reverse complement strand
TGCCGGGCTGAAATGGCTGGAGCATTACGGCATCCATGGCGTGGGCGTGATCTCTAACAGTGTGGCGCCTCAGGATTTCACAGAGGCGCTGCGGCGCCCCGGAACGTGGAAGAGGGAACATGGGATCCCGGAAGATTCGACCCTGATCACCTTTTCCGGCAGGATCATGGCAGAGAAGGGCGTGACAGATTTGTTGGAAGCCTTTGACCGGTTGCGGGGAGAAAAGCTTTATCTGGTGATCGCCGGAGAAGGTGACAGAAAGCTGGTCCGGCGCTGGGAAGGACGGGAGAACATCCTTTTCCCGGGACAACTCCCGTTTTCCGAAATTCCCTGTCTGCTGGCCGATACTGATATCTATTGCCTGCCGTCGCATTTTGTAGAGGGAAAGCCGACCGGGGTCCTTGAGGCGGGAATGTGCGGGAACGCGGTGGTTGTCACGGCAAGCGGCGGCTCGCTGGAAATTGCCCCGGACAATGATCACGGCAGGCTTGTCCCGGCAGGAGACATTGACGCACTGACGGAAGCAATCCAGGAGCTTGTCGATGATCCGGACGAGCGGAAACGGGTCGGAGAAAACCTGCATGCGCGTGTTATGCAGCATTTCACCTGGCAAACCGCAGCAGATGCGGTTCGAACTGCAATGGTCAGGTGTGGTTTATAAACGTTTCCACATCCATGCCAGTATGTGCTGGAGGACAAAGCCGGATGCGTGAAAAATCTTCCCTGCACTCCCCGCGGGGATATCGGCCTTCAGCGCTTTCCTTCCCTGATAATCAGCACAGATACTTTTCAAAGCCTCCGAGAGCAGCTCTTCCGGTGTGTTTTCATTGGGGATGAACCACAGCACATCCGGACCTTCATTCACGGTTTGAAATGCAGCCCAGGCGGCGACACGCCCGTTTTTGTCAACGGCCCGCAGAAACCGGCTGCCCGGAGACAGAATCCGGTTCAGCATGTCGGGTACCCTTCCGGGCTGAAACAGATCTTCCGGGAAGTCAAGGTTCCAAAGCACCGATTCAGGATAGCGGCGTTCAAACATCTTCCGGAACACAGCGCTGTCTGAACCGGGAACAGATTCGATATGTATGTCAGGAGAAGGTTTTGTTTTCCTGTTTCCCGGGAGGATCAGGGTTTCCCGATAGTCCGTCACTGAAAAGCCCTGCTTTTCGTAAAACTCTTTCGGGCCGGATTCTGCCATTCTGGTCTGCAGGTACAGTCCATAGGTTCCGGCTTCCCTTTCGGAGCGGGCGATCCTGTCGATCATCTGTGAGGCTATGCCCTGTTTCCTGTGAGAGGCTGAGACACAGACATTGGTGAGCAGACAGCACTTTCTTTCGTATAGGTAAAACGGACTTGTGGTGATCGTGCCAATCACAGTCCCGGACTCATCCGTGCAGAGAACTCCGGACATGCTGTACGGGAAGCCGGTGAGGTTTGTCCAGAACGGGTTCTTTTTCGCCTCGATGCCTGCCTTTTCGAGACTGTTCAGATAGTCCAGATTGCCGCGGTCCAGCCAGGGGCGGAAACTGTTCCTGACCAGCACAGCGATCTGAGCGGCATCTTTGCTGATTTCTATTGGGCGGATGTGAAAGGGGATGGATTCCATTTTACGTTGGCTCATCCATAAAAAACAGGTGACCCACATTGAGCCACCTGTTCCATCTGTGTCAGAATTGTTTATTTATTGGCGTCAGCCTGCTTGTCCTTTTCATGCTGGGCGATCACTTCCTGCGTCACATGCGGCGGGACATTTTCGTAGTTGGCGAATTCCATTTCGAAATAGCCGCGGCCGCCGGTCATGGAGCGGAGGGTGGTGGTGTAGCGCTGCATTTCGGCAAGCGGAACGGTGGCGGAAACGGTGCTTTCACCCTTTTCCGTGTCCATACCCATCACACGAGCTCTGCGGGTGTTCAGGTCACCCAGGACATCACCCATGTTCTCTTCCGGGACGATGATGCGGACGTTCATGATCGGCTCTTCCAGAACCGGACCGGCATCCTTGAAGGCCAGCTTGAAGGCTTCACGGCCGGCGGTTTCAAAGGCGATCGGTTTGGAGTCGACCGGGTGTTCCTTACCGTCATAGACGGAGACAGTCACACCGTGGACCGGGAAACCGGCCAGGATACCTTCGCGCATGACGTTGCGGATACCCTTTTCAATCGCGGGGATGTAGGAAGCGCTGATGGCGCCGCCGAAGATGTCGTTCTTGATTTCGAAATCTGTATCCGGGTTCGGGAAGACACGGAGCCAGACTTCACCGAACTGGCCGGAACCACCGGTCTGCTTCTTATGTCGGTACATGGCTTCAGCCTTCTTGGTGATGGTTTCCTTGTAAGGAACGCGCGGAACTTCTGTGAGCAGGTTGACCTGGAACTTGGTTTCGGCACGGCGGATGGCAACGTCAATGTGCTGGTCGCCCATACCCTGCAGAATGGTCTGGTTGGTGTCCATGTCATTGTGCCAGGTCAGGGTCATGTCTTCTTCGCACAGGCGGGTGAGGGTCGGGCTGATCTTTGTGGAGTCGGCCTGGGTCTTCGGGAAGATGGCAACGCTGTAGAGGGAACCCGGAAATTCAGGTTTCTTGATCTTGACCGGATTGGCCTTGTCGGAGAAGGAATCGCCGGTGATGGTTTCGCTCAGTTTTGCAACACAGCAGATGTCGCCTGCGTGGATGGTCTTGACACCGGTGTTGTCTTTGCCGCACGGCACATAGAGATTGCCGTAACGTTCTTCAACTTCGCGGGTGCTGTTCCAAACGCGGGCGTCGGCATTCATCACACCGGAGTAAACGCGGATGTAAGTCTGTTTCCCGACGAACGGGTCGGCAGTGGTCTTCCAGACATAGGCAGCGAACGGTTTGTCATCGGCACATTCCAGTTCGATTTCTTCACCGGCTTTGTTTTCAGCCTTCTTCGGAGCTGCTTCAGCAGGGTTCGGGAGCAGGTTGACGATGGCGTCCAGGATCGGGGTGATGCCGATCTCGGCGGTCGGAGCGGCACAGTAAACCGGGATGAATCCGCCTTCTTTGACGACTTTGCTGAAACCGCGGACGATCTCTTCATCGGAAAGCTCCATGGTTTCGAAGAATTTTTCCATCAGTTCTTCTTCACCTTCAGCAGCGGCTTCGGTGAGCTGGGCACGCAGTTCTTCGGCTTCGGCTTTGTACTCAGCCGGGATCTCGACACCGTTTTTGTCAGCGCCGGAGTAGGCTTTCATGGTCAGGATGTCGATGACGCCTTTGAAATCCAGTTTTTCGCCCCAGGGGATCTGGACCTGGATCAGGCGCTTGTCAGTATATTCCTGCATAGAGGCCATGGCCTTTTTGAAATCGGAATTTTCGCGGTTCATCTTGTTGATGACAACGATTCTGGGCAGGTTGAATTTTTCCAGATGCTTCCAGGTGATTTCAGTACCGACTTCACGGCCGGAGACAGAGTCAACCAAAACAACGGCTCCGTCAGCAACGCTCAGTGCTGAGATAACTTCACCAACGAAATCGTTGTAGCCCGGGGTGTCGAGAACGTTGACCTTGTGGTCCTTATATTCGACAGGAATCACAGAGCTGTAAAGTGAAATCGTTCGGCGCTTTTCTTCATCATCAAAGTCGGAGACAGTGGTCCCGTCTTCGATTTTACCCAAACGGGTAATGGCACCCGTGTAATGGAGAAATGTTTCTGCCATCATGGTTTTGCCGGCGCTGCTGTGTGAAACAAGAGCGACGTTTCGAATGGATTCGGTTGAATACTCTTTCATTACTATTCCTTCTGCTGAATTAAATTCTGCTATACGGCATTATATTACCGCTTGGTCGCATAAATCAAGCTTTACTATTTTAAAGGAAATGGCCTTTCTTGTCAAATTGATTTTCACAAAAAAGGTACTTAAATTTGAAGATTATTGGAAGAAAAGGGAATTTCGCTTTCTTCACGAATCCCGGAGATCAGGTTGTTGATATATTCCCGCTGCCGGGTTTCGGCATCCATCATCTGCTGTGCTTCATATCGGGCGCAGTTGTCCATGATCTGCTGCTGGACACTTTGCGGGTTTTTTACATAGTCGAAGCTGAGCTCTCCCTCTCCCGCCAGGATGTACACCGTCCCGTAATTCAGCAAAACCTGAAACAGGCCCTTCTTTTCATAACGCACGCTGTGGATCTTGTTGTTCATCGCCACGTTCTGATCTTCTCCGGTCAGTGGTTTCTGACTGTAATCCCTGACCCGGTCTTCTTCGATATAAAAGCGGTGATTTTGCCAGGCGATAAACTGATAAACCATTGCCGCTGCGGCCAGTGCAGCTGCGAACAACAGGATCTTGTTGATACCGATCCAGTAGGGTGAAGTGCGCAAAAGGTTCCGCAGGAACAGGACTGCCGCCAGAACCAGCAGCGGCTTGAGCATCATTTTGATCAGCAGCGCCCAATGAGCATGGAACGAGATGGTCTGAAATTTCGGTACGGCTGTCTTTGCCTCGGTATGATTGGGAACCGAAGATGGCTTTGACGCGGCATAGACCGGTCTTGCTGACGGCTGCGGTTGAGCGGCAGCGATGTGCCGTTCGGGGATAGTCTTGTACGGTTTGCCGGTCAGCGGGACGGGGCGTCCCCGTGACGCTTTTTCGGCGAAAAACCGGATCAGTGCCGCAGTCTGCTCCGGCGCGGAGATGAGCGGCGTGCGGTGGGTATCGTTTTCGGTCTGGACTTCTACCCTGCCGATATTGCCGAGCTTTTCTAAGATGTTTTGGTTCAGCCTCAGGGATTGGATTCCGCTCAGCCTGGATACGGACATTTCCGTGCCGTTTGCTCCCGGGATCAGGATCAGGTTCCGGGTGGTAACGATCAGCCGTTCATTCATCCGCTTGCTCACGACCCGGTAGATCAGACTGCCGGCTGCTACGAACAGCCCCAAAACCAGCAGCCAGGCTACCGGATAGCGCCGAATCAGCAGGGAACAGGTCCACAGGCAAAGGAAGAGGACCAGCAGGATCCCCGCGGCAGGAGCTGCCACTGACAGCCGGTGAGCGGGTACGGAACACAAGACCGGGTCGGTTACATCCGTCTCCGGGATCAGCCACTGTTCCTGATAAAGCCTCCCGTTGTCCAGCATGGTCAGCGCGTCCGCGAACTCCGGAAAATCATTCATCAGTTCTGTGATCCCCTCGGCATTCCAGAAAAAGACTTCGAGGTCAGACAGCGCAGCGATCTTGGCGTTATAGCTGCCCTGTGACTGAACGGTTTCCAACCCGATAAAGCAGCCTTCATCCAGACAAAGCTGGTAGCGTTTCCCGTTTTCATCGATCTTGAATGCCACAGCCTGTCCGTCTACGATCAGCCCGCAATGTTTAGCGGGGGAGCCGCTCAATAAAACACGCTCCCCCGTTGTATATTTCACACATCTGCCCAGCGCCTGTGCCCTTGTCAAAAGCTCTTCGCTGCAGCTTCTGAAAGGAAAAAAGGCTCTCAGGTCAACATTGCGGTCTGATACGTTCATTTTCAGTTCTGACCGGTTTCCGCTTTACTCTCGCTCTCACCGGCTGATTCTTCAGAGGAGACCATAACAGCGTCCGGCAATTCCGGCTGACTGCTTTCCGCAGTCTCCAAAACCTTTCTCACTTCCAGGTCCAGTGTGTCGCTGTCCGGTTTGTGTGAAACAAAGACCACATCACCCGGTTCGACTGATTCGGAAAGCCAGAGGTTGGATAACGGACTTTCGATATATTTTTGCAGTGCTCTGCGCAGCGGACGGGCGCCGAATGCCGGGTCATACCCGATGGAAGCCAGCCATTTGCGTGCTTCCGGATCCAGTTCCAGAAATACACCGTTTTCGAGCATGCGGGCCTGGAGCTCTTTCATTTGCAGATCGACGATCTCTTCCATCTCTTCCAGGGAAAGCTTCGTGAACATGATGATCTCATCAATGCGGTTGATGAATTCCGGACGGAAGGTGCTCTTCAGCGCCTTGTCGATCTTCATCTTGGCGTCACGGTCATCCGAATCACTGCCGGTTCCCAGGAACCCCAGCGAACCGCTGCGGTTGATATATTCCGTGCCCAGGTTGCTGGTCATGATCAGCACGGTATTGCGGAAATCAACCAGTTCACCCTGGCCGTCTGTCAGACGTCCGTCATCCAGGATCTGGAGCAATGAATTCCAGACTTCCGGATGTGCCTTTTCAATCTCGTCAAACAGAACCACCCGATAGGGACGCCGGCGCACAGCCTCTGTCAGTTGTCCGCCCTGTTCATAACCGACATATCCGGGAGGCGCCCCGAACAGGCGGGATACGGTGTGCTGTTCGCGGTATTCGCTCATGTCCAGGCGGATCAGGGCATCCTCATCGTCAAACATGAATTCGGCCAGCGCCTTCGCCAGTTCGGTTTTCCCGACACCGGAGGGACCGATGAAGATGAAGGAACCGATCGGGCGCTTTGGATCTTTGAGCCCCGTGCGGGAGCGGCGGATGGCATCGGAGATGGCGTGGATCGCCTCACTCTGACCGATGATGCGCTTGTGGAGATGTTCTTCCATGTGGAGCAGCCGTTCGGATTCATTTTGCAGCATCTGGCTGACCGGGATCCCGGTCCATTGTCCTACGATCTGGGCTACGTCGTCCACGTCGACGACTTCATCGAGCTTCTGGGCTGTCTCCCATTCGCTTTTCGTTTTTTCATAAGCTTCCTGGGCACGCAGACGCTCTGCCTTCAACTCTGCAGCTTTTTCATAATTGCGTTCATTACCGGCATTTTCCTCGTCTTCCATCATGCGGTCCAGTTTGGTCTTTATTTCCTTCAGTTCCGGCGGGAGTGAGAAGAGTTTCACCCTCAGGCTTGCGGCGGCTTCATCCATCAGGTCGATGGCTTTGTCCGGCAGCTTGCGGTCGGTGACATATCGTGAAGAAAGGCGTACCGCTGCTTCCAGTGCGTCATCCGAGAAAATGATCTTGTGGTGCTGTTCATAGCGGTCCCGCAGACCTTTGAGCATTTCCACCGTGACTTCTTCGGAGGGCTCTTCCACATAAACCGATGCAAATCGGCGTTCCAGCGCTGCATCCTTTTCAATATATTTGTGGTATTCGTCCAGTGTCGTGGCGCCGATGCACTGCAGCTCACCACGGGCTAATGCAGGTTTGAGCATGTTGGATGCATCAATAGCGCCCTGTGAGGATCCGGCGCCGATGACCGTGTGGAGCTCATCAATAAAAAGGATGATGGAGCCTTCGGATTTTCGTACCTCATCGATCACAGCCTTCATGCGCTCTTCAAATTCTCCGCGAAACTTTGAACCGGCGACCATCGCGCCCATATCCAGGGAAAGCACTGCCTTCCCGCTGAGGATCTCCGGTACGTCATTGTCAGCGATACGCTGCGCGAGCCCTTCCACGATGGCGGTTTTCCCGACGCCTGCTTCACCGATCAGCACGGGGTTGTTCTTCGTCCTGCGGCAAAGCACCTGCATCATTCTGGTGATCTCTCCGTCGCGGCCGATCACCGGGTCCAGTTTACCGTCACGGGCAAGCTGCGTCAGGTCGCGGGAAAACTTGTCCAGCGCCTTGTGGTTGGCAGGGATTTTCCCTTTCCCTTTGGCGCCGGAGGCGACGGACCCTTTGCTGTTGCGGCTCTTCATGATGATCTCCAGGACCTTCACGCGGGTGATGCCGTATTCGTTCAGCAATGCCGCGACCGATGTTCCTTTTTCATTTAATATCGCCAGAAACAGGTGTTCCGTACCGATCAGGTCTTCTCCGAGACGCTTTGACTCGGCATAGGCCTGGTCCAGGATCCTGCGGACATTGGGCGTGATAAAGATCTGTCCGGTGCCTCCCCCATAGATGTTGGCTTTTGTGGTCGTCCGGAGCAGGTAATCCAAACGGTCACAAAGTGTGCTGCTGGAAACATTTAATTCATCCAGGATCTGCTGGATCATACCTTCCGGTTTTTCCACCAATCCTAGAAGGATGTGCTCTGTATCTACCTGATTCTGTTCATAGCGTTGTAAAATTTCAATCGAGCGCTGTGCTGCCTCTTGTGCGCTGTCTGTAAATCTGTCAAATCTCATCATAGTCTTTGTACCATCCTGCTTATCCCGGTAAACGGGTTTTTTTCTATCAAGTAGATTTTAACTGATTCGTGTTAAAATACTGTTAAAATTATCAAAGATTATTTGTGCAATCTTTGAGCCAAATCAGATATAATAATTATCAGTTGGCAGTTTAGGAGGTTTTATGAAGTATTATGGCGCTATTGAGGCGGGCGGAACAAAATTTGTCTGCTCCATCGCATCCGATCCGGATCATTATGTTGAAGAAATCCGTTTCCCGACCACGAAACCGGAGGAAACGATCGGCAGGACGATCGATTTTTTCAAAGAACAGATGAAAAAATATGAGCTGAAGTCGATCGGTGTGGCGTCTTTCGGTCCGATCGACCTTCATAAAGACTCTCCGACCTACGGTTATATCACCAGCACCCCGAAACCGTTCTGGAAAGACACGGACCTGATCGGTCCGCTGGAGGCAGAACTTGGTCTGCCCTGTGCCTTTGATACGGATGTGAACGGCGCGGCTCTGGCGGAGTACCGCTGGGGCAACCCGGAAAATGTCAAATCACTGGTCTATTACACCATCGGGACCGGTGTCGGCGCCGGCGCTGTGATCGACGGGAAACCTGTCCATGGACTGCTCCACCCGGAAGCCGGGCACGTGCTCCTGCGCAGAGACCCGGAAAAGGATCCCTATACCGGCCATTGTCCCTTCCATGGGGACTGTCTGGAAGGGCTTTGCGCGGGTCCTGCCATCAAGGACCGCTTTGGCATCAGCGCCGACCAGCTGGGTGAAGCTCATCCCTTCTGGGATGTTTTTGCAAACTATCTGGCTCAGACCTGTGTCGCGCAGATCCTGATGCTTTCTCCGGAAAAAATCGTCCTTGGCGGCGGTGTGATGCACCAGGAACATGTTTTCCCGAAGATCCGCCGGGAAGTTCTGAGGCTTCTGAACGGTTATGTTCAGGCTCCTGCCATCACGGAACGGATCGACTCCTACATCACTCCACCGGTTTTGGGTGACCGGGCCGGCGCCTGCGGTGCCGTCGCGCTTGCGCAGTCTGCTGAAACCTTGTGAGTTTTGCTTGAGTGAATCGCTGAACCCTGAAAATGTTCCGTCAGCACGGCTCGCTTTCGAGCCGGATGTACTGGATTTTGGAGAGTTGAACAATGTTCGTGAGATCAAAGAGCGCGGACAGGCTGTCCTGACGATTGAAAACCGGGGAGACCGGGTGCTGGTCGGTCAGATCAACGTTCAGGTGGGTTGGATCGAAGTCACACCGAAGTCCTTCCGGCTGAATCCGGGTGAAAGCAGCGCTCACGTTTTTTCGATTATCAAACTGTCCCCTACCGTTTGGACCACACACCGGCTGGGATCAGACTTCATCGCTCTGATCAACAGCAATGGCGGATCCGGAACGGTCGGGGGCTATTATTTTTCTCCAATCGAGGAAACCAGAAAGCAGGCGTCGGCTCACCCGATCCGGAAAAGAACATTTCTGATCCTTGGGATCATTTTTGTGCTGGTTCTCGGCATCGTGTTCGGCGCCGGACTGGTGCTGCGGAACGAGAACCAGGTGCTGCAGACACAGCAGGCAGCTGTCGAAATGGAGCAGATCCGTTCAACCATGGATGCCCGGGAGACTGCCATGGCGCCGACCGAAACGCCGCTGTTTGGTGTTTCCGATTATTTTGCTTTCAATGCTACGGCTGCGGCATATGGGGAGTCGCTGATCCTGAACATCACTACCGGGAACCAGCCGACCAACACGCCCTGGCCGAGCGGAAAATATCCCACTCCCCAGCAGTTTATCATAACCTACTACACCTATCTCAACGATCGGAATTTTGATCAGGCCTGGTGGATGCTTTCAGAAAACATGCAGCGGAACTGCTGCTACAACGGTTCCGGTACGCCGATCGAAAACTTCCGCGACCTGATGGCGGACATCAGCCGTTATGATGTCACGCAGGCTTATCTGCAGGCGGAGGGAGTGAACCCTGCGGAAGTTCGTTATGTGCTGACGAATTACAACAAAAACGGGACGATGGGCAGCAGTGTACTGACTGCCTATGTCATCGATGACGGTCAGCGGAACACGCTGCTCATTGATGAAATAAAATAAGGAAAGCACTGATTAATACCGATTTCACGTCAAACGAGTCAATGCAACCTGTTCTGTTGACTCAAATCTGAGTCAACGAAAACAGGTCACTCTTGACTCAGAACGAATAAATCAGCGTTTTCTAAGTATATTATTGTCTGTTTAGAAATACATACCAGGGGATAAACAGCTCGTTTTCCCTGCGCAGTTCCGGATAGGGGACGATGAAGAAAAACGCGCGCTGCAGCATTTCCGTCTCACTGTCCAGATAATTCAGCTTCCAGATGTTGTCAAAATTTTCATAGGGCATCTCAATGATGCCGCCGATCTGCCAGGGGTCCAGGATGCGCACCAGATCCTCTTCAGGGTCATATCCGGTCAGAACGGCCATGTGGTTGGCGCCGAAGGGCGTCCAGTTCACCTTGGTCAGGATGAGCAGCGGGCCGTAGCGTTCAAGCGCGGCCAGCAGTTCTTCCTTTGAGCTGTTCTGCCGGACACCGAGGTAGTAGTCCATCATCTGCAGATCGTCTTCGGTGTCGAGGATGTTCAGCCCCGTATGGACATCGAACTGACCCTGCCAGACATTCTGATTGAGCAGTTCCTGCGCACCCATGGTGGGATATGTTTCTTTGTACTCATGCCAGAAATCCAGGACCATCTGGATGCAGGCGGCGGTGCACCCGGTGGTGATCTCACTGCCGTTATATTTCAGGCCGTACTGGCTCACATAACCGGGTTCATACCACAAAGATCCGTGAAAGTATTCCGGGCCGAGTGTCGGCGTGGGAGAAGGCCCGAAGGTAGCCGTGAAGGTCATTGTCGGTTCGGGTGTCGATGTTTGGGTGGGGATCGATGTGACGGAAGGCGTCGGTGTGTAACCGGAACGCAGTGTCTGTTCTGTGGAGATCAATGCGGCAATCGTCATTTCGACAGAGGCGGTTTTTTCTGCAGCTGTCCGCTGCTGCGGCAGCGAACAGCCGGCAACAAGCAAACCGATCAGAAAAATACCGATGAGCAGCAGGATCGCAGCGAATCTCATGCTAAAAGTTTGCGTCGGTGATTCCAATCGTCACACCGTACCCGGTTTATCGCACCATGATCTTGCGGGCGATGTCGATCCCGATCTTATACATACCCGGGCGGAGTTCTTTGTCCGCTTCTTTGAGCTTTTCCCGGATAGGCAGGTGCTGCGGGCAGTGTTTTTCGCATTTTCCGCAGCCGATACACTGCGAAGCAAAAGCCGGGTTCTTGTGGAGCCCCATCCCGCGGGCGAACTCGAAGCGGACGGCGCTCTTTTTTTCATCTTCCATATACATCAGGTTGTAGTAATGGAAGTTGCCGGGGATGTCCACACCCTGCGGACAGGGCATGCAGTAGCGGCAGCCGGTGCAGCCGACCTTTTCCCGGGAGCGGATGAAATCCCTGACCTGACTGACCACTGCCTGGTCCGATTCGTCAAAGCCGCCTGCCTGTGCTTCGGAGGCGATCCGGCAGTTCTCCTCGACCATCTCCACGGAGTTCATCCCGGATAGCACACACATGATCTGCGGCTGGTTCCACAGCCAGCGGAGCCCGAGCTCGGCAGTGCTGTAATTTTTGCCGGCTTCCCGGATGATGGCTTTGGCTTTCTCCGGCAGGTTGACCAGCTTGCCGCCCCGCAGCGGTTCCATGATGACCACGGGGATCCCTTTTTCTCCGGCATACTCCAGTCCTCTGCGGCCGGCCTGGCTGTGTTCGTCGAGGTAGTTATACTGGATCTGGCAGAAGTCCCAGTCGTATGCGTCAACGATCTTCATGAACATCTCCGGGTTCCCGTGATAGGAGAACCCGATGTTGCGGATGGTGCCTTCTGCTTTGCGGGCCTGGATCCAGTCCTCGATCCCCAGCCGCTGCAGGTTCTCCCATTCGGCGAAGTCAGTGAACATGTGCATCAGATAATAGTCGATACGGTCTGTCCGCAGCCGGGAAAGCTCTTCCCGGAAGATCCTGTCGATGGCTTTTGAATTGCGGATGATATATTGGGGCAGCTTGGTTGCCAGGTTCACTTTGTCCCGGCAGTGGTTTTCCTCCAGTACGCGGCCGACCAGCTCTTCGCTCCCCGGGTAGATATAGGCGCTGTCCAGATAGTTGACCCCGCGGTCGATGGCGAGCAGCAGCTCACGTTCCGATTTTTCATAGTCAAGGGAGCTTCCTTTTCTGCTGAAACGCATGCAGCCATAACCGAGCTGCGAAATTTGATTTCCGTATTTGTCTGACCTGTATATCATGCCGGTACCATCCTTTCTGAGATATAACTATTGTACATCAAATCTGCGCTGTGGCTGTTTTTCTGCCGCAATACGTTAGCTCATGTATTTCCTTTATTTCACCAAAAATTATGGTATGCTTTAAGTGGTGGGTTTGCAGGGCAGACCGGTGTGTCATGCCCTGATTCCTGATTGTCAACAATGGGAGAATGAAATATGGATAATGAAATGGAATTCGAAATCGATCTGCGGGATATGCTGTACCGTGTACTGGTAAAATGGCGTGTTATCCTGCGCGGTGCTGTTATCATCGGCCTGTTATTATTCGGATACAAGCTTGTCACCGGGTTTCTTGCGAACCTTGACCCGGAATCTTTGCAGAAAGCAGAGACCAAATATCAAATCGAAATGAATGACTGGGAAGCGACCGGTGAACAGCTGAATACAAAAATTGAGAATTTCCGGCAGGCTTCTGAACAGCAGCAGGTTTACAATGAAAAATCTGCGCTGATGAAGATCGATCCGATGAATAAATGGGTCGGCAGTTTTGTTCTTTACATTGACGCAAAATATCAAATTGACCCTAATCTTTCTTTCCAGAATACGGACCCGACCCTGCGCATTCTGATGGCCTATTCAGGTTACCTGAACAGCGGTGAGTTATACAGCTCCATTCTCGAAAATACTGATATTGTCGATGAAGTTCGTTTCCTCACTGAAATTCTGACACAGAAGGTTGCTACTGATTCATCCACGCTCACGGTTACCTGTGTGGGAAAGAGTGAAGAAGATGTGAAAAAGATTCTGGATATGGTCAAGGCTAATCTCTATAGCAAATATGTGGAATATCAGGAAGCTCTGGGCACACATAATATTGAGACCCTGACAGAATCTGTCTATTCGACCATCGATTTGAATCTGGATGAAACACAGAAAGCGAACCTGCTGAAGATCAGCGATTATGCGAACCAGATCGGACAACTCAATCTGCAGGAAGAAGAATGGGAAAAAAGCCCGAAGCCGAAACAGAAATTCGGAACTTTTTATGCCGTTAAACAGGCTGTAAAATTCGGCATTATCGGTTGTGTGGCCGGTGTGTTTGTGATGGCCGGTTATTTTGCAATGGCTTATGT
>CAYWKZ010000043.1:0-6963 GCA_964459115.1 uncultured Leptolinea sp. | reverse complement strand
TCGGTTGTGTGGCCGGTGTGTTTGTGATGGCCGGTTATTTTGCAATGGCTTATGTCTTCAGTCGTTCCATGAAGACAGACAGTGACTGGAATGTCCTCGGTATCACAGTGCTGGGAAACATCTGGCGTGTCAAACCTGATATAAAACAGACTTCGTTTGAAAAATGGCTTGAAAAATTGATGATAAAGTGCGGTTTTGATAAGATCACCATCGAAGGGATCGGCGGCAGAAACTGGAAGAACGATGAAGGAACTCAGGATCGGCTGATCGTCAACAATCTTGGCGGCGTTATGAAGGAAAAAAACCTTTCCCAAGCTGTCTTTGTCAGCGCTATGGACAACACAAAAGCAGCTGAACTTGTAAAGGACCTTGACAAAGTTGACAGCAAGACACCCTGTATCTTTGCCGGAAATGTTCTTGAGGATCCGGAAACTGTGAAGAAACTGGGTGATACACAGCAAGTCATTCTGCTTGGAAAGCGCTATGAAACGAAGATCGATGACGTGCAGAAGATCCGCACCCTGCTTTCCGCCTTCGGTAAATCGGTCCTTGGCTCTGTCGTATTGGAGGATATCGGATAAACCGGTATTGAACAAAGTGCAACCGGGGAACAAATCATGTGATCACATGGTTTGTTCCCCGGTTTTTTATTCTTAGGGATATCTGTTTCGGGATTGGTCAGTACCAGACATATGCCTTGTTTGCTGATCGTGGAAGGACGTACTCAGAGGTTGATATACACGGTCAGTCCCACGAAAACCAGCAGTGTCACGAGCGTGGAGAAGGATATTGTAGTAGAGACATAATCCCTGTGTCCTTCGAATTTCCCGAACATCGGGATGGCATAGGAACCGGGCAGGCTGAACGCGAGGATCAGCGCTACCATGGTTTCTTTGCTGTAAGGGATGAAGCGGAAAATGATCAGGCAGCTCAGCGCGCAGAAAGCCCACATCGCGGCAAACCGGGTGAAAATCGTGAAAAGAACTGACTTCCGAAGGTCTTCCCGCAGCGACAGGTCATATCCCAGTGTGATCAGGATCAGCAGACCGGCTGGATTTGAAAGAAAACTGACCGTGGACTGGTAAATACTGTTGAACGAAGAATTGCTGATCAGCGTGTCTACGCCCAAGAGGCCGAGGGCGATCCCGATCACCATCGCGAGAAATGTCGGTGAGAGCACAGCATTTTTGAGGATCTTCCGGAAATCCCCATCGCTGCCATCTACCGACTGGAGGATCGGGATCACGATGAGAAAAAGGAACACGGTGTGCGCCACATCGATGATCGCCATGTCACTGGTGCCGCGGGTGCCGTAAAGCATGGACAGCAGCGGATAACCGATCGTTCCGCCTTCAATGGTGGCGAAAACGAAGGGAAAGTATTTTGCCCGTTCCGGAATGAAGCGCCTAATTACAAAACCGAGACCAAACTCGGCGAGCATCGCCAGGAAAAAGACGATGATGATCGCCATGGAGTCTTTGGAGTAATCCGCGAACATGAAGGCATTGAGCAGAATGACCGGCAGCATGAATTTGCTGACGATGGTTTTTATTGCTGAGGAGCCGCTGTCGTTCATCATGTTCTTTTTACGCATCAGGATGCCGATGGAAAACGCTATGGCGATCGGTAAAATCATTTCAATCACAGAAATTATCATCTTTTTCTCCTTTATTCAATTTACAGGATCATTTTTATTTTAACGTATAATCATCCGCGAGGCTGTATTTTATGCTATCATTAGAGAGGGGATAATATTTGAGGATAAGGACGTCCGGCAAATGCATAGTTTTTCTGTTTATTACATCGAAGCCAATGTTGTATGCGTGATCATATTTGCTATCCTCTTGTTCCATAATTATTTCAGTATTGACAGACAGGAAAAGCAGATCAAATTTGACCATGTACTGGTCGCATTTATCGCCTATTTTCTGGTGGACTGCTTTTGGGCTGCGATCGTGGATCACCTGATCCCAAAAACCCGTTTTACCATGACCGCCAACGTGTTTCTGATTTATGTTCTCATGGCTGCGATCACCTACACCTGGCTTGAGTACGTCCTGGCATTTGAGCAGGTCCCCAACCGGGACCTTCCGAAGAACCGTTTCGCTGTCTTGTTGCCCTTCCTGGTTTCAACGGCTGCGCTGATTTTGCATTATATCATCGCACCTCAGACGCTTCTGGATGAAAACTTAGATACGCGTCCTGTCTATAGCATTTATCTTGTCGCTGTTCCTTACATCTATATGGCGGCGATCCTTTTTTATACGATCCGAAGGGCAAGGAGAGAAGAAAACCGGCAGGAAAGGAGTAAACACCTGTTTGTCGGTTTTTTCCCGCTGATGGTGATAGCGGGCGGAATCGTCCAGATGGTGTGGTTTCCTTATATTCCGATTTTTTGCTTCACATCCCTGATCCTGATGCTGATTTTCTATATCGAGTCGATCAACCTCCGAATCTCGCTGGATCCGCTGACAAACCTCAATAATCGGGCTCAGCTTGCGCGTTATGTTTCACAGCCTTCCAACCTCCATCAGGACGGACGTCTGACATATGTGGTCATGATGGATATCGACAACTTTAAGGGGATCAACGATACATATGGTCATGCCGAGGGTGACAAAGCGCTGGTGCTTGTGGCGGATTCGCTTAAGCAGGTGGTGAGCAGCCGCAATATGCCCGCCTTTCTCGGCAGGTATGGCGGAGATGAATTCGTTCTCATCATTCATCCTGCTGAACGGGAGGAGATCGAAAGACTGATTGCTGCAGTTCGCGCTGAGATTGATGCCCGTGTCAAAGAGATACCCTGTCCCATTTCTGTCAGTGCCGGTTATGATGAACTGACCGGAGATCAGGATTCCTTCCAAAGCTGCCTGCGGCGTGCGGATAAAAAGCTTTATGAGGATAAGGCATACAGAAAAATGCATCAGGGAGATAAAGGCTGAAAACGGGGCCTGAAACTTTTTATCAACAGCCAGCGTCCATTTGAATGTGACAGAAGTCACAGGAAAGGAAAACAAATCATGAAAAAACTCTTTGTATTGTTTATTGCTCTGGTCATGCTGCTGACAGCTGCCGCAGCGCAGGCCGAATCCAAAATTGTCGTCAGCGGGACCGGTGAGATCCGCGTCAGTGCGGATACCGCAGTCATTTCCCTGGGTGTCAATGCCCGTGATAAAGATGTACTGAAAGCCCAGCAGAAGGTGAATGAATCCATCGCTGCGATTCGGACCGCGTTGATCGAACAGGGCGTCAATGAAGAGAACATCAATACTGAATTTATCAACATCTATGTCACATATGATTACCAGAACGATCAGGAGACGGTCGAAGCCTACAACGCCAGCTCTAATCTGGCCATCAAAGTCACGGAGATGGATAAAGTCGGCGCCCTGATCGACGCAGCTTTTGCTTCCGGTGCCAACACACTGAACGGCATCTCCTTCTCTGCCTCGGACACAGAGGATGCCAAAGCCGAAGCGCTGCAGGAAGCCGTTGCGGACGCACAAAAGAAGGCTGATATCCTGGCGAAAGCTTCCGGACTGACCATCACCGGCATCGAAACACTCTCGGAGGATGGTGTGTTCAGCTTTGAAAACAACGTCGGGAATGTTTATGCCAAGATGGCGGTGACAGACGCGGCAGCAGGCTCCGGTACTGTTGTGCAGGCGGCGAAGCTGGTCATCAGCGCCTCTGTCAGCATCACCTATTCGGCTGAGTAGCTGTTTCTTTCCGGGATCAATGTAAGCCGCTCCATAAATTGTGCGGAAGTCCGCAGGGGCATGATGGATTTTGGCGCCATGTTTATGTGGGCGGCTATGATCTTTGAACGAGAACTGCTGATAAAAAAATATTATCATGATGAACAATAAAATCTGCTGTTACTCTTCAAAAATTTTTATTCTTGTTTTCTGCATTTTTGTTTTATCTCTAATCAACCCGGCTGCCGCTGCAGAAGACGGGAAGACTGAAAACCGTCTCTCACTCAAAATCACTGCACCCGGGAAAGTGCTTTTGAGCGGTGATTTTTCAAAAGGCGATAAAATCAAACTTTACAGCCGGGAATACCGGTCAGGAAATCAATTGATCAATGACAAACTGTTAGCGGAAATAACCGCGGAGAAAGACAGGGAAGTTTCATTGTTGTATAATCTGCTGACACCGCCTGTTTCGGAAGCAGAGATTAAACCTGATTTTGCCTATAAAGGCGGGGATGCCGTGATCACCGCCCTTTATGCGGTGGTTCACCATGACGACACAGAACTTCGCAGTGAACTTGCATATGTCAGCGGCTTCCTGGATACCGGTGTCGTCAACCAGTATTGGTGCACCTACGGGGCTTCGACCGCCTGTGGTTCAGCAGCCGGTGCGATTGTCATGCAGCTGGTTGATCCTGTGTACGGAAATGAAATGTTTACCCGTGTGAATACCATGAGGAATTACTGCATGGATGGGAGTGATTACTGCACCGGCTATCCAATGTATGAAAATACCGGGCAGCAGGTCGCAAACACCGTAAACAGATATGTCAGGGAAGAATTGTCCGGCGGACAGCTGCTGACCAATCACAGAACCCCGGGAAAAACGACTGAAGAAACATTGATCGAACTGCTGGCCACCGGCCGGCCTGCGGTGATTGAGGTCTGTTACCTGCGGGGAATGGTGATGGAAGATTATTGGGGCTACTCCCACTTTATCACGATCAACGGGTTTTTCCTGGACAGGAACGGCTACTGGTTCCGTTATTCCGACCCGGTAACCGTTTCTTATGCATCCGTCAGTTCAGACCTGATCGAAAAAAGCAATAATAATGTTTCGTATAAATACCTGACCGGATATACCTATGACCGTTACATTGCTGCTTTCGAAGAGCCTCTTTTTTCGATAGAATAATGAGGACCTCATATCCCCGCCATTTCGTTTTTTAGATGTGCCCTAATGTCAAATTTCCCGCAGCAGGGTGACTCCTGCGCTCACCGCTTTACTGATCGTTTCGACCTCTTCCTCGGTGTTTTCCTCATCCATCGTCAGCCGGAGGGAACCTTTTGCCAGTTCATAGGATCTGCCGAGTGCGAGCAGCACATGGCTGGGGTCCATGGACCCGGCCGTGCAAGCGGAGCCGGACGAAGCGGCGATTCCCTTCTCATCCAAAATCATCAGCAGCGCCTCACCGTCAATGCCTTCGAATGAAAAGTTGACGTTTCCGCTCAGACGCATTTCCGCATCACCGTTCAGGTACGCGCCCGGGATTTTCGTTAAATTCCGGATCAGTCGGTCCCGCAGCGAGGAGATGCGCTGCTGCTTGAGCGGCAGATCCTTCAGCGAATCCTCCAATGCCGCGGCCATTCCGACGATTCCCGGGACGTTTTCCGTCCCGGCCCGGCGGCCTTTCTCCTGGGCGCCGCCATGGATGAGGCTGCTCAACGGGGTCCCGCGGCGGCAATAGAGAAGGCCCACCCCTTTCGGTCCGTGAAATTTGTGCGCGGAGAGAGAAAGCATATCCACATTCTCCTCCCTCAGATCGAGCGCCAGATGCCCGGCGGCCTGGACCGCGTCCGTGTGGAACAGGACACCTTTTGAGCGGCAGACTTTCCCGATCTTCGAGATGGGCTGGATGGTCCCAATCTCGTTATTGGCATACATGACCGTCACCAGACAGGTATCGGGACGGACCGCGTCCATGACCTGCTCCGGGCTGAGGATCCCGTTTGGGTGCACATCGAGCAGGGTGATCTCAAAGCCTTCTGATTTCAGTCTGTCAAGCGTGTGCAGGATGGCATGGTGTTCGAAGGCTGTTGAGACGATATGTTTCTTTCCGGACCGGGTCCCGAGCGCGGCAGCGGAGAGCAGTGCCTGGTTGTCGGCTTCCGTCCCGCCGGATGTGAAAATGATCTCGTTTGCCTGGCAGCCGAGTAAGGCGGCGATCTTTTCCCGCGCGTCTGTCAGCGCCTGATAGGCTTCCTGCCCGGCGCTGTGCAGGCTGGACGGGTTTCCGTACACCTCTGCCAAACACGCGGTCATTGCCTCCAGCGCGTGGCGGCACATTTTGGTTGTCGCGGCATTGTCAGCATAAATTTTCATAAAATTACTTATGGTCCTTTCCATAAATTATAATTTCTCATCAGGACAGTAGGAAAAAAAGATTATGGCGCCCCTTACTGCATCGGCGCCGAAGCGAAAGCAGAAAAAGGAGGGCAAAAATGGCGAAGGTGATCGTTGGAATGTCCGGTGGAGTTGACAGTGCGGTGGCGGCCCATCTGCTGAAGGAAGCGGGGCATGAGGTTATCGGCATGACGCTGAGGACAGACAGCCGTGACGGACGCTGCTGCGAGATCGATGACGCACGCCGTACCGCCAGGAAGCTGCACATCCGTTATTACGCACCGAACGTGATCGACGTCTTCGATGAAAAGGTCAAACAGCCCTTTTTCGCGTCCTACCTTCGCGGAGAAACGCCCAACCCCTGCGTCGAATGCAATCGCTGTGTCAAGTGGGACCGTCTGCTTCACTATGCCGCGGCGCTCGAGGCAGATTACGCTGCCACCGGCCATTATGCTTCGGTGGTCCGGCTGGAAAACGGCAGGTACACGGTCCGGCAGGCTGACCATGCCGAAAAGGACCAGACCTATATGCTGTACCGGCTGACGCAGGACCAGCTGGCGCATACGCTGATGCCGCTGGGAAAATACAGCAAGGCCGAGGTCCGCCGCATTGCTGAGGATGCCGGACTGGATGTGGCGCAGAAGCAGGACTCACAGGAGATCTGCTTCGTCACCGAAGGCAGCTACGCGGACTACATTCTCAATGACCCCAACCTCACCGTCCCCGGGGAGGGGAACTTCATATCCGAAGACGGGAAGGTCCTCGGGAAACACCGGGGCATCATCCATTACACGGTGGGACAGCGTAAGGGACTGATCGCGGCGGGGTACCCGATCTATGTGAAAGAGATCCGGGCAGAAACCA
>CAYWKZ010000042.1:0-20677 GCA_964459115.1 uncultured Leptolinea sp. | reverse complement strand
GGACTGATCGCGGCGGGGTACCCGATCTATGTGAAAGAGATCCGGGCAGAAACCAATGAGGTCGTGCTGGGGGATGAGAAGTCGCTTTATACGACGGAGGTGCGCTGTGACCGGCTGAATTTCCTGAGCATCCCCGGTCTGGCGCCCGGTGAGACGCTCCGTGCCCGTGTGAAGATCCGCTACCATCACGCCGGTGAACAGGCTTCCCTTCTTTCGGATGGTGAAGGGAACGTGCGCATCATCTTCGACGCTCCCGTCCGGGCAGCCACGCCGGGACAGTCGGCGGTTTTTTATGATGATCAGAACCGCGTAATCGGCGGCGGGATCATCAAAAAATAAAAAACGGGACGGTCATTTCATCAGCCGGATCCTGTGCTCCCCATTCATCATGGGCATATGCGGCTCCGTCCGCTTACTACCAATTTTCATAACGCTTCTGACGGTCAGGCTGGGAATAGGATTTTGTGATCACGGCAATGATCGGTACAGCTTTCCAAACGATAGATAATATATGAATTTTGTAAATGTTCGGTATATCGGTATCCCTTGTTATAATTGGATTTTATAGGGAATAGGATATAGGAGATAGGAAATAGGATATAGGAGATAGGGAATAGGATATAGGGTATAGGATATAGGGTATAGGGAATAGTGGATAGTGCGGCAGCTGCCTTGAGGGGATCACACTCACTATATCCTATATCCTGTTTCCTATCCCCTGAGACAAGTACGGATCAATTGCATGAAAACAACAATATGGCTGCGATGAATTGCGAATTTATGTCATAATTAATGCAGGGAAAATTTCATTGATGGTTTCACCAGGGGAATTCTATAAAGGAGGTGAAAATGCCACCCAAAACTCATAGCAGCAGTTCAAGCAGCGGTCGGAGCAGTTCCCGCAGCAGCAGTCGAAGTTCATCAAGCAGCTTCCGCAGCAGCCGAAGTTCAAGTTCCTTCGGAGGCAGGAGTTCATTCGGTCCAAGTTCTCACAGTCGGTCATCCTCGAGCTCATCGGGCGGATCATTGTTTTCCGGGTTTGGCAGTTCACGAAGCGGTGGACCTTCCCGGCACAGTTCCTCGTCATTCAGTTCGGCGCCCCGCCGTGATAATGTCGAACAGGTCAGAAGGAATCCGTCATACAATTACGATCCGATGCCGCCGATGCGTCCGCGTTATAACCAGCCGAGCTATGGATCTACTGCCTTGCTTACCGCGATGCTCTTCCGCGGTATGAATCATGACTACGTGTATTATGACAAACCTTATGAGGTTGACGGGAAAACCTATCAGCCGGGTTATTATGATGAAAACGGAACGCGGTATGATAACCTGATGATGAAGAACGCAGATGGATCCAATACGCTGATCCTCACCTGCGATTACTGCGGAACAACCACCAAGCTGGATTGGAAGGAAGGTGATGTTCCTCATTGTTCCAAGTGCGGCGCTCCGCTTGATATCGAGAAGGCGCAAAAAGACGATATCAGCTCATCCGGTACCTATAACGGTGGAACCACAAACGAAACAAAAGCGAAAAATAAACCTTCCTGCCTGAAGTGGGTGCTGATCGGTCTGGGGCTGATCCTGGTTCTATCGCTTTTCAGATCCTGTGGAAGGACAAGAAGCCCGCAGGTGGTCAGTGTCAGACCGACGAATACTGTACAATCGATCCTGCCGACCGCACGTCCCACATCCGCCCCGGCGGTTTCAGTTCCTGCCGGAGGAACGATCCGGTTGGGTCAAAACGCAGACGGCTCCTATTATCTCATCACAGATGGTACAACCGCGGATAAGATCTTGAAATGGGACGCGAATTCTGAGAGTTTCTATGACCCGGAGACAGACACATATTTCTGGTATAACACCGATCTTGAAAACCCTGTCTGGCAATATTGGGTCGAAGGCGTCTCATCGGATTATGGCAGCTATGGCTGGATGGAATACAACAATGGCAAGTGGTATATTGAAGTCAGTGACGGAAATTGGCGGGAATATACGGGCAATCCGTCCGGATTTTGGTATATTACAGACAAAAAGTCTGACAGCACGGGATCGTCATCATCCTCTGCATTGCCAGCGGGGTCGACTCTCCGCCTGAAACGCAATGCAGACGGTACCTATATTGTGCTTGAGGGAAACCGTGGAGTGGCTGATAAAGAGATCCCTTATGATCCGGAGACCGAAAGCTATTATGACAAGGAAACGGATACTTACATTTGGTACAACAGCGATGCGTCGCAATGGCAATATTGGGTGGAAGGTCTCTCCTCCGACTATGGTGACGCCGGTTGGATGGAATATAACGACGGTCAGTGGTACATCGAAACCAAGCCCGGCTCCTGGGTTAGGTACACTGATGATAGCGGGACACTCTGGTATATTGAGAATTAACTTATGGAAACGCTGATTTAATCGGCTTGAGTCAAAATGACCTGTTTTCGTTGACCCAGAATTGAGTCAACAGAACAGGTTTTATTGACTCAATAACGTTATGAGGTGAAAAATGTATCAAAAACCTTTCGTTGGAAAAGCGTCAGATTATTCAAAGAAAAGAAACTGGCTTTCCCTGCCGGAAAATCCGGATAAGGCGGTGGATCTGTTTTATCTTTATCCTTCAAGCTGTGAAAATGCCCGCCTGAGAGCCAAAACCTGGTTCGAAACGAAATAAGTGCTGTTACAGAACTCTTATTTCGGCTTTTTTATTTTATCGCCGACGATCCAATAGTCACAAATGCCTTCTCCGTTTGCAATCGTATGCTGCCGATAGAGCCTGCCGTGCTGAAGCCGGAACATCACCTCGTCCGTAGAGCAAAGCGCAGGCATAAGTTCCGATATGCCCTCTCTTTGGCAAAACTCGCAAATGGGACATCTGGTGAAATAATAGAAGGATCCGTCCCGGTGACGGGATGGGTCGAAGTTTACGTTCCAGTTGACCGGATAATCCTTGCCGTGTACAGCGAACCATGCCTCATACTTCCGCATGTCCTGCTCCCATTTCTTCGGTTTTTTGTTCAGATCTGTCAGGCCGAAAAATGTACGAAGCAGCCTGCTTTCCAGAACATCAGTCATCACCAGGGCCATCTCTTCCGGTGTGATCTTCTTTCCGCTGCCGAGCCATGCCGCAGCGAAGACATAGGCAAAATAAGCGTTTTCAGCCATAGGGTTTCCGGGACCGAGGTCGTCAGCGCGGGACAAAAGACGCCTGTATTCTGCCTTGCCCTGCCGGATCGTCCGGTTCGCCAGATCCTGGTCAAACCGATGGCTGATGCTTTTTTTCATCAACGGGGCAAACAATGTCCAATAGATGCCAACGTATTTCATGTTCTTTTTATCTCGCTTTCAGTAATGTGCATATCCATGCCGCGAGTGCAGACACCGCAGGGAAAATGATCAGCAGTTTCAGCAGCTGGCTTTTCAGATTGAAGCCATATTTTCTGCCATTCAGCGCGCTTTCTGTCTCTGGGTAATAATACTGAAAGAAGTGGAACCTGCACAGGATGAACCAGTCAAAGAAGATCATGTCATAGGCTTTGTAGATCGTAAGGATCAATATAAACCGCAGAAAGAATTCTTTGAATGTAAAGTCATTTCTGAAGCCGTCCCAAATTGAGACCGCAATCACACCCAATATCATCAGGATGCTTATTATCATCAGTACCCATCCCATTGCTCTGGCGCCCCGGAACAGCTCATTGTTCCTTGGTTTTAGGACTTGCAGGGCTTCCTTCGGGGCAGATGAGAAAAACCTGATGTCCTGGATGAATGCGATAGCCGAGATCAGCATGATCGTTACTGCCGCGCAAATTACGATTGCAAGAAATATTGTTAAAAACATGATGTTCACCTCTATTGTAAATGTTCAGTATGCAGATATGACAGAGAAGCACCGTTTCCTCATCCGATATCGATGTGGTTTGTTTCCCCGTGCTCCGGTAAAAAAATACGTGTTAGTTATACATAACCAACACGTATTTTATATCAATTTCCAGAAATGAAACAAATATGATGATTAAATGTATATTTATCTATTCGGGGTGAAAGGTTTCCTGCTGCAGCGGAAGATTACCTAAAAGCGGAGCTGTTTATTCAAAGGGTTACTGAATTACCACAGCTCGACGATCCATCATCTCCAGTCCAACGAAACCCCATTCCTGTTGGCTGATATGCCCTTATCCGCGGAAGACAGGCGATTTTTTATCACCCGGCTAAGATACGCTTAGCCAGCAGTTCATAGATCTTTTTCCATACCAGCGCGAGGCTGAGCGTGAGAAGCAGTGAGACCAGAAAATAAAGGATATTCGGACTGATCTTTCCTTCAAGTGCGATCATCGGGATCCTTTGAATCAGGTAGATCTCAAGAGAATACATGTTCAGCCAGAGAAAAACGGGACTTTCCATTTTGATCTTCATGCAGAACAGAATGAGGAACAGGCTGAAGGCTGTCACCGCTATTTCAAATGGGATGAAATGTTCGCGAAAACGCAGCCCGGTCACGATCCCGGCCAGGGACACAGCAGCCGCTGCCCAAAAGACAGCCTTCTTCCGCAGAAAACCGAGGATGGCGTCCTCATGCTCCGCCAGGATGATGCCGTACAGGTAAGCAATGACGGTGTTGTACATCACGGGGTCTTTGATCAGAAACCGGGAAAAGACGATCATATAAACGGCAGTGAGCACAGCCATCAGAATAATCGGTTTTATCCGTTTTTGTGAGAAAGAAATATAGGAAAACAGCCACAAAAACATGATCGCGAACACATACCAGTTGCTGTTCCCGACCTTTTTCACGCCGATCAGGGAAAGAAGGACCGTTGAAAGGTCATAAGTATTGCCGCGCAGCAGCTGCATCAGCAAAAAAGCCAGCACCGTCACATCGAACATCAGCCATAAAATGAGGATCTTTTTGGGAAGTTTCTGAAGGTAGCTGCTGTTTTTCTTCTGCTGCAGGTAAAAGGAATAGCCCGAAAAGAGCATAAATGAAACGACGATCAGCTGGTCCAGATAACGCTGCCCCACGCCAAGCACCCAATCAAACCGTCCGGCCTGAATATATTCCGAGAAATGTCTGACGAAAATCATGAACACAAAAAGCCCGTTGATGCAGGCGGTCTGTGTCCGAGAGAATATGTCGGTTTCGTCCGGGTCTTTTCTGATCCGGAAGGAAAGGATAAGACAGATGAGCAAAGGAATAACGATGATGTCCAGCATTGATTAACTTCTCTTGAGCGGCCATGCCATATAATTGATTGTTCTTTATTATATCAAAAAACCTGCCGTTTTATGTCTCAGCGTACATAATACCGAGTGAGTCCAGAATTCTTTTGAATGTATCCTGCCCATCCAGACAGGTATCAGTCAGCCACCCTTTTTCGTCCGGCCACTTTGTCAGGCCGCGGTAGTAATAAGATTTTTTTGCATCCTCAATAATGAATGGGATGATGTTGTGATGCAGGCACTCTTTGAGAGCGATCAACCTGCCTACTCTGCCGTTCCCATCCTGAAACGGATGAAGAAATTCAAAATCGGCATGGAAGGCAATAATGTCATGAATATCGATTGACTTCCTCCTATTGTATGCAGACAATATAGATTTCATCCGGTTGGGGACTTCGCTCGGTTTGGCCGTTTCACGTCCGCCGACCGTATTTCCCCTCTTTTTATAATCTCCAACAGCGAACCATTCGAGCCGGTCTTTCGTCGTATCATGCTCAAGAATGTAATGCAGATGTTTGATGATTTCTTCACTGAGGGGCTGCTCGGCTGTATCGATCACATAATCGATTGCGCGGAAGTGATGGATCGTTTCCAGAATGTCATCCACGGGAATTCCATCGCCGAAATCAATTGTGTTTGTTTCGAATATAGAACGGGTCTGATCCTCGGAAAGTTTGCTGCCTTCGATGTGATTGGAATTATAAGTCATGCGGACCTGCAGCTCATGATAAAGTCCGCCGGAAATTTTCGTGCTTTTTTCATCCCGCAAAATCGATAATATCAGATTTTGTGATGATGGAGTCAGCTCCTCCGGATTAATTTTCAGAAATTCAGCAATTCGCTGCATTGTCCGGGACGACAGTTGTTCCCCTTTTGCGATTTTTGCAACAGTTCTCGAAGACAATCCGGCCTGGGTAACCAAATCTGTCTTTGATAAGCCATTCTCATTCAATTTTTTCAGGATGATTTCATTGAATTTCATTTTGCCCTGCCATTGATAATTATCTTTACTTATTATATCAAATTTCATACGAAAAATGTAAAGATATGCAATAGTAATGCTAACAAAAAGTAAAGAAACAAGAAAAAACAGCAATTACCGGAAGCCGAGAACTTATAACACAAATCAGGACCCTGATCATGAATAGTGATATAAAAATCCGTATGCCTATTTAAATAGTAGGTAAATAGTGTATAATAACAGCATTCTTTTCATGATGGCGTTTTTTATAATGTCAACAAATATTTGGAAACATTCACTTTATACCGGATTCACGGCTTGTGTTATTGTTTTTTGTTTATTGGTTTTCCCTTTTTTCGGTAAGAAAAACGAACCTTTTACGGCAAAACTACATTCCGGCCTGAGCGCAAGACTTCAAAAGAATTCCTCTTTTCTTATCGGGCTTTTGAATGGGCTGATGCCCTGCGGTCCCCTGCAGTCGATGCAAATTTATGCCCTGTCGACCGGTAGTGCGCTTCAGGGCGCTCTTTCCATGCTGTCTTTCAGCCTGGGAACCGTTCCGCTGCTGTTGGGTTTTGGTTTTTTCTCGGGAACTCTGAACCGGCAACATCGCCGTGTGATGCTGAGTGTGTCAGCCCTTGTGATTTTTGTTATGGGACTCAATATGATGGGTAACGGTATGGCATTGATGGGTTTGTCCGTACCCACGCAGATTGCCCTGACTGCCCCGGACGCTGAGATAGTTCCTGAGAAAGCAGCCGCACCTGAGCCCCAAAATGACATTCAAAAACTGCGCACTGAAATCGACTACGGCCGTTACCCTGCCATTCAGGTCAAGGCCGGTATTCCGGTTGAATGGACGATCGTTGTTCCGGAAGGGAAATTGACTGGATGCAATGGGGAGCTGATCATACCGGCTTTGGATCTGGATCTGGCGCTGCATGAAGGAGAAAACATTCTGGGTTTCACCGTCGATGAACCCGGCATCATCCCTTACAGCTGCTGGATGGGGATGATCCGCAGCACAATTGAGGTGTTTGAATAATGCGTCAAATCCAACGTCAGATCTTCACGCAGACTTATATGTTGAGAAATAAGAAGCTGCCCCGTGTTGGGACAGCTTTCTTTACTGTTTTTTTACAATTTTTTCGTGATCAGGTCAGCAGCTGATTACTTCGGAGCTGCAGCACAGCGGGTGTTGTTGTGGTCAGAGAAGACCTTACCGGTTATGTTGAATCCGAAGTCGGAGAAGTTCACGGAACCGATCATCGCGATATCGGCGTTCAGCTGGTATGGAATATCGGTGACCTTAGCACGGCCAATGAGGATGACTTCCTGACCGGCTTCCAGGACGATCTTGTTCCCCTTTTCCGGGTCGACAGTGGTCATGACCCAGTTCCATTTCATCGGGGTACCACCGTTGATGGCGACTGCGGTGTGCTCCAGATTGATGATTTCATCGTCGAGACCGTCGTTTTTGAGGCGGACCATCATGTAAGCCATCTTACCACATTTCTGGTACATACCCCAGAGACCATCCTCGTATGTGCCATAGGCGCCGGACGGGCTGATGGCTCCATCGCTCAGCAGTGGAGAGGAGGACATAAACGGAACAAGCGGATTCTTAACCTGAATACGAGAGACCTTCGGACACGGGAAGTCAACGGGTTCGAATTCATCTGAAATGGTCCAGACAGTTCTCGTATCGTCAGGTGATTCGGTTCCAGTCGGGACTCCGCACAGCCCACCTTTGTAACCTCCCAGGCGCAAGGTATACGGAAGCTTACCGTGCGCATTGCGGAGAACGTCACCGGAAAGATGGTCAACGGTTATGTCGATGCGGACCATACCGTGGTTCGGAATGGCAATACCTTCACCAAACTTACAGTATTCCGTTCGTGGAGCTGCATTGGCTACATTGTAAATTGTATATTTGCAGGTGTAATCGGTGATGCGGTCATTTTCTTCGAAAGTCCAAACGGTACTGAAGGTTTTCTCACCAAATACAACATTGGTGTTATTTACAACCTTGTTGAATGCAAACACTTCGGCCGGGATCACATAATTCTGTTTCTTCAGGTCAGACGGCTGGTAGTTGCGGATTACTACCTGCAACCGGGCTTCACCGGTGTTTTCGTCGTACACGGCACGCATAGCCTGATTGTTTTCATATTCAAAAGCATCATATAGTAACAGACTATCCTGGCAGTAGTTTTTCTTTGCTTTTACAGAGCCGGCAGCAGTCGTAGTTGCATAAACAGTCCCCATTTCATCGGTACTGTGCTGCCACAGGGCAGTCGTGTAGGTGGTGAAATCTACGCCCATGTCAACCGTATAGTTATAATCATTCGACATGATGATCCCGGCCGGAACGGTAAGATAACCCTTCAGGTGACCCTGATAGATGGTCTCATCAGCATCATTCTTCGTCTTCTTAAAGGAGACGGACTTGCAGTCATCATCACCGGTTGAATTACAGGTCTTCAGGCCGAGCTTGTAGGTGTTGCTGGAGCCTTCGTCAGTGATGATTGTCAGATAAGCGTTGATTTTGCTGATATAGCTGGTGTTGCTGTCACCATAGTAATATTTTTTCTCAGGAGTCTTTTCATCCATTTTATTGATGGTGAGATCATATTTTATCAATCCATCTCCGCAGGGGTCGAAGCTGACTTCCAAATTGGTTTCAGGAGCAAGCGGTGCTTTGGCGATCACATCAGCGCTCTTGGCATAAGTCTGGAAGCTGCTTTCATAATCCTTCGGATTGTCATTTACCCAAAGAAAATCGGAATCTTCCTGTGCGAACATGTCCGGGAAGTACATGTCCAGGTCGTTGAAGACGGTCAGGACGGTATTTTCATCCCAGGTCTCAGTGAAGTCCTGAGCGAGGGCCCCGGCCGTCATGCTCAGGACCATTATCAAAGCAAGCAATAATATAAATGGCTGTTTCATTTTCATAGCATAACCTCATTTCGTAATATTTAATGATATTAGCACCTTTCAGATTATGGTTTTTTACATTTTCATCACAATTTATAAAAATGCAACATCGGTGCCAGAAAGAAAAATATGGGAAAAACCATGATGGTCAAATTCCCAGCAAGATGGTGTTTCCTTTGCGTTACTTTCACAAAAAAAGGACGTCCGGTATTTCCGGATGTCCTTGATCATTTGACATAGTCATATATAGAGCCGCTATAATCATTGATATTAAATCATAAAATCAAAATCGATCCTCCTGAAAAGCCATATAGGAGATCATCGATTGGAATTTTAATCTGTTTTGTGTTATATTTATAAAAAAACAACGCAGGAGAAGGATCATGGACCGCGAAGACCTGACCCCGGTAAAATTTCCTTTCAAAGACAAAAAAACAAATGAACCGATCGGCACAGCGCTGATCCCAAAGGGTTTTTATTTTTTAGCAAGAATCGACCGGAAGTGGGGGAATGATCTTGCTCCCTTTCAGGCGATGGTGAATGTCAGCGATGAGGAGAATCGCATCATTCTGTATTACAACTCCAAAAGCATGTGGAACCAGTATCTGAACCGGCTGATGATTCAGACCTCAAAAATGAGCGGTGACAATCCGGCGAATTTCCAGGATTTTGTCGACCCGGGCCTTTACCTGAAAAATTACGCGGAATGTTATACGGACGGTCCTGTCACACCGCTGGCCTCTGCGGAACTGCCCGGCTCCTTTGCACAAAATCGTCAGGCGATTTGTGATGACATGGTCAATACACTGATTGCCTGGGAAGAGTCGGCTCCGAATGTCAAGGTCGATGTGCTTTCGGCCATTTGTGACCCGATTCTGATGAAATTTAAAGGGAAGAAGAAGGGGAAAGATGTTATCATCCTGGTCGGATGCGAATACATGGGGATGGAATACCGCAACGCGATCACAGCGGCGATGATGATGGGCGGCGGATTCGGGCTGCTCGGAGCGCTCTTGGGCGGCGGGAAAAAATCAAAGAAAAATTCCGGACCGAAGATCTTCGGCCATGCGAAAGAGTATGGGACGGCTCCGGATGTGATCCGCTGGGGATATAACCGCCTCTTTACCTGCATTTGTGACGCAGAGCTGGAGCAGTTGGCGACGGAGCAGTTTCTGCGTTTCGCGATGTCCTTTACGGAAGACCAGAGTATGCTGCAGAAACGTGAGAATGAAGTATATCAAATCTTTCTCAGCAAGCTCCGGATCGCCAATCAAACGGCCGGACAGGCGCGGCAAATGCAGATGATGGCGCAGCAGCGGGCGCTGGAAACTTCCCGAATGATCGCGCAGAACAGTGCAGATATTTCCGCCGGGCTGATGGATTCCTGGAACAAAAAGATGGCTTCCGAAAGCCGCATCAGCCGGAATTTTTCGGAAGCCACCCGGGGTGTCAACACCTATCGGACTACCGACGGCCGGACGGTTGATGTGAATGTCACGGCTGATCATGTGTATCAGAACAATTATGGAGATGTATACAGTGTGTCCGGCACGGCACCTGACCAGGAATTGCTGAACAAGCTCAACTGGCGTGAAATCGGACGGTAAAAGGAATTTCTCTTCCTCCCATTTGAAAACAACGTGACAGCTCTTCTGACACCGGAAGGGTACTCCAAAACTTTTTGGATGGTCGGTCTTACTGCAAAAAGGATCGGATGAATTAATTCCGATTTTGCAGAATAAAGTGATTTTTTAGGTATATTTATCGTATGGAATGGTTTTGGTATATTATTGCAGCTTTAGGAGCGGGGATCGGGACCGGTCTTGCAGGGCTTTCCGCAGCGACAGTCATGGTGCCGATCTTGATCGTCCTTTGTCCATCCTTTTCCGGAGAGAACGGAGCCTACCAGGCTACCGCGATCGCTTTGGCTTCGGATATTCTCGGCTCTGCCGTGACCGCATATACATACGCAAAAAGTGGGAATATCGACCTGAAACGCGGCTGGGTCATGATGGTCTGCATCCTCGTGATGTGTGTCGCCGGCAGTTATGCGGCCTATAAAGTCGGGAATGTGGTCCTCGGCCCCTTCACGTTGTTTCTGACATTTTTTATCGGCATCCGCTTTCTGGTCAAACCGGATACAAGTCGGGAAAACAAGCCTGCAAAAGGGCAGGAACTGGACTGGAAAGGCGTTCTCATTTCGGTGTTTTTCGGGCTGACGATCGGGTTTGGCACCGGATTCGTCGGTACGGGCGGCGGCATGATGATGCTGATCGTTTTCACCGTTTTCCTCGGGATGGAATTGAAGACTGCGGTCGGTACCAGCACCTTTATCATGACCTTCACCGCGCTAATCGCTTCCGTCAGCCATATTCTGATCCATCCGGCGATCGTTTTGGAAAAGTGGCCCGTCCTGTTGCTGTGCATGACCATCGCCACAGCTTCCAGCCTGATCTCGGCCCGGTTCGCGAACAGGATCAGCAACCGGACAGTCGGGCTCGTGACCGGCGCGGTGCTCACGGTGCTGGGCGCTTCCATGCTGATCCTTTATTATTGGGACTTCCTTTCCCAAAATGAGCTGATCAGGCAGATCGTTCACTGTCTTGGCATGTTTACTGCCTATATCATTCCCTGTTCGCTGATCACCACCGCGATCCGTTTCCTGACAAAGATCCCGTCATATATCTACCGGAAGCTGCTGCATATCGTAGCGTTCACCTCTATTTCGCTGATGATCCTTTCCGCGGGTAGCTGGCAGGCTGCCGCGCTGAGCTCTGTGATCATCGCTGCGGCTATCTATCCGATTTTGGTGGCGGTTGAAAAAACGTCCTTGTACTCGAAATTTTTCGTGGAGAAAAAACCCGGAGAAATCAGGAAAAGTCTGCTGATGCTTTTTTTCATGTTTGCCGTGTTGATTTCGATCTCATGGGGTGTTTTTAACCGGCCTGATATCGCGGCTGCATCGATCCTGATGTGGGGAACCGGGGATGCCGCGGCTGCTCTGGTCGGCATTCCCTTTGGAAAACATAAAGTAAAAACCAGGCTGACCGACGGGAAGAAATCCTGGGAGGGCAGCTGCGCCATGCTGATCATATCTTTTCTCAGCGGATTTCTTACACTGCATTTTTCCGGGCATCTGGCAGTTTCCCGGGCCTTATGGATGTCTTTCGCCGCTGCTCTGTGCGGCACAATTACCGAACTTTTCACTCCCGGTGAATATGATACCGTAACCGTTCCGCTTATGATCATGATCGCACTTTTGATTTTGCGGTAAAGTTGCTGTGTTGATATAGTGAACCAACAAACCTTCGACCATAACCGCATCCGGAGCGGGCTTTGCTATCGCGATCAGGCTCTGCCCGAATCCTATGCGGCCCATACAAATACGTGACGCGATCAGGTCAGAGTCTCCTTAATATACTTTATTTTCCTTTTCCTTCTTCTGTTTTCATGTTGCTCGTATCATAATTGTCAGGGAACTGCCTTCCATTGAGCACCCATACATCAGAAAGATCCGGTTTCCCATCTTCTCCTGCCCGGCACACCAGAAAATCACCATTTCCATGAGGAGCATTAGGAAGATTTGTGTGCAGGACATCACCCCAGGCTGTTTCCACTGTCACGGAAATGTTATTTGGCACGAACATGGCAAAATTTGTATCCGGAGCAGCTTTTGTGATCAAATCAATGAAGTTATCCTTTTCGGCAAAGTATTCCGCAGTGATCTCGCTGCCATCCGGTTTTGTATAGGTAGAAATCACTTTTGGCAGACGCGATGCCCACATTTCGCCTAAAGTTCCCTTCAGAACCACGGTTTCACCGTCATCATTCACAGTATAATCAACAACCTCAAGCTCATTATGGAATTGTGTTTCTTTCGAAACCATCATGGCCTGAACTGTATATTTGGTTTTACCGGTCAGGAACCATTCTTCTTTACCTTCTTCAAAATATTGTTCAAGCGTCATTATGACCTGGCCTTCTGTGTATTCCGGTTTTCCTTCATCGGCAAATACGGGAAACATGCACAGGGTAAACAGACTCAAAATCAGGAAACCTGTACATTTTTTTCGATTACCCAATTTTTCCTCCCTGGTAATTTGTAGGTTTATTCTGCCTACATTATTGTACCATTGCAACGGAAAAACCAGAAAGGGACCATCGCTTTGCTTTTATATTACCTTTATGAGAAAATATGATATGTGCTTGTTTATAATCGTGCACAAATTATGGGTACTTGCGATATTTAGGTTTACGAAAGAGAAGTTATATTTTTCAAAATTTTAGTTTATGAGGAAATAATATCAGTTATTTTGCATCTGTTGCGGTTGATTTCTCGTCGTGTTTTCTTTATTATAAATATGGAAGAAGGGATAATCCCGCGAATACAGTTGTAAGGAGGGAATGTAACATGAATAACAAAGTTTTAAAAGGAATGCTTCTTGCTTTACTGGCTATCTATGTGATCTCACCTGTTGATCTTGTTCCGGGACCGGTGGATGATCTGCTTTTGGTCCTGTTCTCGGCTGTAATGAATCAGATAAACAGCAGCCGCAGCAGCGAAAATCCCGATGAGATCGAGGGAAACTGGCAGGATGTCTCAGAGCAGTAACAATGTGCACTCAAGGCAGCGACTCCGGGATTTTGAAAGATGTGGTTTCATCTGTCAATCAAATACCGGAAAATAAAGGCCCGGAGTTGCTATCCGGTGTTTCCCATCGTTCCTGAAGCCAAAGCCGGTTGGAAACAGATGGTCGAACTGGCGAAAAAAGGAGGAATATGAATCGATTGAACCGGGAGGACCGTTTCCTCCCGGTTTTAAGGTTTGTTCTTTGTTATTCCGTGATGCAGTCGATCAGTTCATAAACAGTCGGCTGATCAAACGGAGCACCCATTGCTTCGGCGACATCCGCATTGAAGAAGCCGGATCCGACGATTTGATCGACACCTTCCGCGCTTTTTGCCGCGATAACAACGTTCTTCACAGAGCAATTCTCGAAGACAGTGACCGGCATGCCGAACGCTTCATCTTCATAACCGCCGGCATAGCCGGTGATGCCGCCGATCCAGAAACTGTTTTCTCCGGCGGTGATCATAACGTTTTCAGCGGTATTATCACGGAAATAAGCTGCCGCAAACCCGCAGCCCGAAATGCCGCCCAGACCGTAGCAGTCGTCTCCGGCAGTGACGGTACCGGATGCATGGCAGCCGCTGACATTTGTCATTTCCAGTCCGCCGCCGATGATGCCGGCGTTGGCCATTCCGTCAGGAATGACGATATCGGCTTCAGCTGTGCAGTTGCTGATCAGTGATCCCATGCCTGCTCCGACGATGCCGCCGAACATCCCTTCGTCAGACAGTTCGCCCATATGAGCGGTCACTTTCCCGTTTTTCAGGGTAACATTATCAACCGTGGACATAAAAGCATATCCTACGACATCCGCAGACATCAGGGAACCGTCAACCGATGCATTTTCAACGGTGAAGTTACGGACTTCCGCGTCGGCGATGCAGCCAAACAGACCCAGAGCCACTCCCTCCGGCTGATCAATTTTCAGATTGCTGATGGTATGATTTTTTCCGTCGAAAGTGCCTGTGAAGGCAAATACCGGTGAAGGAATTTCCATCTCTTCTTCACTCTCGCCGTAAGGAACCCAGGTTCCGATCGGCGTCCATTCAGCACCTGCCAGATCGATATCAGCGGTCAGCACATAATTTCCGGACAGGTTTTCATTGATGGCAGCAAGGCTTTTTGCATCAGAAATTTCGATCACTTCCGCTTCTTCACCGGCCAGTTTACCCATGTTTTCATCAACGAACAGTTTGATGCAGTCCTGCATCATGCTGCTTTCCGCGTAATTTTCGGAAATCGCAGCAGCCAGCCAGTAAGCATATTCTCCTTCGTAATACGCACCGATATGATCAAGTGTCGGTCCATAGCGGAATTCGAGATGAAAAGTTTCAGCCGGTGTGTCATCAGCGAATGCAAAGTATGTAAAGGCGTCATTTTCTTCATCAGCTTTGTAGATATGGAAATTCATACCTTCAAAAGTCATCCCGCCCACATTCATCGGGATATCTTCCGTATAGATGTAGGTATGGCTGAAAACTTGTTTTCCTTCTGCATCAAAACCGCTGATGACATCGCCTTCGATCGATAATTTGGCTATTCCGTCCGTGAAGAAACAGTCGAAAGCGATCGAATCCGGATTGGCTGTATATGCATTGATGGCTTCCTGCCCTTTCAGTTTTCCCATACAGCTGCCGACAAGCATCTGATAAAACACTTCAGCTGTTTCCGGGTCGTCCACGTATTTACTGATGCATTCGATCCAGTAATCATGGAAATCATCTTTCGCGAACTCGGGAAAGAGTTCGATATAGCTGCCCTGCAGGGCTTCAAGACGTTCATCCATCTCAGCGGAGGCCGGGATAATCAGCATGACTGCCAGAAAGGCGGCTGTTAATAAAACAGACATCAGTTTTTTCATCAAGTTATTCCCTTTCTGTTATACTTTTAACTTGATACGAATGATTATTTTGTCAGGGCTGCCCCTAATGCTTTGCAGGCGCTGAGACCGTCGTCATCGGGAGCTTCATTACAGATCACAAAATCACATGCGAAAACTGCTCCGTCTCCTTTGCATCGATCTTCCCAGGTACGCATCCATTCGCCGTCACCCCATCCGTAAGAACCGAACAGGGCGATTTTTTTACCGTTCAAGCTTCCTTCTAACGCGGAAAACATCGGTTCAAATTCGCTTTCTTCCAATTCTTCCGCGCCCATCGCGGGACATCCGAATGCGATGGCATCATAATTCCCGAGATCATTCGCGCTTATGCCGGTCAGCAATTCTGCTTCAGAACCGCTCTCTTTTATACCCTGGGCGACCGCATTGGCCATGGCTTCGGTGTTACCGGTTCCGCTCCAATAAACAACTGCAATTTTCATAATAGACTCCTTATTGTTTTTTTTATTACACAGCAACTGTCAGTTTTTCGAGGCTTCTGCCTTCCTGACAAAGTTTGCAGTATATTTCCGTGCATTTACGATAGCGCGCAAAAAGCTTTTGTGCGCTTTCAACATCTCCGTATACCTTCCAGCATCCGCAGCATTTGCATTCATTACGGCGGTTGATAAAACCATCAACATCCTCCGGTGGGTATCCGAGAAACAACCCGATTTCATGGGGAAAATCAGAAAGCAGGTTTAATCTTTCAATCAATTTCCGCAGACAGGCATTTTCATCTATGCAGCTGTATCCGCAATTTTTCAGCAGTTTTTCTGCAAGTTCATTCTGCAGGTCTTTCGAGAGTTTGTCGGGGCGGTAGACATAAATCAATCCGCGATTTTCCCTGAAGCACAGCGGGAGTACCCGCAGCCCTTTCCTGTTCAAGCGCAGGTTCAGATTTCGGACATGCTCCTGCATTTCCTGCCGGTTGGAAAAAAAGCAGCTGAACAGATTTGCTGTTTTGATGCTTGCTAAAGTTGGTGCGCAATGACGTATAACCAGTTCGTCTGACATTTTTTCCTCTGTTTTGATTGAGCTTATAAGTTAGCTTTATATAACTTATATAGTTAGTATAAAATAACTTTCTTACCTGTCAAGATTTTTATTTATTTTTGTGATTGTTTAGAACAATGGAAGAACTGTAACTCAAGTGAAAGCTAAATTAAACCAAAAGAACCTGTTTTCGCTGATTCAAAAACAGGTCCATTTGGCTCAAATATGAGCAATAACGAGGGGAAGAAACGGTGATTATCGGGAATATAACATAAAATACCACATAAGCTTATTCATGACAAACGTTTGTAACCGCAATCGCAATAGGGACCACCGGAGGCAAGCGTGTATTTCCTGATGAACAGTGAAGCGCCGCCGGCTTCGCTCATCGTATAATCGAGACGGCACATCGCAGGAACGATCTCGAAGATCCCCAGTTCTCTCATCAGTGTACAGATGCCGCATTTGGTAAACCGGGCTTCATAACCGCTGCCGTCTTCATACGGATACAGCTCCATGTTCCAGGAATAAGGATTCCGGTCGGCAGCTTTCAGTTCTGCGGTTTTCCGCAGGCTCTTGAGATCATTTTCCGTGAATTTACTCTTCCCACTCTGCCGGCAGAACCATTTCATGGGACCAGTCATCATCGCCTGTCTGTAGAAAACGGTCATCTTTTCAACAGAGGGTTTTTCCTTCAGGTTCAGGTAAAAAGAGGACAACATAGCGCAGCTGAGGATGTTCATCTTGAACCGATCTCCTTTTTCAAATTCCGGCAGAGAATGAACAATTTCTTTGTATTTTTTCAGCGCCTTTTTCGTAACTGCCTGAGATTCAACTGCATCGCAGTCCAATACTGTTTCAAGGTTTTTCTTGAAAGAACTTCTAAATAAAAGCCACATTCCCAGCGGCATTCCCATATATCTCATCTGGTCACTTCCTGCAATGAAAAACAGCAATGCTCTGAGCGTTCAGTACCTCAGCTTCGGAATACATCCCGGCAAGCCTGGTCTGAAGACTTTCTCTGGTCTCAAACGGCGGAGTGAAGAACCCCCGGGGAACATAAAACCGGCGGATCATCTTGTCTGTCTGCGCATTGCCGCCCTGGATGTAAAAGCATCCTGTGAATATCCCGCCCGGTTTCAGCACACGAAACGTTTCCCTGTAAGCTGCTTCCTTATTAGGGAATGCATGAAACCCGTTCAGGGAGACCACTGCGTCAAAACTGTTATCCGGAAAAGGCAGGGCTCCTACATCTCCCTGTTGAAAGCGAATATTCGTGATGTCCATTTCCCTGGCTCGCTTTTCCGCGGTTTCCATCATTTTTTCCGAATAGTCTACGCAGGTGATGTCTGCTTTCGGCATGGTTTTGAAGACCGGCATAGAGATGACGCCGGTTCCGACAGGTATTTCAAGCAGTTTTCCTGAAAAATCCGGTGGGATTGGTTCAAATGCAGCTGCCTGGTATTCCAGCGCGTCCTCCCGGGTCATGCACCAGACATACTTCAGTATCAGCCTGCCTAAAAAAGTGGTGCCAAGCATCATCCCGTCATAAAGTCCATGAGATTTTCCGAGACTTTTGTAGGCTGATTTTATTTCTTCTTTTCTTGTCATAGGAAATATCCTTTATTCATGGTTAACGCATAAACGGCAATATTCCAAATCCAATCGTCGCGTTAATTATAACTAACTTTGTTGACGCATTGACAAACAGGTAGTATATTAATTATAGCTAAAAAACACAAACTTATAAAAGCAACGAGACTTATTTGGAGTATAAAAATGAAAACAGCATTTTCCGGCACATGGCACAGCTGCAAGCTGCAAGCGCGGATTGGAGTATCTGACAGAAAATGCGGATCATAAAGGAAAAGGAGTACGATGAGATACGGAATTATCGGTGCATTTATTAAATTTGCGTTTGCCAAAACAGCATTTGATTATGTTGAAAAAGAGATACCGGATATTGATATGGCATCCTACAAAAAGCGTGTACAGAGAGAATACAAAGCGATCGTGGAAAGGACACCGTCCATCGGAAGCATGAAAGACAACATGTTCGTGATGACCATGTATGCAGGGGCTTTTATGATCGCGATGTATAAAGAGGCTGACGGGAAGATCGATGAAGAGAATCTGAAGGGCCTGATCCGCGCGGCAGCTTACTGTCCTCTGATGGTCAAAGCAAAACAGGGTAAGAGCGCGTTTACGGAAAAGGAAATCGCCAATCGGACGAAACAGGCAAAATGGTCAAGAGACCATATTGAAGAATATCCCATGAACTGGTTTTATTATTTTAAAACTGTTCCGGGAAAGGATGAATATTACATCACGCATAAACAGTGCGGCATCTGCAAGCTGACAAAGCAGGAGCACTGTGAGGAGATCACGAAGTATCTGTGTATGATGGATTATTACACTTTTGAAATGCAGGGAGCAGTCCTTGACAGAACAAAAACGCTTGGTTATGGCGACGATGAATGTAATTTTCATCTGATGAGCAAGGTTAGAGCAGATGAGATCGGCTTTGTAAAAAGCCCGGATGCGAAATAAGACTTATGTTTCACTGTCTGCCCGCATTGCCTGTTTATAGATGGGAGCGTAAAGATCCCAGATCTTTTTTTTCATGAATTCCTCATGTCTTGTTTTTCCAGCCGGATCGTTCTGGCCTTCGTTTCCGTGTCATCCGATTCATCATATCCGTCATACGGGGCCTTTGGGTCGTGCGGTGTCTGCTTTCGGAAGGAGTTGCAGACCTCATTCCGGTGAGCAAAAGCAAGATCCGGGTCGTCGGTCCAGCCGGTATGTCCGGTGATGATCATCGGTGCCAGTCCTCTGCTGCGAAGTTTCTCTTCCAGTTCAGCCAGTGAGCGTTTTGCGAGGTCATTGTCTTCCGCGAGTGCGTTGATGAAGCTGTAGCCCCCGTCTGCGCCAAACCAGATGGTGTCACCGGTGAACAGATATCTGTCATCGATCAGGTAAACCATGTGGCCCCAGGTATGGCCCGGAACCAGGATGGCTTCGATCTTGATACCGTCGATATCCAGCACCTGACCGTCTTTCAGCAGCACTTTGGGATTATCTGTTTTGACAAGCGGGAGCTTATAAAAGCCGAACATCACTTTCCGTCGGACTTCGCCGGTCAGGTAGCGGTTTTCGATCTCACTCAGGTAAATCGTGGCATCACGGAACAGCCTTTCACTGTCCCCTTCCAGGGCGCCAACGTGGTCCGTATCCTGATGGGTGATCAGGATATGTTTGATTGAGGCGGGATCGATATCCAGCCAGCCCATCTTTTCTTTCAGCCGGTCATAGTTATAGCCGGCATCGATCATGATCGTTGTCCCGTTTTTCGTGTAAAAAAAGATGTTGGCGATCCATTCCCGGATACATGCGACATGCTCATCGATCCGGCCGGTGTTCAGGGGCTTGAAGATCTCCTTCCCCCGGTAGATCAGGCTCATGCTGATTTTTTGAAATTGTGAATCTTTTTTCGACATGTTTGATCTCCTGATGATTCCATTGCCTGTTTCCGCTGCATGGATCAGATCTTAAAAAATTCTAACTTAAGTTTCCGGCATGAGGTCAGTCATGCAGTCAAGGCTCAGCAGCAGTGTGGACGTGTTATGCAGCAGCGCTGATGCCGACGGAGCCAGAACGCCGAAGGCGCCCAGCAGGATCAGCATCCCGTTGAACCCCAGCACAAACCGGTAATTCCGATCGATGCGCTTCATCAGTTTCTCGGAAAGCTTCCGGACCATGACCAGCTCATTCAGGTCGTCCGCTGCAATGACGACGTCAGAAACTTCTCTTCTTCGCGTCTCTGCTTCCGAGAATTCTCAAACCCGCGGAGCCAAACAGTGCCCCGCCTAAAAACATTGCAGCTTTTCCGTGAATTATCATGTACGTGTGCCTCTTTTTATAGTTTTTAGTTAGTTTTAATAAACTAACTAAATGGCTATTATATCACCTTTGAGACTAACTCGGAATAATACATATCTAAAGTATTTAAGAAAACGCTGATTTATTCGTTCTGAGTCAAGAGTGACCTGTTTTCGTT
>CAYWKZ010000041.1:1717-20698 GCA_964459115.1 uncultured Leptolinea sp. | reverse complement strand
AAGTTGGTTCCGTCCTCCCCGAGGTACAGGCCCGCTTCGCAGACCCGTCCCTCTGTTCCTCCCCAAGGTACAGGCCCGCTTCGCAGACCAGTCCCTCTGTTGCTCCCCGAGGTACAGGCCCGCTTCGCAGACCCGTCCCTCTGTTGCTCCCCGAGGTACAGGCCCGCTTCGCAGACCCGTCCCTCTGCCAGGCGGAAACCGACCCTTATTTGTATATAAGTGCCTTGCTTCATTTGAAAATGAGATAAAATTGAATTGATTGTTCAAAAATTAAGAAAGGCATTCTTATGAAAAGATATACATTAATGATTACAATGTTGGTTGTGCTGGCAGCTGCTGTCAGTGCGTTTGCCGCGGACGGCGAATGGGTCAAATGGGACGCGGATCTGAGCGGTGCTGCCGAAATCAGCTGTACTTTTGCCGATCCCATTCTTGAAAACGAAGAGGTCAAGGCGATTCTCGGTGAAGTCACCGAAGATGACTGGGCGATCGGCCCGGAAGATGCCGTCCTGACCCTGCTGGAATATGCCGACTTCCAGTGCCCGTACTGCTCCAATGCCGGGCTGATCGCGCTGGAGTTCCAGGCTGCCCATCCGGATGAGGTCCGCTATGTCTACCGCCACTTCCCGCTGACCTTCCATGAAAAGGCTCCGATGTCTGCTTATGCGGCAGATGCCGCCGGGAAACAGGGTCTCTTCTTTGAAGCGGAGCATTGGCTCTATGAGACTCAGAACGACTGGACCAACATCGCGATGCTGGACGAATTTGATGCCTGGCTGCGTGAAAACATTCAGAATGAACTCCCGAACCTGGATTTTGAACAGTGGGTAATGGATTATGAATCCGAAGAAGTCCGCACAGTCGTGGACGGAGCTTTCGACAAAGTCGCTGCTACCAACCTCATCGGCGGCACCCCGACCTTCTTCGCCAATTTCTACCAGACCTCCTATGACCCGGCGGTCCTGGAACAGTATATCGACCTGTTCAAGATGCAGAAGAATTACCGCACTTCCTGCCCGGTGATGGCCGTGGAAGAAGGGAAAGATTATCGCGCGGTCCTGCACACCACCGCCGGTGATGTGGTGATCGACCTGTTTGAGGAAGTAGCCCCGAACCTGGTTTCCAATTTCATGCAGCTGGCGAAGGACGGCTTCTATGACAACAATGAATTCCATAATGTCGTAGCCGGCTTCATCGCCCAGACCGGTGATCCCAGCGCGACCGGCGTCGGTCTTTCCGGTTACTATCTGGATGATGAAAACCTGGACAACGACGGGTTCGATGAACCGGGCGCGGTCGCCATGGCCAACACCGGTAAAAATCAGAACAGCTCCCAGTTCTTCATCGCCAATGACCTGCAGGCCTATTTCAGCGAGGGTTACGCCGCGCAGAACCCTGACCTCAGCGAAGAGGAACTGAAGGGGAAGGTCGAGACCCGTCTGGACGCCATGAACGCCCGCTATCCGGTCTTTGGCCGTGTGACAGAGGAATCCATGGAGATCCTGCCGCTGATCGATCAGGGTACCGTGATCGAGAGCGTTGACATCGAAGTCCGCGGCTGAGGGAACCGCCTGCGGCAGGGACAGGCACCGTCAGGTGCCTGTCCCGAAGAAAATAGGCCTGTTCCGAGGAAATCGTGGTGAAAGAGAGGTGTTTTATGTCACAGGTATTTCCGGAAATTAAGAAGCGTTTCGGTTTCGGTGCAATGCGTCTCCCGATGAAAAACGGGAAGATCGACACGGATCATGTCGACCGGATGGTCGACATGTTTATCGAGAACGGGTTCAATTATTTTGACACGGCCCATGGCTATCATGACGGTCTTTCGGAACTGACGCTGAAGCAGTGCCTGACCTCCCGCCATTCCCGGGACGAATATCTGCTCACGAACAAGCTCTCTCAGGAGTATTTCAAGACTGAAGCGGACATCCGTCCCCTTTTTGAAAGCCAGCTAAAAGCTTGCGGCGTTGACTATTTTGATTTCTATCTGATGCATGCGCAGGACCGTAATAATTATGTCCATTATCAAAACTGCCATGCCTACGAGACTGCTTCTCAGCTGAAAAAAGAGGGGAAGATCCGCCACATGGGTATTTCTTTCCATGATACGGCAGAGACACTGGATGGCATCCTCACCGATCATCCGGAAGTCGAGATCGTGCAGATCCAGCTCAACTATCTGGATTATGACGACCATGCGATTCAAAGCGGGAAATGTCTGGAAGTCTGCGAAAAACACGGCAAGCCGGTAATCGTGATGGAACCGGTCAAGGGCGGAAGGCTGGCCAACCTGCCGGATGAAGCGAAAAAGGTCTATGATGCGCTCGGTTCGATGAGCTACGCTTCCTATGCCATCCGCTATGTGGCGGGATTTGACCGGGTCGCCATGATTCTTTCCGGCATGTCCAGCCTGGAACAGATGAAGGACAACATCTCCTGCATGAAGGATTTTCAGCCGCTTTCAGAGGCTGAACAGGCGGCTGTTGAGAAAGTGAAAGGGATCTTCAAGGAGATGAACCTGATCGCCTGCACCTCCTGCCATTACTGCATTGAGGAAAATCACTGCCCGATGGATATTCTGATCCCGGATATGTTCTCCTGCCTGAACGTGAAGAAGATGTTTGACGACTGGAACCAGAAAAATTATTACCGCCGGGTCCTGACGAAAGACAGTGGCAAGGCCTCCGACTGCATCCAGTGCGGCGGCTGCGAAAGCGTCTGCCCGCAGCACCTGCCGATCCGCGAGCTGCTCACGCAGGTTGCTCAGGCCTTTGAGTAAAATCAATCAAGAACGGAGCACACGGAGACTGCTCTTGCGCTGCCGCTATGCCGGCACGCAAGGGCTGTATTCTGTGTTGCGTCATATAGTTAAACTGATTTTAATATTCCAATCTCTGCAGCTTCATGTGTAAATCGGCAGAGATTGGTGGAATTGGTAATATGATTGTCAACAATTCTTTATTGTTGTACTTGATTTCTCATATTACGCAGATAAGTGCGCACCTCTTCTTCAGAGATCCAGCCATTTTCTTCTGCAGAACAGATGCCGGCATTTAACTCACAAAACAGCCGGATCATGGCTTCGGCTGTTTGAAAATTATCTTTATCTTCCATTCACTTTGACTCAATTTGAATAATTCAGTGTTTTCTTAATGGAGCCTCTAAAGACATCAATGTCTCTCTTGGGGGTATGGGGCGACAGCCCCCATACCCCCGCCTGTTAGTTTTTCGTGGCGCCTATAAATTGCTTACAGCAATGACTTGATGCAGCTTTCCACATCAGCCATGTCGGCAGTGGGTTCAAAGCGGGCCACTGCATTGCCTTCGCGGTCGATGACGAATTTTGTGAAATTCCATTTGATATCCGGCTTGGAGGCCCAGTCCGGGTCAGCCTTGGCGAACATCCCTTCCAGAAGTTCCTTATACGGATGCGCGCTGAAGCCTTCAAAGCCTTTCTGTGATTTCAGCCAGGTATAAAGCGGAAGTTCATTTTCCCCGTTCACGTCGGACTTTTTCATCTGCGGGAAAGTGGTGTTGTAATGGGTGGTGCAGAATTCGTGGATCTCTTCATCGGTTCCCGGAGCTTGACCACCGAACTGGTTGCACGGAATGTCAAGGATCTCCAGACCTTGATCGTGGTAATCCCGATAAAGCTGTTCGATCGGTTCATAATGCGGTGTGAATCCGCAGCCGGTGGCCGTATTGACGACCAGAACGACCTTTCCCTTCAGGTCCTTCAGCGCCAGGTCTTCACCCTTGCGGGTTTTCAATGTGAAATTATAAAAATCAGACATAAATACTCCTACTTGTTCATCATTTTGTCCAATGCTCTGTCCAGCAATGCCTTCAGCCGGATCAGATCTTCCTGTGGGAGGTCGATGCAGCCGTCCATGGCATAGGGAACAGCCAATGCCTTTTCCTTCAGCGCTTCGCCCTCTTCCGTCAGGCTGACAAAGAGTTTCCGTTCATTATCTTTCATACGGGCACGCGTGACCAGCCCCTGTTTTTCGAGCCGCTTCAGCAGCGGAGCCAGCGTCCCGGAGTCCAGATGGACCTTCTGACCGAGTTCGCCCTCCGTCATGCCGCCGAATTCCCAGAAGGTCATCATGACGATATACTGCGTGTAGGTAAGGTTCAGCTTTTCCAGCGGTTCGCGGTAACGACGGACGACCTCCTTGGCACAGGCATAGAGCGGGAAACACAGCTGTTTTTCCAGCTTTAATGCATCATAACTGTCCACTTTTGGCAGCGTCTCCATCACATAAACTTCTTCGCAAACCCTGCTGCATCTTTCAGCTGTTCGTCACCGGGCTTGTTCCGGACATAAAAGACTTCTTCCGCGACAGCGATCCCCTGCTCGGTGAGCCCTTTCCTGATCAGGTCAATGGCATGTTTAGATACCCAGGAGGTGGAAAAGACAACAGCCTTCTTTACGTTTTTGGGGGACAGGGTCTTCAGGTAGTCTTTCAGATGGCTGTCGATCCCGTAAGCATAGAGGGCGCCGCCGATAAAAAGCACGTCCACCGGTTTGCTGATGGATGCCTCAGCGCTGTCCACGGAAAGGGCCGGAACACCGGCGGCCTTCGCGATGGCTTCCGCGACCGCTTTCGTGTTTCCGGATCTTGAATAGTATCGAACTGCGTAATTCATGGAATTGATCTCCTTTTTTGTCAGGCGGCGGCCGCTTCCTCTGCTCTCAGCATGGCTTCCACCTGATCCCGTTTTTCATAAAGCACACATCCGCCCACATGGTCATCGTCCAAAAAGTCACCTTCGCGCAGTGCCCGGAACAGGCGGGAGTGGATCGCATCCCGCAGGGAGGTATCCCTCACGTTGATGTCGGAATAGGGGGAAAACGGGCAGGGTTCCGCACCGCCATGGGAGTTGATGTGAAAAAATCCGCGTCCGGCTGCCATACAGCCGCCATCCGCCCGTTCGTCACCGGGGAAGGCCAGCAGGATCATGTCCGGATAAACTTCGCGCAGCCGGCTCATCGCCTCGTTGAGATAAGCCCGCTCCGCGTCACCCGGAGCCAGATGCGCCGCATCGTCTGTCACCGGGACAAACTCGATGAAGAATACCAGCTTGCAGCCGCGGGATGCAAGGGTCTGAATAAATTCCGGGGAGGTGACCTCACGGATGTTTTCCGTTGTCACCGTGATGGATGCACCGAAAAGCAGGTTCTTTTCATGGAACACGTCCATGTTGGCGACCAGCTTTTCATAAACGCCCACACCCCGGCGCACATCGGTGGTTTCCTTGCCGCCTTCAATGCTCATCACCGGGATCAGGTTGCGGGATTTGTCAAACAGCTTCAGATAGCTGTCGTTCAGGTATGTCCCGTTGGTGAAAATCGGGAAGAGGATGTTCTGCATTTTCCCTGCGTTCTCGATCACTTCCCAGCGCAGCATCGGTTCGCCGCCGGCCAGCATGATGAAGCTGACGCCCAGCTCTTCCGCCTGGCGGAAAATATCCAGCCATTCTTCGCTGCTGAGCTGTTTGACCGGCTTGCTGTCGACCGTGGCTTTGTTGAAGCGCGAGTAACAGCCCGCGCAGTGCAGGTTGCAGCTGGAGGTGATGCTGGCTATCAGGAATGAGGGGATGTTCTCCCCGTTTTCCGCCAGCTTCTGCCGGGTTTTGGTCGCTTTGCGGGAGGCCGCGGCAAACTTCAGCATGAACGCGCTCTCACGGGGATCCTTCATGGTTGCCTTCAGAGTATCCGAGACGATCCTCTCCACGCCTTTGGCGATGTGGTCCTGTAAATTAAATGCTTCTGTCATAGTTCTCGCTGCTGGTTTCTGGTTACCGGTTGCTGGTTACCGGTTGCTGGTTACCGGTTGCTGGTTACCGGTTGCTGGTTGTCGGTTACTGGTTGCTGGTTGCTGGTTATCTTGCCCATTGGGATCAGATCCAAAATGACAACTCGCCTTCACTTTTCAACTATCACTTTTGTCAGAAGGTGAGCGTTTCCGGCGCTTCGGTGAAGGAACTGAAGGTGGCGGTGGCGTTTTTGAAATAAAGCACCTGGGTGTTGTCATCGTCAGCGCTGTACATGGCCTTCAGGCTGGGCATCTTTTCCAGCATGGCCACTTTCACATCGCGGCTGTCATCGTTGATCAGTTCACCCGCCACACGCAGCCATTTGCCGCCATGAAATGCGCAGATCTCGGCTTTCGGGTTGGCGCTCAGCTGTTTGGAGACATCCTTGACTTTACCGGTCTGGATATAAAGCTTTCCGTTATAAAGAAGGATGGTGCCGAAGGGCCTCACGCGCGGCTGGTCGCCTTCAACGGTAGCGAGATAATAGGTCTGGGCTTCGTTCAGGAAGTTGTAAACTTTTTCAATGTTTTCCATAATCAATAACTCCTTTCTGTTGCGCTCGTTTATATTGCGCACAACCAATTATAGTACCAATTTGTATAAATGTGACTTTTCAATGATAGTTATCACTGAGAAAGGTAGAAAAATTAATGAAAAATTAATAAACACTTTTTTTTGAGTTTCTGCTGTGATTTCATGATGTAGTGATATAATGCAGAAACAATTTTGAAATCAGGGAGGTATTATCCATGAAAAAGTTCTTTGTGCTTCTTACGGCAGTACTTTGTGTTTCATTGCTCTTCTCTTCAGTCGTTATGGCTGAGAATGTGGTGAAGATCGGCGTTTTCGAACCCGCTTCCGGTGACAGCGGTGCAGGCGGAAAGCAGGAAATGCTTGGTATGCAGTATGCGAATTTCGAGACCCCGACCGTTGAAATCGGCGGTGAGACCTACAAAGTCGAGCTGGTCTATGCTGATAACGGTTCTTCCACTGACAAAGCCCCGTCTGCCGCGCAGCAGCTGGTTTCCAGCGGTGTCGCAGTGGTCCTGGGTTCCTACGGTTCCGGTGTTTCCATTGCCGGGTCCCAGTATTTTGCTGACGCGAACATCCCTGCCATCGGCGCTTCCTGCACCAACCCGCAGGTCACGGCCGGCAACGACCACTACTTCCGCATCTGCTTCCTGGATCCTTTCCAGGGTACCGTCCTGGCTAACTATGCTTACAAGGAATTGGGCGCCCGCACTGCCTACAGCCTTGCTGAGCTCGGCAACGACTATGACCAGGGTCTGGCCACTTACTTCAAGCAGGCTTTTGAAGCGCTCGGCGGCACCGTGATCGCGGACTCATTCCCGACCGGTACCTCTGACTTCACCTCTTACCTGACCAACGCTCAGATGTACAGCGCTGAAGTCTTCTTCTGCCCGGTTTCCATCGCCTACTCCACCCAGATCGTTCAGCAGGCCTCCAGCCAGGGCGTGACCTTCCCGATCCTCGGCGGTGACACGCTCGACAGCAACGTTGTTGCCAACGCCGCGAAGGGCACTGACGTCAACGTGACCATCACCACCTTCTACCAGGAAGGCGCGAACCCGGAATTCGACAACGGCTTCAAAGCCTGGCTGAACTCCAACAGCGAATACCTGACCAACAATGGCGGCAATGACATGATCGCTGCGGTCTCCGTCATGGGCTACGACACCTACTACACCGCTCTTGAAGCGCTGAAGGCTGCCGGCTCTGTCGACTCCAAGGATGTCAAGGCTGCTCTCCCGGGCGTTACCCTGACCGGTGTTTCCGGCGCTATTGCCTTCGATGAAATCGGTGATGCCATCCGCACCTCCGCTTTCGTGAAGCAGGTGGACAACGCCTCCGGTGACTGGGCCTTCGTCACTGAACAGACGGTTGATTAACAGGTATCAGGTGTCAGGTTTCAGAACAGATCGGGAACCTGATATGCTGAGATATTGCTGACAGTTTAATCTCCAACGGCGGAGGTATCAGGCCGATGCCCCGCCGTTTTTCATTTTATAATCCGGCCGGAACAGCGTTTCTGAATGATAAGAACCCTGAACACATGATCCGGCTGAATCAAGAAAGGAGAGCTTCCCATATATGTGGAATACAGTCTTTCCCTACCTTTTGTCCGGCATTTCCGTGGGCGGGCAGTATGCGCTGATCGCGATCGGCTATACGCTGGTTTACGGCATTCTGCGTCTGATCAATTTTGCCCATGGTGATGTGTTCATGGTCGCCGGTATCGTGATGGTCTACATGGCCGCCAGCGGCTTGCCACTGTGGCTGTGCATCATCCTGGACCTGCTGGCTACTTCCATCATCGGCTTTGCCATTGAGCGTGTTGCCTACAAGCCGCTGCGTACCGCTCCGCGTATGAGCATCATGATCTCCGCGATCGGTGTCAGCTACACCCTGCAGAACCTGGTGCTTTATATCACCGGCGGTCTGAACCAGATCTATCCGAAGATCCCCTGGATCTCGGATTCCATCAAGATCGGCAGCGCCACCACCAAGGTCGTTACGGTCGTTACGCCGATTTTGACCATTTTGCTGGTCGCAGCATTAGTGATGCTGATCAACCACACCAAAATCGGTATGGCGATGCGGGCCGTTTCCAAGGACTTTGAGACCAGCCAGCTGATGGGCATCAACATCAACGGTGTCATCTCCGTGACTTTCGTCATCGGGTCTTTCCTGGCGGGTGTCGGTTCCATTCTTTATTTCACTAACTATACGACGGTCATCCAGACCTCCGGCGCCATGCCGGGGCTGAAGGCTTTCGTAGCCGCTGTCTTCGGCGGCATCGGATCGGTCCCAGGCGCGGTGATCGGCGCTTTCATCATCGGTATTGCCGAGAACATCATCAAAGGGCTGGACATCATCCTGTTCAAAGCCGGGCTGACCTCCGGACCGATGGGACTGGCGATCTTCTCCGATGCCTTCACCTTTGCGCTGCTCATCATCATCCTGGCAGTCAAACCGACCGGGCTGTTCGGTGAAAAATCCATTGACAAGGTATGAGGTGGATCCCATGAAAAAGAAACTCGATCTTCCTCATCTCATCACTGTCCTGATCATCATCGCGGTATATGCCGGGGTATTTGTGATGGAACAGACCATGTCTCCCACGTCCATGATCTTCACCGTTCTCAAAAAAGGCGCGACCTATGCGCTGGTGGCGGTTTCCATGAACCTGCTGAACGGCTTTACCGGCATTTTTTCGCTGGGTCAGGCCGGGTTCATGCTCATCGGCGCCTACGTCTTTTCAATTTTTACGATTCCGGTGGATCAGCGCCCGATCGTTTATCAATACTATAACGGCGGTTTGATCCAGTTTACCATGCCCTTTTTCCTGGCGATGATCCTGGGCGGGCTGGCCGCTGCCCTGTTTGCTTTCCTCATCGGTCTTCCGGTGCTGCGGCTCAAGAGTGACTATCTGGCTATCGCGACGCTGGGCTTTGCCGAGATCATCCGCACTTTCTTCCAGTGGGATAAGCTGGGACCGATCACGAACGGTTCCAACATGCTGCGGCTGTTCCCGACCTTCAACGATTTCAACATCCGCAATGCCAACGGAGAGGTCGTGGTTTACCTTTCAACGCTGATCCCGATGATCATCTCCGGCATCTGCATTGGCATTATCCTGCTGCTCATCAACTCGACCTACGGACGGGCGATGCGGGCCATCAAGGATGACGAGATCGCCGCGGAAGCCATGGGCATTCACCTGGCCAGCCACAAGCAGATGGCATTTTGCGTGTCTTCTTTCTTTGCCGGTGTCGGCGGCGCCATGCTGGCGATGTACCAGACCACCGTTCAGGCAAAATCCTTCACCACTGCCATGACCTATGAGATTTTGCTGATCGTTGTTATCGGCGGACTCGGTTCTGTGACCGGCAGTGTTCTGGCTTCCTTCCTGTTTGTGGCGGCTTCCGAGTGGTGGCTGCGTTTCCTGGACCAGAAGCAATATATCAACGGACATGAACTGCCGCTTATGCGCAACGGCTTCCGTCTTGTGGTCTTTTCCTTTATCATCATGATCGTCGTGCTGTTCTTCCGGCAGGGTATCATGGGCACCAAAGAACTGCCTGACCTGTTCCGGAAGAAGAAAACCGCTGAAGGAGGGAGCGCAAAATGAAAGACACTGTTTTGCAAATTGAAAACCTGACCATGCAGTTCGGCGGTGTCGTTGCCGTGGATAACTTCAGCATGGAGATCAACAAAGGCGAGATCGTCGCGCTGATCGGGCCGAACGGCGCCGGGAAGACCACGGCTTTCAATGCGGTGACCGGTGTTTATCAGCCGACTGCGGGCCGCATCACGCTGCTCGATGAAAACATCACCGGACTGCGGCCGGACGAAGTAACGCTGAGGGGTATTGCCCGTACCTTCCAGAACATCCGGCTGTTTTCTTCGATGACGGTCTTTGAAAATGTGCTGACCGCGCATCACCTGCGCCGGACTGCCGGCATGTTTTCCGCGACATTCCGCCTGAACAAGGCAGAGGAAAAGCGAATGCGGGAAGACACGGAGTCCCTGCTGAAGAAAGTTGACCTTTATGACCTGCGGGATGAGATGGCTGTTTCGCTGCCTTACGGGAAACAGCGTCTGCTGGAGATCGTTCGTGCTCTGGCTACCAGGCCGAAGCTCCTGCTGCTGGATGAACCGGCGGCCGGGATGAATCCGCAGGAAACTGACGAACTGGGTGAGTTCATCCGCCGTATCCGCAGCGAATTTGACCTGACGGTTTTCATCATCGAGCATCACATGAACCTGGTCATGAAAATTTCCGATCGGATCTATGTCATTGAGTTCGGGAAGCAGATCGCTGAAGGAACGCCGGAAGAGATCCAGAACAATCAGGCTGTGATTGACGCCTATCTGGGGGGAGGAGATGAACTATGAGTCTGTTGAGAGTCAGAGATCTCAGAGTGAATTATGGCGGCATTGAGGCGCTGAAAGGCATCTCCTTTGATGTGGAAAAAGGCCAGATCGTCACGCTGATCGGCGCTAACGGTGCCGGGAAATCCACCACCCTGCGGGCTATTTCCGGGCTGGTGCCGGTGAAGTCCGGGACGATCACCTATGACGGGAATGTGATCGCCGGTCAGCAGCCGCAGCAAATCGTCTCTCAGGGGATTTGTATGGTCCCGGAAGGCCGCCGTGTGTTCCCGAACCTCACCACCTACGAGAACCTGCGTATCGGCGCTTACCTGCGCAAGGATGACATCACCGCTGATGTGGAACATGTCTACCAGCTTTTCCCGCGGCTCAAGGAACGCTCATGGCAGCTGGCAGGGACCCTTTCCGGCGGTGAGCAGCAGATGCTGGCCGTTGGCCGTGCGCTCATGATGCGTCCGAAGATCCTCATGATGGATGAGCCTTCTCTGGGCCTTGCTCCGCTGGTGATCAAGAGCATTTTCGAGATCATTCAGACCCTTCATGACGAGGGGATCACGATCCTGCTGGTGGAGCAGAACGCCAATGCGGCGCTGCGCATTGCGGATTATGCTTTCGTTCTGGAAACCGGTATGCTGGGCATGCAGGGGACTGGGCATAAACTGCTCAATGACCCCGGCATCAAAGCTGCTTATCTCGGCAGCGGTGCCTGAAGAAATATAAAATGTAAAAAAGCACAACAGGCCTGTTGTTTTGCTGCCACGAAGCCGGCACAAAACGGCAGGACTTGTTGCTGCGTCTCTTAGGTTAAATGGTATCAAGATACCGGTATATGAAATTTTATTGCGGGATGGCGAACCATTCTTCGACCGGGGCGACCGGTACGGATTCAAACTCGGTCAGGCGCTGCTGACGGTCCAGCGCATTGATCTGCTGCATTTCATCAGCCTCAAGCGAAAAATCAAAAATATCTGCATATTCTGAGATCTCAGATACCTGTCCGGGTGTAAGGATCATGACGTTTTCGGACTGCAGCTGCCAGCGCAGGATGACCTGAGCGGATGTTTTCTGGTGCCAGGTGGCCGCCACGCTGACTGCCGGGTCAGCGAAAAGGACCTGCTCCTCGCCGTTCCCGCCCAACGGATCGTCCGTTATCATGACTGTCCCGTAAGCGCTCAGCTGTTCACGCATGTCCTGGCGCTGTTCATAAGGGTAAACGGAGAGCTGCACCACAGCGGGCATGGTTTGGGCGGCATTGTTCAGAAACAGATCCAGGTTCACCGTTTCCGAAAAACCGGAAAGCCCGAGGGAGTGGATCGTTCCGGTTTTGTTTGCCTTTTCCATGGCTGCCCAGAGGGCCGCATCCCTGTCATATTGACTTTGACGAAGGACTATCAGGTCAATATAATTCAGTTCCAGGCGTGTCAAAAGGTTCCGGATCGCATTGTCAGGGTTTTCGATCTCTGCTGCGTTCAGTTCGGCGGTGATAAAGACATCTTCCCGGGTGATCAGCTTTTCTTCCAGTGCCTTTTTGATCCCTTTCCAGGCGCCCTCTTCATTGACCATGCCGGCTCCGACGCGGATCATGCGAAAGCCTTCCTTCAGCGCGGTATAAACCAGCTCTTCTGTCTGTGAGACAGATGAAGAGGCGCAATGGATCCCGATGACCGGCATTTTATACCCGCTGTTCAGGATCACGGTACCTGCCTCCGGGTCATAAAGTCCGGCGGAACTCCCGCTGCTGTAATTTTCCTGTGCCTGTACGCTGATCCCGCAGAACAGCACTGCCAGCATGAGAACAATGATCCGGATAAATTTCATTTTCTTCCTACTATATGAGCTTACTTTATTGATTGTTTTGCAATTCAGATAGAATGCTTTGCAAGGCGCGGGAGTAAAGACTCCTTGCTATTCTATTATCCTTCCCGCGCCGGATATTGTGGGGCTTGCAGCCCCACACCCCGCTTGCCTTACGGCACATATTACGACTCACTCACATAAACGATGCTCACCTTTTCCGTTTTTAATTAAAACACTGTCTTAATCATACACTGAAAAATCTTTTAAATGCCAAACCCCGGCAAAGATTTTTTACGAACGTTAACAAAATTCTTATTTTCCTGCCGTATTATTATTTGGAAAATGGCCGATAGTTCTGGTAAAATGTTATCGAAGGAAGAATACGAAAGAAAATGGCTGGAATTGATCAATTTACACAAAGAGCGCGGCGTGTGTTGAGCTTTGCGCACAAAGAAGCTGCCATGAGTCATACACTTCAGATCGGCACCGAACATTTGCTGCTCGGTTTGATCCAGGTGCAGGGCTCTACCGCCGGGAAAGTGCTTGAAAACCTGAACGTTACCGCTGACCGGGTTCGTGAGATCAATGTATCTATGGAACCGGAAGAAGCTCCCCTTGAAATCTCCCGCCCGCAGGAAGTGCTTTCCGCGGATGTCCAGGATGTGCTGCGGCGCGCTGTGCTGCGGGCATCACAATCGAAAGAAAATTATGTCAGTACCGAACACCTTCTTCTGAGTCTGATCGAAACACCGGATGCCCGGGCAAACCGCATTCTGGCACGGATGGGACTGAATGAAGACCGCATTCGTCAAGAACTGCGCAGCACCATGGAAAACGGGACTTCCAGCAGTGTGCAGCAGGAACAGCAGGCACCCCCTCCGCCGGAATTTGCCGAAGTGGCTGCCGGACGCCGTCAGCAAGGGCTGAAGAAAAAGGAATCGCCGCTGATGGACCAGCTGGCTACCGACCTGACTGCCAAAGCGGCAGCCGGGAAGCTGGATCCGGTCATCGGACGGAAGAATGAGATCGAGCGCGTGATCCAGATCCTTGCCCGCCGCACAAAGAACAACCCGGCCCTCATCGGGGAACCGGGCGTCGGGAAGACAGCCATTGTGGAAGGTCTGGCCCAGGCAGTCGTGGACGGCAATGTGCCGGCACAGCTGCTGAACAAACGTGTCCTGCAATTAGATGTGGGTTCCCTGGTTGCTGGGACCATGTACCGCGGACAGTTCGAAGAGCGGCTCAAACGGGTCATCGACGAACTGAAAAACACCCAGGCGATCCTCTTCATCGATGAGATCCATATGTTGGTCGGAGCGGGCTCCGGCGGTTCTGCCGTGGATGCCGCAAACATCCTCAAACCTGCCCTTTCCCGCGGTGAGATCCAGGTCATCGGCGCCACGACCACAGATGAATACCGCCGCAATATCGAAAAAGATCCGGCGCTGGAACGCCGTTTCCAGTCGGTTTCTGTCGGTGAACCCTCTGTTGAGGAAACCGTCGAGATCCTGCGCGGCATCCGCCCGAAATATGAAGACCATCACCAGCTTGTCATCACGGATGACGCGCTGGAGGCTGCGGCTGATCTCTCCAAACGCTACATTTCCGAGCGTTTCCTGCCGGATAAGGCGATTGACCTGATCGATGAAGCCTCTTCCCGTGTCCGCATGTACAAGAGCCCACGGGCGATGGAATCCAATGAAATGATCAAGCAGCTGCGTTCCGTCTGGAAGGAACAGATGCTGGCTTCGGAACAGAACGACAAAACAAAACTGAACCAGCTGCAGAATCGCGAAAATGCCCTGCGGCAGCAGATCGATACCCTAAACAAAAACTGGGATCGCATGAACAGCCCGCGGGTCACGGTCGAAGATGTGGCGGAAGTCGTTTCCATGTGGACCGGCATTCCCGCCGGTCAGATGAGCACCAACGAGACCCAGCGGCTGCTTTCCATGGAAGACGAGCTGCGCAAGAGCATCATCGGACAGGATGAGGCCATTGTCTCCATTTCTCAGGCGATCCGCCGCTCCCGCTCCGGGTTGAAGGATCCGCGCCGTCCCATCGGTTCGTTCCTTTTCCTTGGTCCGACCGGTGTCGGCAAGACCGAACTGACCAAATCCCTGGCGAAGTTCCTCTTTGGGAGCGAGGATTCTCTGCTGCAGTTTGACATGTCGGAATTCATGGAACGGCATACGGCCTCCCGCCTCACCGGCGCCCCTCCGGGATATATCGGTTATGATGATGCCGGACAGCTGACAGAGGCGATTCGCCGCAAGCCATATTCCATCGTTGTTTTTGACGAGATCGACAAGGCGAACCCGGAGATCCACAATATGCTGCTGCAAATCATGGAAGAAGGTCACCTGACCGATTCCCGCGGCAAAAAGGTCGATTTCCGCAACGCGATCATCGTGATGACCTCCAACATCGGGGCAGAGGTGATCCGCAAACAGGGCAGTTTCGGTTTTGACCTGATCGGAACGGATGAAAATGCCGAAAAGGCCGGCTATGAAGACATGCGTAAGAAGCTGATGGACCGGCTCAAGAAAGCTTTCCGTCCGGAATTCATCAACCGTCTGGATAACGTGGTCGTCTTCCGTGCGCTCAACATGGACGATATGCAGCGCATCACCGAACTGGAATTCAATAAAGTCGGAACGCTGCTCGCTGACCAGAACATCAAATTGCAGCTTTCGGAAACCGCGCTGGAGAAGCTGACCCGGGAAGGGTTTGATCCCGAGATGGGTGCCCGTCCGCTGCGCCGTGTGATCCAGGAAAAGGTGGAAAACCCGCTTTCCGAAGCGCTGTTGGCGCACAAATTCCACGATGGAGATACCATCGTTTTCTCGCTGGACAAAAACGGCGAGCTGAAGATGAGCAAAAAGCGGACCCGACCCTCACGGCCGGAGCCGAGTGAACCCGCTCCGCTGCCCTCAGCTTATTAAAATACCAAATGCCGGGAATCAACTCCCGGCATTGATTTTCTAATTTGTTCTTCCAGGTTTATGAGATCGGGATCTCTTTGTGCTGGGTGAGAAAACCGGGCGCTGTCAGTGAGGGGAAATGTTTTGAATTTTCCGCTCCTGCGCTTTCCTCCCCGGTGATCTCATGATCGATGCTGGCGATGGCCTCTTTGGATTCCTGCAGGCCGTAAAGCGGATAGACATGGTTCATCCCTTCCGCCACGATCAGTTCGGCATCCACGCCGTCACGCCGCAATTTTTCATAGAATGAACAGATGTCCGGATAAAGGATCTCCCTTGTTCCGGTGAAAAGCAGGGTTCTGGGCAGTCCGTGATTGTCCCCAAAGGTTGGACTCAGTTTGGGATCCCGCAGGTCCAGCTCGCCGGCCCAGGCTTTGGCATAGGTCTGCAGTCCGCTGACATCCAGCATGGGGTCCAGCGGGCGGTAGGGTTCATAATCGGTGTCTTCCATGCAGATGTCCACCCAGGGAGAGAGCCCGATCAGGTGATCGGGCTGCGGCAGTCCAATGGTTTTCAGGTACTGACAGAAGGCGATGACCAGTCCACCGCCGGCAGAATCGCCGATAAAGGTGATCTCGTTCTTTTTGCCGGCAAGCATCTCCCGGTAAAGCGCTGTCAAAAGCTCATAGGTCTCTTTCCAGGTGTGGTTTGGCGCCAGCGGATAGATCGGGACCAGCACATAAGCCCCGAGCCGTTCTGCAAGTTTGCTGCAAAAATTCAGGTGGAAGACCTGGATATCCTCTGCATAGCCTCCTCCATGGGCATAAAGCACCGTATAGGCGCTGTCCTCTTTGTTACCGAAGCTGATCAGCTGCATGCCATGGAAGTCGGTCACATTCCCGTTCTCGCGATTGAGCAGCGGCATGATCACCGGCAGCGGGTTATCCTCGACGACGGCACGTTTCTGTAAAAATTCCTTGCTGCCCTCAGCGGACGACAGATGGCCGTCATTGACCGCCCGCAGGATTTTTTCTGCGATCACCGCAGCGTGAGATCGTTTTTCTTCATTTCTCATATGCTGTTATTCTAATGTATTTTCGTTATTATTGGCCCAGATACGGCTGATGCGTCTCCGGCTGGAAGATATGGCCTTCTGCGGGCAGACAAGTACGCAGAGATGGCAGCCGACGCATTTTTTGCCGTTCAGTTTCGGGTTGCGGAATTCGTCAAACTCGATGGCCTGATGACCGCCGTCCATGCAGGAGATCACACAGCGTCCGCAGCCGTTGCACTTTTCCAGGTTGAATTTCGGGAAGATCACCGTATCCCGTTCCAGCACGTCTGTCGTGGCATGGACATTTTCCACGCCCAGGCCGACAGCGTCTTTCATGCTGTCAAAGCCTTTTTCGGTCAAATAGCGGTTCAACCCGGCCTTGAGGTCTTCGATGATGCGGTAGCCGTACTGCATCACTGCGGTCGTCACCTGAAGGGAAGAACAGCCGAGCAGAATGAAATCCAGCGCATCCTTCCACGTCTCGATGCCGCCCATCCCGCTGAAGTGCATTCCCTGCAGTTCCGGATCGGAAGCCATTTCTTCGATAAAACGAAGCGCGATCGGTTTGACTGCATTGCCGCTGTACCCGCCGACGGCGCTCATGCCGTGTACTGCGGGAGCGGAGATATAGGTGTGGGGATTGATGCCGGTGATACTCTTGATGGTGTTGATGGCGGCGATCCCGTCCGCCCCGCCCCGCCTGGCGGCTTCAGCTGCGGGGATCATGGAGGCTACATTCGGTGTCAGTTTGGCCAGGACCGGTATACGGCAGGCTTTTTTTACCACGGCTGTCAGCTGTTCTACCAGCTCCGGGATCTGACCGATGTCCGACCCCAGTCCGCCTTCAGCCATGTTCGGGCAGGAGAAGTTCAGCTCAACGGCATCGGCGCCGTTTTCCTGGCACATTTTCGCCAGTTCTGCCCATTCCTTTTCGTTCTGCCCCATGATGGAGGCCAGAATGAATTTGGTCGGATAATTTTTCTTGAGGCGTTTGAAAATGGCCATGTTTTCGGCAACACTGTGATCGGAGAGCTGCTCAATGTTTTTGAAACCGATGATGGAGCCGTCGCTGCCGGTGATGGCGGAAAAACGGGGAGAGGCCTCATGAATCTCAAAATTGCAGATCGTCTTGAATGCTGCTCCGGCCCAGCCTGCTTCAAAAGCGCGGGCGCACATGTCGTAGGTGCTGGCCACTACGGAAGAGGAAAGGAGAAAAGGATTTTCCAGCGGAATGCCGCAGATGTCCGATTTCAGCCGGTTCTCGTCTGTTACTTCCACAAGTTCCGACCCGGAAAGCACTTCTGTATGCAGTCTTGTCATCAGTTCTTTGATGGGAACCTGTCCGGGTTTCACGCAGGCGCTTTCACAGGGGAAAAGGCACCAGATGCAGGGGAAAGGCTCAGGAAAACCGTTTGCAGCTCCTTTATCATTTTCAAACCAGATGCTGCGCAACCTTTTTGCAGGGTCCACTGCAAACGGGCAGGCTTTGGAACAGGGTGCATCATGGCACATCAGGCAGGTGATCATGTCGGATCGCCTGATCATTGTTTCGAATTCATTCAACATAGGGCCTCCTTGCGGCTCATGAACCTTGTCGGTTCGCATCAAAAATGTGATCAATAAGTCCCGTAATTATATTGTAATGCATTTTTTTGATTGGTTCGTATTTTCTCCATGCTCATCTGTCAGAATTTTCGAATTACATCACGTTGTGATACAATAGAAATCATAAACTTTTACATAGGATCGATGAAACAATATGACACAGAAAAAACCGAAAATCGCCATTGTATGCCACCGCGGAGAAGATCCCGGTCCGAACCGTGTCCTGCCGGATTCACTGGGCACCACCTATATCGCTTCTGTCATCAAAGCCGGCGGACTGCCGTTTTTGATCCCGCTGGATTTCCCGATGGATGAACTGGATGTGATCCGGGAGAGCTGTGACGGGCTGCTGCTCTCCGGGGGCGGGGATGTGGAGACCAAACGTTACGGCGGGAAGGAGCACCCAAGCGTCGGATGTGTCTGGCCGCTTCGGGACGAGATCGAATCCCGGCTTTATCAGCTGGCCCTGGAAACTGACTGGCCGGTCTTCGGTATTTGCCGCGGGGTCCAGATCATGAATGTGGCCGCGGGCGGGAAGCTTTACAGTGACATCCCGGATCAGGTCCCGACGGTTCGTTTTGTCCATGCACAAACCACCGCCGTTCCGCGTGATTTTTTGGTCCATGAGGTGAACATCAAACCGGGAACGCTGCTGCATGACATCATCGGGAAAGACAGCGTCCAAGTCAACAGTTTCCATCATCAGGCGGTTTCTGTTCCGGGTGACGGCATGAAGGTGAACGCCTGCAGTGAAGACGGGATCATTGAAGGACTCGAAAATCCGGCCCATCCCTTTGTCCTGGGCGTGCAGTGGCATCCGGAGTGCCTCCAGCAGTACGATGACCACATGAAGCTGTTCCGGGC
>CAYWKZ010000041.1:0-1617 GCA_964459115.1 uncultured Leptolinea sp. | reverse complement strand
ATGATTTGTGTTGTTGAGGTTTTATGGCGCTTATTTATATCAGTGCGGGGAGCAACCAGGGGAATCGTCCGGAGTATCTGCGCATGGCGGCGCAGCTGCTCCCTCCTGCGGTGAAGATCCTGCGGACATCCGAGCTTTATCTGACAGAACCCTGGGGTTATAAACCGCAGCCGTCTTTTTATAATCTCGTCTGGGAAGCGGAAACCGATCTGGATCCGGAAAGCCTGCTGAAGTATTTCAAGGAGATCGAAACCCGCATCGGGCGGGTGAAGACCCTTCGCTACGGTCCGCGGGTCATAGACCTGGATATCCTGCTGTATGATGATTGCGTATATCAGTCGCAGAATCTGACGATCCCGCATGCGATGATGCGGGAACGGCGCTTTGTGCTCCAGCCGCTTTGTGACCTGATCCCGATGGAGCAGGACCCGGTCACTAAAAAGACCTGGTTTGAGCTGCTGCAAAACTGTTCTGCGGAAAGCGTTGAAAAACTGGATGAGACGCTGGACCTTGAGACTCCTGTGATCCATTGGGGACTGCGGAGCTACACCATGGGCATCATCAACCTGACGCCCGATAGTTTTTCCGGAGACGGACTGATGAACGGTCAGAATGTGATCAGCTCTGCCCTGCGCCAATGTGCCGCTTTCCTGGAAAACGGGGCGGATATCCTCGATATCGGAGCGGAGAGCACCCGCCCCGGTTTTGAAGAGGTCTCTCCCGAGACCGAGATCATGCGGCTGACACCGGTGCTGAAGGAAGTGCGCCGGCGTTTCCCGAAGGCCTTACTTTCTGTGGACAGCCGAAAAGCTGCTGTCGTTCGGGCCGCTCTGGACTGCGGGGTGGACTGGATCAACAACACGGGCGGCTCAGAGGATGAGGAACTGGAAAGGCTTTGCGCGGAGAGCGGAAAGGTGACCGTGCTGATGCGTACCGAAGCGCTGCGGAAGACAAAGGAAGAAAACCTGACCCCGGAAAAGATCCTGGAACGGGTCCGTTCCCAGCTGCTGGATCAGGTCAGCCGGGTACAGAAGTTCGGGATCAAACCGGGCAATATCGTTCTGGATCCGGGCATTGGCTTCGGCAGTTCCGCCTCCTGTGACCTGGAGATTCTCCGTCAGATCAAACAGATCTCGCTGCTGGGGTTCCCGGTCCTGCTCGGTCCCAGCCGGAAGTCCTTCCTGGGCAAATACCTGGGACGCAAGGTGGAGGAACGTGTCGCGGGAACGGCTGCGGCGGTTTGTTACGCAATTTTAAACGGATGCGATGTGATCCGCGTACATGATGTAAAATTAATGAAGGATATCGCTGTTTTGAGCGATTTATTACGGAAATAATGCTGAAATAGAAAGGGAGGCTTTATGACATATTATGGTGTATATCGAGGGAATGTAATTGAAACACCTCATCATTTTTCAGAAAATCAAAAAGTCATAATAATTCCTGTTAAAGATTCAAAACCAAAGAATAGTCAGGAAAAAAAACAAATCATGATTTTATTATTTCAAGAAACAGCAAAGATTTTGAATCACAGGTAATTCCTGTTCTTACGCCAAAAGAGTTTCTTAAGGAAACGCTGATTAATGCCTGTTTCATGGCAATTGAGTCAATACAACC
>CAYWKZ010000040.1:3857-20740 GCA_964459115.1 uncultured Leptolinea sp. | reverse complement strand
GATATCTTGTGGATGGGTGCAGCCCGGGGAGAACCCCGCTGTATCGCCAACGCGGTACGGATCTGCCTGCGCTACAACAACTATGATTTTCTGGAAAACGGCTACGGCATCAACATGATTCCTCTGACGCTGCTGGCGCTGGAAGCTTATGCAAATGACCCTTGTGTCTGTTTCCAGCCGAAAACAGACCCGTCGGGAAAGTTTGAACATAACAGAGATGTCATCGCCAAAATGCACAAAGCAATCAGCATTATCCAGTTCAAGCTGGAAGGACAGACGATTATAAACCACCCGGAATACAGGATGAATGACCGCCTGCTGCTGGATAAACTGGATCTTGCAAAAGGGACGGTGAACATCGCCGGGCAGGATTACCCGCTTACGGACAAGAACTTCCCGACAGTCGATCCTGCAAAGCCTTACGAACTGACAGGACAGGAGCAGGAAGTGGTTGAGGGATTGATCAACTCCTTCCTGGGCAGCGAAAAACTGCAGCGGCACATTGACTTTCTTTACAAAAAAGGCTCTCTCTACTGTTATTACAACAAGACCCTGATGTTCCACGGCTGCATTCCGCTCAACCCGGACGGCAGCTGCACAGAAGTGGAATTCTACGGACAGCGTGTCAAGGCAAAAAGTCTTTTTGACTTCTGCGAGACTCTGGTGCGGGAAGCCAGATTTGCCAAAAACAGCGAGACCCGAAAACGGGGGGCAGACTTTATGTGGTACCTGTGGTGCGGACCAAAATCACCGCTCTTCGGCAAGGACAAGATGGCAACTTTCGAGCGCTATTTCGTCGAAGATAAAGAGATCCAGAAAGAAACATCAGATCCTTACTTCAAACTGGTCTGTACTGATGAACTGGTGGATGTGATCCTGAAAGAATTCGGGATCAGCGACCGCGACGCGGTGATCGTCAACGGGCACATCCCCGTCAAGATCAAAAAGGGTGAGAACCCCATCAAGGTCCCGGAACGGCTGGTTCTGATTGACGGCGGCATGAGCAAAGCCTACCAGTCTGTAACCGGTATTGCCGGCTATACGCTGGTCTACAATTCCCGGCAGATGTACCTCTCCGAGCATGAACCCTTCAACTCCGCTCGGGACACCGTCCAAACCAACACTGATATGGAATCCCGTGTGATTCCCTTCAAGACCTTCCCTGAACGCATCATGATCGCTGATACCGACGATGGCCGGGAAATCGCCGCACGGATCGCCGACCTTCAGATGCTTCTCGACGCATACCGTGACGGGACACTCAAACAACAGACAGACTAAAACTGTTATCAGGAACAAACCGGAAAAAAGGCACCCCAAACAGGTGATTTTTTGCCTGAAACCATGTGTTATAATCTGTGATTGTTATTGAAGAGGGTTTTAATTTTTTAGAAGCCCCGGCAAATGACCAATTTTTTCATGGAGGAAACAAATGAAGAAAAATACACTCGTTGTCCTTTTGGCCCTGAGCCTTCTGCTTGCTGCTATCAGCGGTGTTGCAGCAGCGCAGGAAACCCTGAGCGTTTACGCCTGGGATGCAAATTTCAACATTCCGGCTCTGAAAGCCGCCGAAGCTGCCTTCCAGCAGGTCCATCCGGATTTCACTCTGGAAATCATCCAGCAGTCCGGTTCCAGTGATGTCGAACAGGCTGTCACCCTTGCCGGTTCTTCCGGTGATATGAGCACGCTGCCGGATATCGTTCTGTTCCAGGATCACTATATCCAGAGCTTCGTCCGTAACTACCCGGATGCCTGGGTGAGCCTTGAAGGCGCCAACATCGACTGGTCTGACTTTGGCGCTGAAAAACTGTCCTACAGCACCATCAACGGCGAACACTATGGCGCTCCTGTTGACAACGGCACATCCATTTTCGCTTATCGTACTGATGTTCTGGCTGAATGCGGTTACACCATTGATGATGTCACCGGCATCACCTGGGATCGCTGGCTTGAGATCGCCCGCGAAGTAAAAGACAAGACCGGCTATGCACTCCTTTCCATGGACCACTCCGGTGATGACCTGCCGTACATGATGCTGCAGGCTGAAGGCGTCTCCCAGTTCAAAGACGGCGCTGCCAACTTCGTTGACAATGAACCGATGAAGAGAGTCATTGATGTCATCGTCCAGGGTGCGAAAGACGGCACCATCATCCTCGCCAACAACTGGTCCGAATATACTGACCAGACCATCCAGGGCAACCAGGTCGCCGGTGTAATGAACGGTAACTGGATCATCCCGACCATCGAACAGGTTGCCGACAACAGCGGTAAATGGGCCATCACTTCCCTGCCGACCCTTGACGGCGGTAAAGAAGGCTATGCTGCCAACGGCGGTTCTTCCCTCTACATCACCGGCAACTGCAAAAATGTTGACCTGGCGAAGGAATTCCTTGCCTACACCTTCGGCGGTGGTGAAGGTTCCAAAGCCACTTATGATGACGCTCTCCGCAACGGCGGCGTGATCACCTGCTGCATCTCCGCAGGTACCTCTGATGTTTACCAGGAAGGCGTAGACTTCTTCGATGGCCAGGCCATCTACAGCGACATCGTTGCCATGGGTGCTTTTGTTCCGGTCGTCGAACAGAGTGACTATCACTACACTGCCCGCACCTATGTCGGCAATGCCATCACCAACATTGTCAACGGTGCTGACCGTGATGATGCCCTGAAGGAAGCTCAGGAACTCGTAGCTTTCGAGATGTTCTAAACTTACGAACAAAATAATGCCCCGTCATGACATATGACGGGGCATTATTCACAATATGGGGCAATGGGGACAAGTCTGCATGCCGAGCGTCTCCGGTTCATAGAGAAGTGTCCCCAATGTCCAATAATCAATTCAAAAGGAGGAAAATTCCGTGGAAAGAAAACGCAACATGTACGGCTGGGCTTTCCTGATGACGGCAACGGTCCTGATCATGATCTTCAGCTTTTACCCGATGGTCTCTGCGCTGATCACCTCGTTTAAAACTGGTTCCAGTGCTAATTTGAGGTGGGCTGATCCGCTGACCTTCAACTATCAGAGAATGTTCAAGGACAAGATGTTCATGATGACACTGAGGAACACGTTCCTTTATCTGATCATTCAGGTTCCGATCATGCTCATCCTGGCCATTTTATTGGCTCAGTTATTGAATAATAAGGATTTGAAATTTCGCGGTTTGTTCCGTACCTGCATCTTCCTACCGTGCGCTATTTCACTGGTTTCTTATTCGTTGATCTTCCGCTCACTGTTCGCTACACAGGGTTTGATCAACAGCGTTCTGATGAACCTCGGGATCATCCATGAAAATATCAACTGGCTTGGTCAGACGGCCACAGCCCGAGGGGTGATCATCTTCGCACTGATCTGGCGCTGGACCGGTTATAACATGGTGTTTTATCTCGCCGGTCTGCAAAACCTCGATTATTCCATTTATGAAGCAGCGCGTATCGACGGTGCCAACGGGTGGCAGACATTCTGGTATATCACCGTCCCGCAGCTGAAGCCGGTCATCATCATGACTACGATCATGTCCATCAACGGTACACTGCAGCTGTTTGATGAATCTGTCAACCTGACCAGCGGCGGCCCTGCCAGTACATCCATGACGATGTCGCACTATATTTACAACAGTGCTTTCGGTACCGGTGTAGCAAACTTCGGTTATGCCTCTGCCATGTCTTTCCTTGTGTTTGTTATGGTGGCTGTTCTTGCCGTGATCAATTTGAAAGTAGGTGACACCCGTGACTAAGAAATCCAATAACAGTACGATCCAGCGCCGGCTGATCCCGACCTATATCTTCCTGACAATTTTTTCATTGTTTTCCGTGTTCCCTCTTTTCTGGATGATCACTGCAGCTACCAACACCACGCTCGAGGTCGCTCAGGGTAAGTTATGGTTTGGCACTCATGCGTTGGAAAACTTCAAAAATCTTGTGGCCAGCACGAGTCTCTGGACATCATTTGGCAACTCGTTCCTTTACGCAACGGTCCAGACAGTTTTAGCGATCTTTATCTGCTCTTTGGCCGGTTACGGTTTCGAGATCTATCATACAAAAGGGAAAGATATCCTCTTTGGCATATTGCTTTTGGCAATGATGATCCCGGGCGTCGCAACAATGATCCCCTTGTTCACCATGATCAGTAAAATGAAGCTGCTCAACACCGTCTGGGGCTTTGCGCTGCCGGCTCTCTCCACACCGTTCCTTATCATGATGTTCCGCCAGAACTCACGAAATTTCCCGCAAGACATTTTACATGCTGCCCGGATCGACGGTGTCGGTGAAGTGGGTATCTTTTTCAGAATTTACATGCCGATCATGCGGTCTACTTATGCCGCCGCGGCTGTGATCACCTTCATGAATGCATGGAACGCCTACCTCTGGCCGCGTGTGGTTTTGAACCGCTCCAACGCTCAGACAATGCCGATCCTCATTGCGAACATCGCCAACGGTTACACAATTGATTATGGCATGCTGATGATGGGTGTTTTGTTCGCATCTTTACCTACAGTCATCATTTTCTTCGTGCTGCAGAAACAGTTTGCAGAAGGTATCACCGGAGCAGTTAAATAATAAAACAATAAACTTACGTTTATGATCCGGCGCTCTCCGACTTTTTTGCCGGAGAGCGCTTTTTGGAATAAGGGAGATCAATGAATACATTCAATTTTGACGCTATCGTAAAAAATCCCAATGTTTTTGCAGACAGGCGCCTTCCGGCACACGCGGATTTCACCGCTTACCGGAATGAGGCCGACATGCTTCTTGGAGAAACAAGCCTGCGAAAGACTTTAGACGGAATCTGGCGCTTCCGCTATTCAAAAAATCCCGCAGCAGCACCGGATGACGGGTTTCAATCTCCGGAAAAGGACCTTTCCGGCTGGGATGAGATACGCGTCCCGGCCCATATCCAGATGGAAGGCTATGACAAACCGGCTTATGTGAACACCCAGTACCCCTGGGATTGCCAGGCAAAATTGAAACCGGGTGAGATGCCGGAAGTTTTCAACCCGGTGGCAGATTACGTCTGTGACTTCACACTCCCGGAAAGCTTCGCCGGTGAGGATGTCTCTATTTCCTTCCAGGGTGTGGAAAGCGGGTTTGCATTATGGCTGAACGGAGAATATATCGGTTACAGCGAAGACAGCTTCACACCATCCGATTTCCGTCTGACAGATGTGCTGCATAACGGCATAAACCGCCTTGCTCTGCGGGTCTGGAAATGGACCCCCGGAAGCTGGTTTGAGGATCAGGATTTTTACCGCTTTTCCGGCATTTTCCGCAGTGTTTTCCTTTACATACAACCAAAGACTGCTGTCACCGATCTTTCCGTGCTGCCGCTGCTTTCGGATGATTTTCTTACCGGAACGCTGAAGGTCGCCGCAAAAACCAAAGGGAAAGGAAGTCTGCGCATAAAATTGCTGTGCGGTGAAACAACCATCGGGAATCAAAACTTAAAATTTTCAGAGGAAACCGCAGCCGAGTTCACGATCGAAAAGCCGCTGCTCTGGAGTGCGGAACAGCCAAACCTTTACCGTCTGCTGACAGAAGTCATGGACGAAGACGGGAATGTCACGGAAATCATCCCACAGGAACTCGGATTCCGCCGGATCGAAATCAAGGACGGTATTCTGCTGCTGAACGGGAAACGCCTGGTCTTTAAAGGTGTCAATCGTCACGACTTCAGCTCCATTTCCGGCAGAGTTCCCAACCACGCGGAACTGGTTCAGGATATCCTGACAATGAAGCGAAACAACATCAACGCGATCCGCACTTCGCACTATCCGAACCAATCAGAGCTTTATTCCCTCTGTGACCGCTTCGGTCTTTATGTGATCGATGAGAACAACATGGAAACCCATGGCAGCTGGGATGCCTATCTGCGGAAAAGAGCTGAGCTGGACTATGTCGTCCCGAAGGATCATGAAGAGTTCGCGCCGCTCTTGCTGGAACGGGTCCGCTCCATTTACGAACGTGACAAGAACCATGCATGTGTGCTGATCTGGTCCTGCGGCAATGAATCCTATGGCGGACATGTGATTTATGAGATGCATGAATTATTCCATCACCTTGACCCTCATCGTCCGGTTCATTATGAAGGCATCACCTGGGACTTGAGTTATCCTGATACCAGCGACCTGGAAAGCCGAATGTACACACCGGCCGCTGATGTAGAAGCTTTTCTGAAAGATCATCCCCAGAAACCGTTGATCATGTGTGAGTATACCCATGCCATGGGGAACTCCTGCGGTGCGATGCATAAATACACCGACCTTGCAGAGCGGGAACCTCACTTCCAGGGCGGCTTTATCTGGGATTATGTGGATCAGAGCATCTATAAAAAGGATCGCTACGGCAAATGGTTCCAGGCATACGGAGGCGATTTCGGCGAACGTCCGACCGATTATGAATTCAGCGGAAACGGTATTGTTTATGGCGGAGACCGGACCGAATCACCGAAAATGCAGGAAGTTCGCTTCAATTACCGAAATATCCGTGTGGAATTTACAGACAACGGCTTCATTGTAAAGAACCGTTTCCTGTTCACCGGCACGGAGGAATTTCTGGCTGCTGCGGTTCTGCAGAAAGACGGAAAAATCCTGATGGAATATCCGCTGTCCGTTTCTGTCCCACCCCTGTCCGAGGCTGAATTTGCCTATCCGGAAGCTGTTTGCAAGGAAATGCAGCGTCAAAAGGATGCCGCCCGGTCACTCAGAATCGCAGAGCCTGAATTCGCGCTGACCATTTCCTTCCGTCTGAAGGAAGATAAAGCCTGGGCCAAAGCCGGTCATGAAATTGCTTTCGGACAAAAGGTGTTCCCGCGGGAAAGGCAGATTTTCAGCTGCGAGGCGCCCCTGACTGTCGTGAAAGGAAAATCCGTCGTCGGAGTGCGGGGCGCCAATTTCTCCGCACAATTTTCCGGGATCCATCCGGGACTCACTTCCTATGTCTATGCCGGCGCCGAGCTGATTGAAAAGATCCCTATGCCAAACTTCTGGCGTGCCGCCACCGATAACGACCGTGGAAATCTGATGCCCCAGCGTTATGCCCAGTGGAAGGTCGCCAGTCTTTATATTACCCCGAAAGACGGGAAAACCTGGTCCATGTACCCGGAGGTCGAGGAGAAAGAACACAGTGTGGTCGTGAGCTATCCGTATTATATGCCTACAGTTCCGGCCAGCAGCTGCCGTGTTGCTTATGAAGTCTTCGGTGACGGCACTATCCGCACGACTCTTTCCTATAAAGCCGTAAAGGGTCTTCCGGATATGCCGGAATTCGGGATGCTCTTCAAATTCAATGCTGACTATGACCGCATCCGTTGGTATGGACTCGGTCCGGAAGAAACCTATGCCGACCGACTGCAGGGGGCCAGACTCGGTATTTTCGAAAAGACCGTTGAAGAGAATTTTGCCCGCTATCTGGTTCCTCAGGAATGCGGAAACCATTGCGGTGTCCGCCGATTGGACCTGACCGACCGCCGAGGACGGGGCATTAGCTTCTTTGGAGAGAACCTTTCCGTCAATGTCCTGCCCTGGACACCCCATGAGATCGAAAACGCTGCCCATGCTTATGAACTTCCGCCGGTACACTATACCGTTGTCCGTGTGGCTTTACAGCAGATGGGCATCGGCGGTGATGACACATGGGGGGCAAAGACCCATCCGGAATATTTGCTTCCCGCTGAAAAGGACATGAGTTTAACCTTCTGCTTCAGAGGATTGTAAACTCACAGATATCTGTCGAAAAAAGAAGCACCTGAACGCTCTCGGGTGCTTTTTTTCTTTCATTATCTCGGGCCGCCTCCGCCCGGGGCACCTCCACCCGGTCTGCCTCCGCCACCGCCCATCGCGGCAAACATAGAAAAGATATTGCCTTCTCCGGAGTTGTTGGTACCATTGACATCCAGCTCGATCTCGTCCCCGCCTGATATGATATCACTGATGATTTGAACGCTGGTACCGGAGATCAACCCGATCTCCACCGGAATTTCCTCCATTTCCCCGCTCAGCTTCTTCAGGTTGACAAAATATTTTCCATCTTTTAACAGAACCGAGGTCTGAGGTACATATTTGGCATTTTCCACACGGGAAATTTCCAGCGTCAGGTCCGCTGTCATCCCTGCTTTAATATGCTCGTCCGCATTGGTGAGCGCAATGGTCACATCAAAAGTGATGTTCCAGCCGGACTGTGTTCCCACATCAGACACTTTATAGACCACGCCGTTATACACTTTGTCCGGAATAGCAGCAAAACTGACCCGCACCGGCATGCCCTCTTTGATGCTGTTGACATAAAGCTCTGAAACTGTGAAATCCATGTAGAAGGTAGAAATGTCATCGATCCGCATGGCAAAGATATTGCGGGCCGCAACGGTGGAATCGTAGGTGATCACATCCCCGACTTTAGCATCGATTTGTGTGACTGTCCCGCTGAAAGGCGCAATGATCTTTGAAGAATCGATCTTCTTTTGATAAGCATCAATTTTCGACTGAGCCTGCATCTTTTCGGCTTCAGTCGGTCCGTTCAAAGCCTTTTTATACTGATACTCCGCCTCTTCCAATTCCGCCTTCGCCAGTTCAACCGCCGCTTCTCTTGTCTGAAGCTCCAGCTGGTCAATCTCACCAAGATACCAGTTATACTGGGCCAGGGCATTATCCCGGACGGAGCGATATCCGCCCACATCACCCAGCGCTTTCTGACGTCCTTCAGATTCCAGCGGCGCGTAACGAACCTCTTCAAACTTTTCAATTGCCCGTTCATATTTCAGCTGAGCCAAAGCTGCCGTATCCCGGGCAATCGTCAGGTTTACGTCCGTTACACGGGACATATCCATGCTGTCCAGTTTTTTCTGTGCGTCTTCCAATGTTTTCTGTGCCTTGACCAGTGTCGAAAGTGTTGAGGCGATCTTCTCAGAATTATTGACCAGTGTGTCATAATCTTCCTGCGCGTCAAGAATATCGATTTGCGCATTCAATACATCCTGATCCAGCGTCTTTTCATCCAAAACAGCCAGAACCTGGTCCTTGCGGACTTTGTCTCCAACCTTGACAAGAACATCCGAAACCGTCCCGCTCGTTTGCCAGTTCAGGTCAACCGACTGACCGGAACGGACTGTTCCAGTAATGTTTTCCAGCTTCAGGTCCAAAACACCTTCTTTCACCCGGGTCGTTTTGACCGTGAGAGATGAGACCATAGATTCTGCCTGGGAAAGCTGCGTCGTCAGGTTCAAACGAACAACCAGAAAAGCACCGCCTGCCACAATGATCAGAAGGATCAGGAGAATGATCAGAATCGGTCCCCATGCGCTTTTTTTCGTGACTTCTATTTTATGATCCATATAATCCGCCTCTTGTCTCAGGTCTGAAAACCTGTTTCGAACCTTATTTTCTTGTTTCTTCAGAGCTTTCAATAACTGCAGTCGGTGCTGCTGTTACTTCATTTCGGCGCGGCGGTGTTCCGCCGTCAGGTCTTTCAGGTCGCTCTCCGCCGGAAAAGGTTTGCCCGGTTCTATCACCTTCAGGAAGGAAGCCTCCCGGAGATCCCTGAAATTGTCTGTTATCATCCCCTTCCGGCCGCTGTCCCACCGGAAATCCATCTGGCTCATTTTTGTTTGGTGTCTGTACACCATCCGGCGGCATAGGGAACATATTTTCATCGTTTGACATCGGCTGTTCCTCTCCGGAGAATGTTTTTTCTCCCGCCGTCGGTGTTTGTATTGAAACATCTCTGCCCGCAGTCGGATCGGTCTCCGGTTTCAGCTCTTCCTGTACAGGTTCCGGGCTTGATTTTTCCGATTGATGCAAATTTTCCACCGGAAGCTGCCGATCTGTCTGCCCATTATTCAAATAATATGTGGGATCCAGTCCCAGCTGCATCAGTGCCGCTTCTGAAATGCCGCTTACAACAAGCTGTGCGTCTTCCCGTAAATTTCCGGATGTTACCTCAGACACATTATCAGAGACAATACCCAATGAGATTTCCAGCTGCTGACGTTCCGTACCGTTCACCACAGTGACGTATGGTTTTCCGTCGGTATAGGTCACAGCAGTATTCGGGATCAGCAAAACATTCGACTTTTCATGGTTATTGATCGAAATTTCGGCTGTCATCCCGGCCAGCATCCGGTCATCCGGATCATCGACCTGCACCATGGCGCTGAAAGCTGTTGTATTTCCGGAAACCGTGCTGGCATCTGCAATTGTGTAAAGATGCCCGCTGAAAGTTTCACCGGAAATGGCATCCAATGTGATGTTCACCGCTGTACCGTTTTCAATGGTACTGATATCGAGTTCCGGAATACTGATGGGAATGAAGATACGGCTCTTGTCATCCAGACGCAGGGCCGCTGAGCCTCTGGTCACATAATACCCTTCCACTGCAGTGAGTGAAGTAACAGTACCATCAAATTGAGCAAGGATGAAACGCTGATTGAAATTTGTCTCTGCGTTTCTCAAGCCGGCCTCCGCCGCATGGACATCTTTTTCCCGCGGCAGATTTTCATAGGAAAGATATTCCTCCAGCGCTTTATCATATTCCATCTGTGCCACTTCTACATTTCCTTCCGCTACCGCATAATCTGTAGCAGAAGGCTGACCGCTGGTCCAAACATACTTTTCATAGGCGCTGACCAGGGTATTATAGGTGGATACATAATCCTCAAATTTCCGTTCCCGGCCGGAACGGGAATCGCCTCCCGTAACAATACTCATCCTTCCAAAGCGGATTTCACGCGGTTCTTCAAACCCTTCCCAGGGTTCATTAATGGAAACCAGATAGTCATAATCCTGTTTGGCATAATTGAAGTTCAGATTTGCCAGGGCAAAGCTGTCCCAGGCTCTTTCCATTTCTTCCCGGGTCGCCCGCGGATAATAAAGCGCTTCCTGCGCCAGTTTAGCTTTGATCAGGGCACTTTCTTTCGCGTTCAGCGTCACATAAGCCTGCATACGATTGGACGCGGAATCCAACACATCCTCAAGCCTTTCCTGCTGCTCGATCATGGTTTTTTCAGCCAGAATTACGGAAGCATTCAGTGAATCCGCAGCCAGAGCCGCCAGAATATCGCCTTTTTTGACCTGATCTCCTACGTGAACATTGACCTTTTCAATTACACCACCGGTTTTCCAGGTCATATCCGCGGACTGGTTATATTGTAGATTTCCGACATAATTCAGCTCAGAAGAGATCGTCCCGCGGGTTACGGGAATCAGGATCTCCTGCTGCTGTGTCACAGCATTATTTTGTCCATACCGGGAAAACAGGGATGCAGGATCCAGGGAACAGGATACCGCACTAAGCGACAGAACGACAGACATGCCGCTGATGACGGCTCCCCGGATTCTTTTTGTGATCCCTGTCCTGCTGTTATTTTTCATAAGATTTTCCAAATAGATCCCACATCAAAATTTTATTCGGACCGCAGTGCGATAACCGGTTCCAGGTTCGCGGCTTTGTTGGCCGGATAAACACCAAAGAACAAACCCACCATAACTGAAAACAATGTAGCGCCAAGTACAATCCCGGGATTGATCGTAACGTCCAATTCCGTCCCTGATATCGCAGCGATCCGGGCAATTCCAAAAGCCAAAAGAAGGCCAAAGATAATGCCAAGGATCCCGCCCACCAGAGAGATCACAGAGGATTCAACCAGAAACTGTGCCAGAATATCTCCTTTTTTTGCTCCCAGCGCTTTCCTCAGGCCGATTTCCCGTGTACGTTCAGTGACCGTGACCAGCATGATGTTCATAATGCCAATGCCGCCAACCAGCAAAGAGATGGCTGCCACACCGCCGAGAAACAGAGTAAAGGTCCCCATGATGTCTCCTACGGCATCCAGGATCTCCTGAACATTCATAACCGTGAAGTCATTCGGATTCCCTTCAAAAATATCATGCCGATCCTGCATCAGGTTTTCAATTTCTTCTTGTGCTTCTTCCAGCGTATAGGAAGACTTCACGAGAATCGTCACCTGACTGACACTGTTTTTCTGACGGGTCATCAAGCGGGATTGTGCCGTTGTGAGCGGTATAAAGACATTTCGATCCTGTGAGATTCCCAGAGAAGAGCTGCCCTTTTCTTCAAGGATCCCGATCACACGATAAGGCTGTCCCATAATACGAATCGTTTCACCGACAGATCTGTAATTTGCTGAACCAAACAGGGATTTATTGATCTCTGTCCCGATAACGGCAACCATCTCTTTCCCGTCCAGGTTTTCCTGCGTGATGAAAGATCCCTGTGAAACGGAATAATTTCCCACTTTCAAATATCCGGGGACAACGCCGGTAACCGTGGCATTGACCGTGTTTCCGTTGCTTTGTGAAAGCGTATAAGACTGCGAAACTACAGGAGCTGCAATATCCACACAATCCAATCCGGAGAGCGCAGTCACATCATCATTGGTCAGATCCTTCGCATTCCGCACATTTTCAGTGAAGTTCCCCGGAGAGAGGTAAAGGGTTTGTGTGCCAAGCGCACTAAGCGAATTCGTAATGGAATTCTGGGCGCCCTGCCCGATCGACATCATGGCAATCACAGCGCCAACACCAATGAAAATACCCAGCATTGTCAAAAAGGAACGTACCTTATTGGAGGTGATGGAATTCATCGCTTCTTTGATCAGCGTCGTAATGTTCATTCTACCTCCTCTTCTTCCTCTATGACTGCTTTATTTCCCGCTGTATCTTTCCCGTCAGAGTTCTTATTGGATTGTTCATCTGCCAGAGCTGCTTTTTCTCCTTCAAGACCTTCAAGTTTTGAGAAATTTACATCCGTCCAGCGTTTCAGTTCCTTTTGTTCCTCTTCCGAACCAAGCATACCGTCAAACACAGAAATCACCCTCGGAACCTGTTTCCCGATCTTCGGATCATGAGTGACCAGGATAATGGTCTTTCCCTGTTCCTTGTTCAGCCGGATCAGCAGCTCCATGATTTCCTTCCCGGACTTGCTGTCCAGGTTCCCTGTAGGTTCATCCGCCATAATGATTTCCGGATCATTGATGAGCGCACGGGCAATAGCTACACGCTGCTGCTGGCCGCCGGACATTTCCTTTGGTTTATGATTGACGCGGGCTTCCAATCCAACCATTTCCAGCGCATCCATGGCACGCCGTTTTGCATTCGCTTTGTTTTTTGAATAAAGGGTCGGCAGCAAAACATTTTCCAGAGCGGTTGACCGCGGCAGCAGGTTGAAGCTTTGGAACACAAAGCCAATCTTGCGGTTGCGAACATCAGCCAGCTGAGAATCATTCATCTCGGAAACCAATTCTCCGCCCAGTTTATAGATCCCACCTGTCGGATGATCCAAACAACCGAGAATGTTCATCAGGGTAGATTTTCCGGATCCGGAAGGTCCCATGATGGCAGCCAGTTCACCTTTATAGATATCCAGTGTAATATCGTTCAGCGCCCTGACCTCTATATCACCCATGACATAATATTTATTTATATGTTCCGTATGTATTACGCCGATTTCAGACATAGTACTCCTAATTCCTTACTGCGGAGGCCTTTGGCCTCCTCCCCGGTTTCCTCCCCGGTTTCCCCCTCCGCCATTCGGTCTTCCGCCGCCAGCCGCTCCTCCGGGTCCGCCACCCAGATTGATGCCCATGCCGCCAAATCCTCCGAATGACAAAGATCCGCTGTTGCTCATCATAGAAGTGACTTTCGTCAGCTTCACTTCGTCACCTTCTTTAAGCTGATCGGAAATTATCTCAATATCAGAGCCGGAACGCAGGCCAACCTTTACAGGAACATCAATATAAGAACCGTCTGCCATACGTTTCTGCACGATCTGCGTCTGTCCGTCTTCCGCATACGTCAGCGCCTTCTGCGGCACATACAAAACGTCTTTTGCCTGCTCGGTGACAATAGCAACATCAGCCATCATCCCTGATTTGATGCTGTCATCGACCTCATCCATCTTCACTGTCAGGGAATAATTGACCTGCAGGTTATTGACTGTACCGGCATTGGAAATGTTGACAATGGTGCCGGTATATTCACGCAGTGGAATAGCATCGAAAGTAATCGTCACCTCCTGCCCGATCGAGATGTTGTTTACATCCAGTTCTGTCACAGTGATATCAATGTAGTGCGATGTCAAGTCATCAATTCGAACAGCAAGAATATTCCGGGCAGTAGAGGTTGATTCATAAGTGATCACATCAAAAGGTTTCGCTTCAACCTGCGCCACCGTTCCGTCAATAGGAGCGATAATCTTCGCGGTGTTGACGGTAGCCGCAGCCGCATTGATCTGAGCCTGAATGGAACGCACCTGGTTATCAGTCGGACCGTCCTTGATTCGGTTATATGCCCGGACTGCATCATCAAGCTGGGCCTGTGCCAGTTTCAGCGCCGCATCAGCCTTCTGAACATCAATTTCCTCGGTTTCACCGTTATACCAGTTGTATTGTGCCTTGGCAGAATCCATCCGGCTCTTCGCACTTTCCAACGCTGACTGAGCGCGAATGCGGTCAACATTATCCAGATCCAGCATTTTTACTGAGTCGAAATGGTCTTTTGCATCATTGTATGACTGAATGGCGCGCTGGTAGTCATCATATTTCACACCCAATTCGATTTCGTCTTCACGGACAATTCCCAAAGCGTTTAATGCCTTTTGCGCATCTTCCACTGATTTTTTCGCCTGCACCATTTTTGTTCGGGCCTGTTCCAATGACAGCGTGGATGTGAAAAGACGCTCCATGCTTTCTTCTGCCTGCTCATAGGTGACCTCCGCGTCGATAATGGAAGAATCGATCGTGGAACGGTCCAACGCGGCCAGCACATCTCCCTTTTTCACTTCATCACCGACTTCCACGTTCACCTCAGAAACAGTTCCGGATGTCTGCCAGTAAAGATAAACGGATTGATTGGAACGTACCGTACCGGAAATATCATCCAGCGTGTTCGTCAGATTACCCCGTTCAACTTTCGCGGTATCCGGCTCCAACTGCGCTGCCTCATTTTGTTTTGCCTGGATCTGCTTTGTGGTCGACGTAAAATAATAAAAGCCATACCCGATGATCCCCAGCAAAATCACAAGCAGAATGATGATCGTAATCAGCGCTTTCTTTCCGATTTTTCGCTTCGGTTTCTTTACCTTATGATCCATTCCTGTTCCTCATTTCTCAAATTACGCTATGAAGCGGCACTGATATATCGGCGCCGATTACTGACCGCTGTCAGCAGAAGAAATTCCCATATCTCTGAGAATATTGTCGTCGATTGAAGGTACGACCACCGCGTCTCCTTCACGAAGATATCCGCCGCTGATTTCAGCGACAGTATCGGATGTCAGACCAACCGTAACCGGGATGTCATTTGTCTTTGTACCGTTGGAGACTGCAACATAATTCACACCGTTTTCACTGAAAACCGCATTCACCGGCACGATCAAAACATCCTCAGCCTCATCCACAACAAGATCTACTTCTCCCGTCATGCCAATCTTTACTTTTTCATCCGGTTCAAGTATCTCAATCATCGTTTCAAAAGTCACGCGGTTGTTAGCGGAAGTTCCGGAAGCAGAGACTGTCGTCACAACCCCTTCATAGATTTTTTCAGGGTTTGAATCCAGAACGATCATCGCGCGCATCCCGTCATGGATCTTATCAATGTCAATCTCGGAAATATCCATCGGGATATACAAATGCTCGACATTATCCAGACGGAACGCAGCCGTCCCCTGCGTCACATAATCACCCTCCCGGGCATTGATTTCTGTGACCACGCCATTGAGTGAAGAAACGATATTGCGCTGATTGAAAGTATCCTGCGCATTAATGAGCTTCAGCTGTGCAGCTGCCAGGTCTTTTTCCCGGGGATAGTTCTCATAGGTGCGGAAATTTTTCAAAGCCTTCTCATACTCTGCCTGAGCCTTGTCAAGATCCGCCGCAGCCTGTTCCATCTCGTTTTCAGTCGCGTGTCCGCTGTAATAGAGATAATTGTTATAGGCCTCCGCATAATTGTTGAGCGCAGTGAGCATCGCTTTTCTTCTGGCTTCATAAAGGTTGAAGTCTGACTCATTCGGACTGTTCCGCCAGCTTGCCGCATCATCAAATGATTGTTTGGCATCATCATAAGTCTTTTTGTAATAATCCACCTGTTCGGACCAGTAAGCAATATCACCGATCGTTGCATGGGGATACTTCAGGCTTTCCTGATATTTTTCCGCTTTTTCCAGTGCCGCTTCCTTATCTTTCAGCTCTTTATAAACCTGTGCCTTGGCTGTTTCCGAATCGAGAACCTCTTCAAGCTCTTCAAGTGCATTAATAAAAGGAATCTCCGCATTGATTACTTTAGCGGAAAGAGAATCTGCGGACAATTCTGCAAGAATCTGACCTTCCATGACCTGATCGCCTAATTTTACGTTCACACTATCGATCACACCGCTTGTTTTCCAGGTAAGTGAAGCGGACTGCCCGGAAGTAACATTCCCAATGAAGGTCACAACATGCCGAACAGAACCCTTCGAAGCAGGAAGGGTCTGAATTTGTTCGACTGTATCATTGTTTTTCCTGGCACATCCGCTCAGCATCATGAGCAATAGCAGGCCGGCCAGGAAAATAATTGTTTTTGTTTTCTGCATTCTGTCTCCATATGCCGGAGGAAAGCTCACCCGACATGAAAACTGTTTATACTCAGATATCCGATTCATCAAAAAGCAAACAGTCTCTCATGGCTCAAATTTGAGCCATTGGGAAACCGTGCCCGGAATATTTTTATTCAATGTGAAAAGGGAGATCTAACGTTGAACTATGCGAAGTCAGGGGAAAACTCAGGGAAAACAAATTCGCACAATGCAAACTAATCTCCCTCTCCACTGATTATTTTATCAGTTCTGCCTTAGAATTACCTTAGATTTATTATAAATTCCACATTTTCTTATGACATCCCGGA
>CAYWKZ010000040.1:0-3757 GCA_964459115.1 uncultured Leptolinea sp. | reverse complement strand
GCAGATATCGGTCTGGAATGCCTGACATGCGGGCACAAAGTCTTTTTATCCCGCCGGGATCTTGCCCGCCGCATTAAGGAGACCCCTATCAGGCCAGCAGCTCAAAATCTTCCAAACAGTTAAACTTGACAAGGTGCAAAGAATATGCCGATACTGGATTCAAATACTGTCGAATGTTTCAGCCGCAGTGCAGACCAGACCCGCCGTTTCGGAATGCGGCTGGGAAGCCTGCTGAAACCCGGTGACCTTGTAGGACTCAGCGGCGACCTGGGCGCCGGAAAGACCACCCTGATCAGCGGTGTTGCAAAGGGATGGGGATCTCCGGATCCGGTCACCAGCCCGACATTTGTGCTGGTCAATGAATATTACCGTTATGACAACAGTGTTCTTTTCCATATGGATGCCTACCGCATCGGCAGTATCTGGGAGGCTGAGGAACTTGACTTTGAACGGATGCTGCAAAAGGGACCGATGCTGATCGAATGGGCAGAACAAATCGAAGCGATCCTGCCGAAAGACCGGCTTTGGATCCACATGAAATATATTTCTGACGATGTCCGCAGCTTCACCCTTCAGCCTATCGGGAAACGATACACTGCTCTGACCGCGGAATTCCGCCGATTATGTTTTGGAGTTTAACAATTAAATTATGATCCTTGCAATTGACACCTCTACAGCCCGGCTGGGCATCGCCGTTTTCAACGGCACAGAAGTTCTGGCAGAAAACTGCTGGACCAGTCCGAACCGCCACACGGTTTCCCTGGCGCCGGCAGTCGATGAAATGCTCACGAATCTTGAAATTGAAAAGAAAAAACTGAAAGCTGTTGCTGTTGCGCTGGGCCCGGGTTCTTTCACCAGCCTGCGGGTCGGACTTTCCTTTGCCAAAGGAATCTCTCTGGGGCTGGGCATTCCGGTCATCGGTGTACCGACGCTTGATATCACTGCCAATCAGCAGCCGCTTGCGGAAATGCCGCTCTGCGCATTCCTGCAGGCCGGCCGGGGAAAACTGGCCGCTTCCTTTTATGAAGTCCGGCGCAGCCGCTGGTGCAGCGACGGAAATATCGAAGTATATACGGCTGAAACACTCAGCGACAACATTACCGTACCGACCGTCCTGACCGGAGAGTTTGATGCAGACATGCGCTCCGTTTTCCGAAAGAATAAAAACATAAAAATGTCCGCCCCGGCTGCCAGCCTGCGCCGCGCGGGATACCTGGCAGAAGCAGCCTGGAAAATCTTTGAAAAGGGTGATTATCCGCAGGTCTCTTCCCTCTCCCCGATCTACCTGCATACGCATGATCCGATTCTTGAAAAAAGTCAGGGATAAGAATGGATTTCTCGATACGGCGGATGGAAAGCGCGGACATACCGGAGGTTTTTGCCATAGACAAAGGCTCCGCTGTGCTTTATTGGCCGGAACGCTCCTACCATTTTGAGGTTGAAACCAATGAGGCATCCCGCCCGTTTGTGGCTGTAGACCCGGAAGGGAAAATTCTGGGATTTATCGTCTTCTGGCTGATCATCGACGAAGCGCATCTGGCTAACTTCGCTGTTCGCTCAGAAATCAGAAACAGAGGAGTCGGACGGGCACTCCTGAATCACGGACTGCGGGTTTGTTATGAAGGAGGAGCCAGGGTTTCTTTTCTGGAGGTTCGTGCCGGGAATGAACCGGCAATTCACCTTTATGAATCCAGCGGATATCACACGGAAAGTGTCCGCAAAAAATATTACCAGGACAATCACGAGGATGCTCTCCTGATGAACCTGGACCCGGAAGATTATGAGTCACTCATGACCGGTGATCAATAGCCGGTTGGAACATGAAATTGTCAGCGCTGTTTTGAACTGTTACTCGAATTATTTGAAGATGAGGAGAAAAGCCCTATGAGCAAACTTTTGGACGACATGAACGCGTTAGCGGCTGAAATATCCGTATGCAGAGGCTGCATGCTGCACCTGACCCGTGACAAATCAGTTCCCGGAGAGGGAAACGTCCGTACAAAGATCCTTTTCATCGGAGAGGGACCCGGCGCCAATGAAAATGCCACCGGAAGACCTTTCGTCGGTCAAGCCGGAGCTTTTCTCAACCAGTTGCTTGCCATTGCTCAGGTGAAACGGCAGCAGGTGTTCATCACCAATGTCGTGAAATGCCGTCCGCCTTCAAACCGTGACCCGCTTCCGGATGAACTCTCTGCCTGTGCAAAGTATCTCAACCGGCAGATCGAGCTCATCAACCCCCTGGTGATCGTCACGCTGGGCCGCTTTTCCATGGCACGCTATTTTCCTCTCCAGCGCATCAGTTCCATTCACGGACAGGGACATTGGGTGAATGACAGGCTGATCATCCCCATGTTTCACCCTGCCGCCGCCCTTCATCAACCGAGCCTGCGCTCTGCTATTGAGCATGATTTCTCTCTGATTCCCGGTTACCTCGAACAGGCAAAGGAACGCTTCGAACCGAAACCGGAACCGGAAGAAAAACCGGCTGAGATCCCGGCTGAAAAACCAGATGACAGCAATACCGGCCCGGAAAGCGGAGAAGCCGCGCAACTTTCACTGTTCTGAAAACGTTTTTTGTATGAGAGATGAGAAACAAGAAATGAGGCCGAGGATCCATGAAAAAACATCTGTTTTTACTAATTGCGCTTTCTCTTGCCGGATGTGCCGGTGTAATGACAAACGGGAACCGTGAACTAACCATCGAACAGGTCCAGCAGTATGCTCAGCAGACCATGACTGCCCGGGTCGTTGACAGCCAGGAAAATACCTCAGATCAGGGTTCAGCACAAATGCTGATCCGTCCGGTCCAGCAATCCACACCCGCTGCCGATTCAGGTCTGACGATCATTTCCACAGTTGAAGAGGAAGTCGGACAGATCACACGTCCGGTCATCAACATTCCGACAGCCATCCCCACCGCAGCAGCCGTTGTCCAGGTTCCGCCGGTCTATCAGGTACCCACAGCAACACCGATCTATGCGCAGCAAGTCAATACAGTCTGCGAGCGAATCCGATTTGTTGATGATGTTACCATCCCTGATGATACACTCATGAGTCCGGGGCAGACCTTCCGCAAAATCTGGCGCATCCAAAATGCCGGCAGCTGCGCCTGGAATTCCGGTTATCAGCTCGTTTATACCGGTGGGGATGCCATGGGAACCAATTACGGTGTCAATCTGCCGGGGCCGGTTAACCCCGGTGAAACCGTCGATGTCAGCATTGACCTCACAGCGCCTTTTGCCTACGGAACCTATCAGAGCAATTGGAAACTGCGCAGCCCATCCGGGAATGTTTTCGGGACTGCCAACTCCGAAAACAATGCCATCTGGGTGAAAATCGTCGTCGGTACCAATGCCAACATGGCAACAGTAGCGCCCGGTGTCACACCGGTCAATAACGCCTGCACGCTGCTCTCCGTTGTACCTGCTTACCGTGCATCCTTCAGCCCGGGAGAAGAGACGGATATCGTATTTCGCGTTCGAAACAATACTTATACCGTGTGGAGCGCAGAAGACCTTGATATTGCCTATATCGGCGGGGAAAACATCCTCAAACGAAAAGAACAGACCCGCAAGGATCTGCCCTATGATGTGAACCCCGGCGGAACACTGGAATACGGATTGGACGCGATCGTTCCCCAAACTCCGGGGGTTTATACCATGACCATGGGTGTCGTCCGAGGTTATGAGGTTCTCTGTACCATGGACGTGACCCTGCAGGTGGTTTATTAGACTTCTTCCGGATAAGAATTTAAAAT
>CAYWKZ010000039.1:0-21553 GCA_964459115.1 uncultured Leptolinea sp. | reverse complement strand
AAAACCGGGAACGCAATACAGGTGACAGTCCCGCAGAACCGGCTGCGCAGCTGCAGCTTGACAGTCCCCCGTGTGCTCTGTTTTGAATATAAATCAGGAAAGGATCGAAATTCATGAAAAAAATCGTAACACTTTGTCTTTTGGTATTCACACTCGTCTGCACAGCCACATGCTTTGCACAGACAGTTTACACCAACGACGGGATGAAGCTCTCTGTTCCGGAAGAATATGCTGACAAGCTGCTTGTCCAAACGCCTGAGAACGATGAAAGAGGCGCTCTTTTTTCCGTCTCCGAGATCGAGTCCATTGAAGCGGCGAAGGGTGCCGGCTATACCTGGGAAGGCGCCGGATGGCTGTTCAGCATCAGCCGCGTTAGCGAAGAAAGGATGAAGGAGCTCCGCTGCACTGAGATGTCGGGATACATCATTTTCGCAAAAGACACTAACGGCAGTTATTATATTTTTAATCATCCCACCGATGTCCGCCTTGTCCGTGAAGATTACAGCGATCCGGAAGCATTGAAAGATTGGAGCAAGCTCAATGAATGGGGGTATAGCGTACGTGAAACCTTCATCGCGGAAAATAAGGGACTCACCGCTGAAACCTACGGCAACACGGAACTGGATATCGCCTTTGCCCGCATGATGTTCATGGACGATACAAATTATACCATCACCACACTGGAATACGGTGAGCAGAAGCCGAACGGCATCAAAGCGGCCGACTACATCGAACCTCTCAGCCACGATGTCGTTTTTATCCCTGAACGCGACGCAGAAACACCGGACGGAGAATATGTCGTGCTGAACTTCCCGGATATTGATCTCCGCTTCGATTTCTTCCTTCTGGACGGGAAAGAAAACTACATTCGACAGGTCTGGTTCGACGGTAAAAACGAATTGATGTACAGAGCCGAATTCAAGGATGAGACCATCAAAGCCGCCGAAATCATGGAGGACTTTTACCGGGAAATGGTTCTGCACAACACGCTCGGCTACACCCCCGATGACATGCTCGGCACCTGGGCTGAAAAGATCGCCGGCCGCGGCAATATTGAGATCAACAAAGGGAGCGAAGAAGGGAAATATGACATTAAGATCCACTGGTCTGCCAGCGCTTACCAGATGGCTTATTGGGAAATGACCGCCGAAGCCACCGGCAACGGAGCTGAACTCCGCTATGAAAACGGCAAACATTCTCTCCTGACCTGGCAGTCAGAGGACAGCATGACGGAAGAAGAAATCTATGCGAATGGCAGCGGTACTTTTAACCTGCTCAGCACCTATGAACTGACCTGGGATGATGAAACCGGGCACGCCGCAGACGATACGGTTTTCATCAATGCCGGTAAATAATTCCGTTTTATCGTTGTTCTTTTATCCTGTTTCGGCAGGGGAGGCAGTTCCATGAGGAAAATCTTTTGCACACTTGTTTTGGTTCTTTTGACCGGTATGGTTCTGTCAGGAATCAGTAACGCAACAGCAGAATCCGACACACCGCGGATCATCCTTTACACATACTATCGCCAGATGGGATGGGGAGATCGTGTCCAGATCGGCAGTGTGGATGAACTGGGTGTGGTACGGCTGCTGACCGGGAATGACGCCACTCTGAAATGGCCTTACAAACCTCAGGAGCAGCTCGACTATCTCTCACAAACAGAAAAGTTCGCCGAAAAAATCACCCTGACACATGATGACCTGTTCGCTCTCAAAAGCATGGTTTCAGGAGCGGAAGACCAGGGCAGCAAATCTGTCCCGGCTGCCGATGACGCAGGGACAGAAAAAAGCTATGCGGTCCGTTATTCAAAAGAGGGAGAACCGGCCTTTGTTCTTCTCGGGATGTCCGGAGATGACATGTTTGAAAACACCGATCCGACCGCGCAGGCGCTTTACAGGGCGCTTCGTATGCTCTTTCCGGAAGTAACCACTTATGCCTATGACTCGCTCGGGATGGGTCCGCAGGGGTTCACTCCGGTTCCGCTGGCAGAGTTTCTGAAACTGGATGTCAATACGATCATGAACGCGGAAATCAAAGGATTCCTGTCCGACTGTGAAGCGGGGCCCATTCCGCTGGAACTGACAGCAGAAGACAAAGCAAACCTGATCACGCTGATACAGAACGGGATCGTGACCGGGAAAGCTGACTGTATCGTCTCGACCGGCGGATACAATGATTACGATTTCGTTGACGCGGCCGGCAATTGGATCGGTTCAATCGCCATCGAAGACGGTCTGCTCATAAAAGGCGATGGACATTATTTTTTTGACGGACACAGATAAAATATTTGTATTCCGGAACGGGTAACAAGGTAAAATGATTGATAAAAACGCAGTCTATCAGGCAAATTTAAAAAATGCGGAAGATGGAAAAGCCGCTTATGAACAAATCCTCCGGGAGTTTGATCACGGGCCGGAAACCAACACCGCCCTGCTGATGAAAATTCTGGATGACAATAAAGACACTGAATATGGGAAACGATACGGATTCGCGGATATCAAATCTATTGAAGCATATCAGCAAAAAGTTCCTGTGATCACATATGAAGATATCCAGCCCCTCATCCGGCGCATGGAAGACGGGGAGAAGAACATTCTCACAGCCTATGCTTGCAATCACTTTAACCTGACTTCAGCCACATCCGGGGAGCCGAAGCACATACCGATGACACAGGAACAGACCGGTGTTTTTCTCAAATATGACAAACTTTACAAAGACGGCTTGAAAGCTGTATCTCTTGATCCGGCCTGGAGGGAAGGCAGGGCTTTTTCCACTTCCGAAGGTCAGCATCGTACCCTTCCCAACGGAATCACGATTGGCGATGCCTCTTCAGTAATGGCAAATTATGTCCGGGGAGGAAAAGCCACGATCGGCGCGGCGCTGGAAATGCTTTACACTTCCCCGGTAGAGGCAACCCTTCCCGTTCCCAATACCGACACCCGTTACATTCACGCCCGCTTTGCGCTGATGGACCGCGGCATCACCGGCATTGTGAGCGGATTTTACAGCCTCGTGCTGAGCTATCTGAAATATATTGCTGACAATTATGAACTGCTGATCGATGACATCGAAAAGGGAACCATTCATCCGGACATCAGCCTCACCGATGAGACCAGAGCCTCTTTGCTTTCAAAAATCGAACCCATGCCTGAACGGGCAGCAGAGCTGCGGGAAATTTTCAAAAACGGGTCAAATTTCTGCTTCATCCCCAAAGTATGGCCGAAGATGATCTATCTCACCGGCGCGGGAAAAGATGGCTTTTCCGTTTACGATCAGATCATCAAAGAAAACTATTCCGGAGGCTGCCTGAAAAACATCTATTCCGGTGTCAATGCCTCAGAAGGGCTTTGGTCTGTACCGGGAGGGATCGACGTTGAAGACAGCGTCATGGCCCCGGACAGCGCATTCTTTGAATTTTTGCCGATCGAGGCCGGGAACGACTTTACCCGCTGTGTGACCATGGCAGAGGTCGAGCCAGGCAAAATCTATGAACTCATCGTCACCAATCTATGCGGCCTGTATCGCTATCGAACCAGTGATGCAGTCGAAGTGACCGGTTTCCGCGGGAATACACCCACGATCCGCTTCATGTACCGGGTCAACCGCACCATCAACATGGTCTCCGAAAAGACCACGGAAAAGGCGATCCAGATGGCCGTTGAAGGCGCCATGCAGGAACTCGGTCTGGAACTTTCCGATTACAGCTTCTATCCGGACACAGACAATCTGACCTATGTTTTTCTTGTCGAACCGATGAAAGAGGATGTCGGGATCAGTGAACAACAGCTTGCGGAAACACTCATGAAACATATGCGTCGTCTGAACGAAGACTATGCACATTACGTAGATGAAGGACTTGTTCCGCCACCGGCTGCGCACTGGCTCCAACCGCAGACAATGAGACTTTATCGCGACCTGATGATCTTCAAAGGAGCTTCTGCCAATCAGATAAAACCGGTGCGTGTCATTATCAATGAAGATCAGAAAAAATTCTTCTTCAGTCTGATCATGAAACCCGAATCAGACCTCGCGGATCGGGCTGCAGCCGCACAATAAAGGTGAATTATTCTTCTTCGATCCAATGCCGTTGGGTCGGTTCCCAGGTTCGCTCACTGATAATGTAACGGGGACGGCGTTTGGACTCCAGATAAGTCTTTCCTACATACTGACCAATCACACCCAGACTGACGAGTTGGATCCCGCCCAACAGACAGATAATGCAGACGGTGGAGGTCCACCCGACCACGGTGTGCCCCATGATCGCCCGGATCACAGCCCAGACAGCGGTCAATATACCGATGCAGCTGAACAACAGCCCAATTCCTGTGATCATGGATACCGGCTTGATCGAAAGGCTGGTGATGCCGTCAAAAGCCAATCCCAGCATTTTCCGCAGCGGGTAATGGCTTTCTCCGGCCATTCGTTCCGCCCGTTCATAATACACAGAGGTGCTCTTGAAGCCAACCAGCGGGAACATGCCGCGCAGGAAGATGTTCACCTCTTCGTAGTCTGCAAAGTGCTGCAGTACCAGTGAGCTCACCAGGCGGTAGTCCGCATGATTGAAGACCACCTCCGCACCCAATGCATTCATGACCTTATAAAAACCCTCGGCCGTGGTCCGCTTGAACCAGGTGTCAGTCACGCGTTTTGATCGCACACCATATACGATCTCACAGCCGTTCAGATATTCATCAACCATGGCATCCATGGCATTGATGTCATCCTGCCCGTCGCAATCAATGGAAATCGTGATGTCGCACTTATCTTTTGCTTCCATCAGCCCTGCCAATACCGCGGCCTGATGTCCCCGATTCCGACTCTGACAGATGCCGAGATAGTGTTCATCGGTTTTCGCCAGGTCTGTGATGATCTGCCAGGTTTTGTCTTTAGACCCGTCATTGACAAACAGAATACGGCTGTTAGGACTGATCTTTCCCGCATCGCTCAGGTCATAGAGCTTTTTCAAAAACAGAGGCGCTGTCATCGGCAGCACCTGTTCTTCGTTATAACAAGGTATTACGATCCATAAAATCGGTTTCGCTTCCAACGTTTTTTGTTCCTCTCATCTTTCAATATTCAACTACCGTTAACCAATAGCTGACAAACAGTAACTTGCTGCCGGTAACGGACCACTACCACTAATTCTGATTCTCAACCGTGATCAGATCCCGCAGGAGATAGTGAAAATTCGGTTTGGAAGAAGATCTGTTCTCCGGATACCCCCATTTCAGATCTGTGACGATTCGCGAATCATCCGGATTTTCACCGATAAAGCTGCCCTTAAAGACTTCAATCTGTCCTTTTTTGATTGCCTCGATCACCCGATTCATCTCCGCTCCGGCACCTTCGGAAACCACATTTTCATTGAGTTCCAGCATTTCCAGCCACCCCTGATCGAATCCTGCCCAGACATCATTTCCGTTCATATTACCGCTGACAACTTCTTCGATTGGCTTGTTGTTCATCACTGCCCGCACAGCCCCGGTGATGTAAGGATCCCAGTTGACCCTCGGACTGACCAGAGAAACTGATGGAGCAATGTCGATCATGTTCTGATTCAGTCCGACATGAAAAACCGTCTTTTTTGCAGCGGCCTCCTGGCAGGCTGAGGCCGGTCCGGTAGTGCCGCTGTTCTGAGCGATAATCACACAACCTGAATCGATCAGTTCCCTGGTGATGTTTTTCTCCACGAGAAAATTACTCAAAGCCTGAGCATAGCGTACACGCATTACCGCTTCCGGGGCAACAGAGTGGACACCCAGGAAGAAAGATGTAAACCCGGAAATGACTTCTGCCGTCTGATAAGAACCTACGTAACCGACCAAAGCTTCATCCGCGGTGATCTCTCCGGAATCGATCAGATCCCGCAGCTTCAACCCGGCGACAACACCGCCGGCATAATGAGCCTCAAAACTTCTGGCGTTAAAGGTATGAAAATTATCTCCTCCTTTTGAATTCACTGCCACGGCATTGGAGATTTGGCAAAACTGAACATTCGGATTGTTCCTGGCAACTACCCGTACCGCATTGGAACGTGTGTTGGCGAAAATGATGTTGCAGCCGCTGCGAACCAGCTCCATCAACGCTTCTTCCGTCTGATCATTACCTACATTTGCTTTCGTGAATATCTCGACATGACCCTGGAATTCCTTCTCGAGAATGTTCCGGGATTGAAAAAAATTGTTGGTGTTGACCGTCATCTCATCGTTTTCGGAAAGAAAACCGACACGAACCAGGTCAAGTGTGACTTTCTCCTCCCAGATGTTGTAGATAAAGCTGAATGCAGTCAGAACTGCGAAACAGATGATAAACGTCGCCAGATAATAACGCTTCATGCCGCACCTCCTTCATCCGCCTTTTCCTCCGGTGTGTCTGCCAGGGACGGATAAAGTTTCTTCAGGTCAATGGTACCGTCTTTCAGCAGCCGGAGCAGAATGTCATCTATTTCAGGATCAAACTGCGTCCCTCTGCCCCGTTCCATCTCACCCAGCACATACCCGAAATCCATCTGCTTACGGTACACACGGTTTGCAGTCATGGCATCAAACGCATCCGCCACACCGATGATACGAGCAAAGAGCGGGATCTCATCTCCCTTCAGACCCTGCGGATAGCCTTTGCCGTCTATGCGCTCATGATGGTAGAGCGCACCGTCCAGCACATGCGGGATGAAAGTCAGATCATGCAGGATCTCCGCACCACGAGTGGTATGGGATTTCATGATGGTATATTCTTCATCCGTCAAACGGGAATCCTTGTTCAGGATGGCATCCGCGATGCCGATCTTGCCGATATCATGCACCAGGGCTGCCCGGCGCAGGTTTTCAATATCTTCCTCGTTCATTCCCATCGCTTTCGCAATCATCACCGAATATTCGGAAACACGCCAGGAATGCTGGCTCGTACGTGCGTCTTTGGCATCCACCGCTTTCGCAATCGCGATGATGGTGTTGTTGCTCATCTCAACCTGTTGCTGGGAAAGCGCCAGCTGAGCCCGCTGGATCGCCATCACACGCTCATTATGATTGCGGACAATATACGTGGTGAACCAGACCGCTGCCACCAGCGGAACAAGCACCATATAGATCGTAAACCAGGAATTGTCGTAGATTTCTTTGGTTTTTATGACATCATAAGTTCGCTGATTCACGAGCGACTGATGATTGTTGTCAAAAACACCCAGATGGAAAACATATTCACCCGCCGACAGATTCGTATAAACAGCCGGACGCAGCGCATCCAGTGTCATCATGCTCCAGTCATCATCAAACCCTTCCAGATAAAAACCCACATAAGGGACCTGCACGGAATAGTTGATGATCTCTGGAACAATTTCCAGCCGGGTCGTGTTGCGCGGAACCATGATCGTCTTATTACGGTCGATCGTCCCTTCCTCATTATTTAGGCTGACGGAAGCCACAGACATGCGATAGACATGGGCAGCGTCTGTATAAGCATTGGTGTTCAGCATGTAGACCCCGGAATCGGTCGGCAGGTAGATTTCACCGTTATCATTGCTGTAATTCCATGAATTGGCCACCAAAGAACTGTCCAGCCCGCGCCGCGCATCCAGCAGTTCATATTGGTAGTCTTCCTGATCTGAAACGACATCTTCGCGCGCCGCCACATAAATGCCCGCGCTGCTCATCACAAACAGACGGTCGCTTGTTTCATTGAGATATACATTGTAATTGTTATAGTAAGGGAAATTATTGAGGATGCGGATTGTCCCGTCCAGGGTCATGTAACACATCCCGTTGCTGGTGATAATAAAAACACCCTTCCCTTTTTCATCATAAACAGTACGCAGAATGACCTCGGAACTCAGCCCATCTGCCCGTGTCATAACCCTGGTGACCACATGCCCATCGAGAACGGCCAAGCCGCTCCCATTGGTACCCACCAGAATGCGTCCGTCAGGAAGCTCCGTAGCTGTGAGGATCATCGTGTTGACAGCGCTGTTAGCGCTGTTCAGGGTTTCATCGATCTGGTGATTCCGGATAAAACTGATCCCAACGTCGCTGCCGGCCAGAATCGTACCATCCGAAAGTTCATAGACCACCCGGGCACGGTTCCCGAAGATGACATCATTAGAACTGTAAACATGCTGCGTTCCATCCGCTTCGATTTCCAGCAGACCGCCTCCATAGGTGCAGATCCAAAGACTGTTTTTTGAATCTACCAGCATGCAGCGGATACGGACATTTTTCAGCTGTTCGGTCAGTTGGTTATGGATCTGTGTGCTGAGGTCCTCACTGACAATATCAAGCCCGTTGTCCGTTCCAAAATAATATTGATCCTTCCAAAAGGTTACCGCGTTCACAACCCGCTGTTCAAGCCCCATGGTTGAATATATATCCAGAAAGGAGGAAGGCGCCAGCCGCAGCAAGCCAAGACGGGAAGAGGAAAACCAAAGGTTCCCCTGATAGTCGACCAGCATGTTGTCGATGGAGTTTTTGAATTCATTGGTGTTGATCACACGAAAAGTTCCGTTGATGTCAAAATATCCGATACCATTGTCCGCTGAGACAAACAGGTCACCGTTATCCAGATAATTCAGATCTTTCAGATTTTTGAGCGTTCCGGTTTCCAAAATTCCCTGTTCCTGAAAGTGCCCATCGGATATATCGAAAATAATAATTTTTCCCAGTGAAGTGCCCGCCAGCAGTTTTCCGTTGGGAGCAAAGGTGCAGGCACGGAAAATTTCATTGCCGTTCACCATCTGACGGGAGCTGAGGATCTTACCGCCTCTCATGAGGAACAGCCGTCCGTTGTTTGTCACAGCGGCGACATTTCCCTCCGCATCTGCCGCGATTCTGTCGGCATAACTTACTTCCCAAAGCGTGTTGACAACTTTATAACCGTTGTTCAGGGAAAGCACCTGCAGGCTGCCGGTTGTTCCGATGTAATAATAACCGTCCGCACCCTGGATGATAGAGCGGACTGAGTCAGTCGGCAGACCCATAGAGCGATCGATTACACTGCTGATTTTTTCATTGATCACGATTGTCAGGCCGTTATCATTGGTCCCGATCCACAGTCTCCCTTCAGCATCAACATAAAGGCAGTTCACGTTGCGGACAGAGTCATAATCATCCATCCAGCGGAATTCACTGCCGTTATATCGGTAAAGACCGGCGTAGGTACCGATCCACAAAATGCCGTCGTTGGTCTGTTCGATGTCATTAGCTTCACCGCAGGGCAGACCGTTTTCCGAGCTGTAAACAGTCTGGACAAAATTGCTGTAATTCATCCCGCCCTGCGGAATTTCCATCTGTGCCTCAACAGACTGCAAACCTGACAGAGAAAAAAGGAGTAAAAACGGAATGATCCCGACCATATTTTCCGCACCTGTTTCTCCCTTTTTTCCATAATATTTCTGAACCGTTTTGATCAGCAGGAACAGCAGGAACATACAAAAAATCTTATCCACAAAATCGAGGTAAAACTGTCCGGCAATTTCTGCAATGATCAGCGGTGACCCGATCTCCGTCAAAAGGTCGATCACACCGTCGCCCCAGATGTTCCCGGTTCTGCCTCCATAAAGAATGATATTCAGCGGCACGGAAATCACCACAGACGCAAGGGAAATGAACACACTGACAGCCATGGCGCCGATCCAGGTTTTCAGCATTTTTTTTCGGGCACAGTATCCAAGAATCACCGCTAATGCAACTGAGGTCAATGCATAGTAGGGATAATCACCGCTTACAATCGCAGATATCAGGTTACCGGTCACCCCAACTATCGACCCAACGACCGGTCCGGCAATATAAGCGCTGAGCATCGTACCGAGAGAATCCAACCACAAGGGAAGCTCCCATCTGAGTGTTATCTGGCTCCCGCCATAGTTCAGCGCTATACAGAAAAGGATGAGCAAACAAAATTCCGGCAGCTTCCATTTTTTCATAACACCTCACTGCAAACCGAGACTCTGAGCGAACTCATCTGCCTCACGATACCATTCCATATACTGTCCGGACTCCACCACTTCGTCAATCACGGCATTGACAAAATAAAGCAGCTGGATCTGACCTTTTTTCGCAGCGATCCGGTCCCCTTTGAAATGCTCATCCAATGAAAAACGGATATCGGGAACCAACATGACCGAACCATCGGATTCATTTGCGATATAGGTCTCAGCTGTTTTGACATCCACCACAGCACAGTCCACTTTTCCGGATCTCAGCGCCTCATAAACATCCTGTGTCGAATTCAGCCGGATAAACTCTTTGTAATTCAAAATATTCTCTGCAGCGATATATTCCTGCAGCGAGGCGCTCTGCGCACCAATCACCGCCATGGAAAAATCTTCCACTCTGTGGTAAATATCCTGATCTTTCGTACGGATCAGCACTCCGTTTCCGGAATCTTCATCGGAAAAAAAATATCCTTTAGATAACTCCACTGTCATAGCCCGGGACGGCATATAGGCAAGAGCGGAAATCGCCAGGTCACACTGACCTTCCGTAACAGAAGTAAGAACCTCGGAAAAATCCATCGGGACAATTTCCAGTGTAACCCCCATGCGTTTGGCAATGAGCCGGGCCAGCTCCATATCAGGTCCCACGAAGGCTTCCTGTCCGCTTTTCGTCGGATCGATGAACTCCTGCGGAGGGAAATAGGGTTCTGTAGCTACGCGCAATTTTCCGCTAATCAGAATGCTTTCGAGCACTCCTATGGCATTGACCGGGATCCCGCCGCTGATATCCATGGAGCCTTCCACATAATTCCAGTCATTTTCTACATATGCTTCCTCAATATTCTGTGCCGAAACGACCCAAACCGCACCGGTCAGAGGAAGCAGAGCTGCCAGAAATAAAAAAATGAAGCTTTTCGGGCTGAATCGTGCCATATGCCCTCCGTTTCATGCACGAGTTATCTATAATAATTTAATCATACTACGAACACACTACGAAATACGGAAATTATCAAAATTTTCCGGTTCACGCAGATCGACGATCCGAAGCTGGAGCTTGGTTTCGTCCCGATAGGTGTTCTTCTCCAACCGACAGAGTACATCCACCCGATCATGATCTTTGAACCAGTCACACCACTCTGACTGTCCGAAACCCACCCCGTCGATCATCCGTCCGTCATCACCGGCAAACACCACCTTGAGATGGTTCTGATCCTTTCCGATGCGCCGGGCATGCTGGATCTTCAGGTTCCGGAACACAAAGAGCGGTTCCGGGTTGCCTTCACCCAGCGGCTCCAGCTGTTCCAACAGGTCTACCAGGTCCAAATCGGCATAGGCAGGCGTCAACTCCATGTCATAGTGTTTCGTAGGCACCAGCTTCATTCCTGCCAGTTTCTCTTCGGCATATTCATTAATGTGTGTCACAAACTCATCCCAATTTCCGTTTTCGACCGTCAGGCCGGCAGCCTTCCGGTGGCCGCCATATTTTTTCAACAGTCCGGGATATTTTTCGTTGATCGTGTCCAGCGCTTCGATCATGCTGAACTCATCAATTGAACGGCAGGATGCACGGGTATCGATCTCTCCCTGAGCCCCGATGATGGCCGGGCGATAGTACGCCTCCGACAGCCGTGCCGCGCCCAGCCCGACAATGCCCATATTGAAATCTTTGTCCCGGAAACAGATAACTGCCGGAATCTTTTCCTTTGAGATGCTTTCATCCGCTTTTTTCTGAATCATGGCTGTCAGGTTTTTGCGCTCGGTGTTTTTCAGGTCGATCTCTTCGGCCAGCGTCCGGGCATCAGAGAGCCGCTCACTCATCATCAGCTCGAAAGACAGGCTGGCTTTGTCCAGCCTCCCGGGAGCGTTCAGACGCGGAGCAATACCAAAACCGATGGTCTGGGTGTTTATCTCTGCGGTGTGGAAACCTCCCACCTCTGCCAGAGCCTGGATCGCATAACGGGGCTGGTTTCGGAGACGGCGAAGCCCATCTTTGACCAGAGCCCGATTTTCTTCACTCATCGGGACAATATCTGCCACCGTGCCGATGGCGGCGATATCAGCCCAGTCCCGGGCCTCGAATCCGACCTGCGGACGGGTTTGCAGGACCGCTTCCGCAATCTTATAGGCAACTCCGACCCCGGCAAGGTTTTTCTCCGGGTAATTATCTCCGGGCTGCTTGGCACAGATCACCGCATCCGCCCCGGGAATGACCTCTCCCGGCTCATGATGGTCAGAGATGATCAACTTCAGTCCCAGTTCCCGGGCGCAGTCCGCCTCTTCGTTGGAACGTATCCCGCAGTCAACGGTGATGACCAGTTGGATCCCGGCATTGGAAAGCGTTTTCAGAGCGTCTTTGTTCAATCCATAGCCTTCTTCAAAACGGTCGGGAATATAACTGATAACATCTGCTGCACCGATCTTCCGCAGCAGCTGAACCAGAATCGTGCTGGCGGTGATACCATCCACGTCATAATCTCCATAGACCGCGATCCGCTCTCCACGGTCTACCGCATTCCAGATCATCTGCACAGCTTTCGGCATGTTTTTCATCCCTCTTTCCCGGTCAAGCGGATTGTAGAGGCTGCCGTTCCGGGTCAGGAAAACCTCCGCTTCCCGGCGCGTAGAAACACCGCGCACATACAGTAGCTTTTGCAGGATACGCGGGTAAGCGGCGAGTTCGTTCAGCTCTCCGGACGAAAGCGCGGGGTAAGGGATCCAGCGGTATTGGGATGCGGGGGCAGTTTTTGTCACAGATGAGCCTCAGGAATAAAAACGGTTCACGCGGTGAGCAATGCCGCAGGTGACCTCATAATTGATGGTACCCCAGGATTCCGCGACTTCTTCGACCGTGATGGACTGATCTCCCTGCTGACCGATCAGCACTGCCTCATCCCCGATGTTCACATCCGGGATGTCGTTCAGGTCGATCATGCATTGGTCCATACAGACATTGCCGATCACCGGAACCCGGGCCCCGTGAACCAGAACCTTGTTGCCGGGTACACGGCGGTATCCATCCGCATAACCTACCGGAATCACCCCGACCCGCTGAAAATCACCGTGAGTCGTATAGCGATGCCCGTAGCTGATACCGGAACCGCCGGGGATGAGTTTAACTGAAGTGATACCGGCTTTCCAGGTCAGCGCATGGCGAAAACTCCCCGGCAGCAGCGCTTCCGGAGAGGGATGCATGCCGTACATGGCTTCTCCCGCCCGGACCATGTCATATTTCCCGCAGCGGGAATGGAAAAGCGCTCCGGCAGAGTTGCCGGTGTGAACCAGCTTCGGACGCAGTCCATTGGCCTCCGCTTCCGTCAGCAGCCGATCAAAACGATCCAGCTGCCAGTCAGTGGTCTCCGCGCCAGGTTCATCAGCCCGTGCCAGATGAGTACAGAGCCCTTCGGCTTCCAGATAACTTGAATCTTTCACTGCCTGAAGCAGCTGCAGCCCCTCTTCAGCGGGGAAGCCCAGACGACCCATGCCACTATCGATCTTGACATGAACACTCAGCATGTGACCCGTTCCGCGCAGGATCTTTTCGTAGAGCGCGATTTGCTCCAGGTTGAACAGGATGCCGCGAACCTTCAGGATCGAAGCTTCGATGACATTTTCCGGTGGGATCATTCCCAGCACCAGAATCGGTTCCGTAAATCCGGCATTGCGCAATTCCCGCGCTTCGGTAAAACGAGCAACGGCCAGGAACACTGCACCGGCTTTAACAGCTGCCCGGGAAACCGGCAGCACACCATGTCCATAGGCATCAGCCTTCAGTACAGCCGCCACCGGAAGTCCGGAAATCGTCCGGATCTGTTTCAAATTGTTTTCAATAGCCTGGAGATCGATCTCCAGCCAGTTTTCATAAGTTTTATTAGCCATGCTCTCTATTGTACCTTAAAAAACAGGGGGACAGGTGTCAGGTGTCAGGTTTCAGGTGTCAGGATTCACACCTAAAACCTAATACCTAATGTCTAACCCCTAGCCCCTAACCCCTGATATTAGGAAAACGCTGATTTATTCGTTCTGAGTCAAGAGTGACCTGTTTTCGTTGACTCAGATTTGAGTCAACAGAACAGGTTGCATTGACTCGTTTGACGTGAAATCGGTATTAATCAGTGCTTTCTTAGATCTTCAAACCCGGAAATAAGCGGTTATAATAGAATGTGATAAATGTCATGACCGGAAAGTTTTTTTCGAAATTCATGGCAAAATATGACAGGAGGTTTTACAGCCATGTATATCATTATGTTTGTTCTCAACGACTCAAAAAAACTTGATATGATTCTTGACGGCTGGAAAAATGTCGGTGTTCAGGGTGTCACCATCCTGGAAAGTATCGGCGCGTACCGGGTTCGAAAACGTATACCCGGACGGTTTGCATTCACCACCGCAAATTCCGACGAAAACAGCAAAACGCTGATGGCGTTAGTTGAAAAAGAAGAAGTCGTCAAGGCCTGCCTCAATGAGACAGAACGCCTGATCGGTGATCTTTCCCAACCGAACACAGGGATCTTTACCTATTGGCCGGTAACTGAGATCAGGGGAATTCACAAAAACTATAACAAGTAAGATTTTTACAGGCAAAAACTAAATATCATGTTTGAACAAATACAAATCGCAGCAACCACAGGCGGCTGGGTCTGGGTTACTTTTGTCGTCGCAGCAGCACTGATCGTCGCAGCAGCAATGCAGTTAGCCAAATATGGCGATGTTATTGCGGCCCGTACCAAACTCGGCGGAATGTTTATCGGCGTTTTGCTCCTGGCCGGTGCGACATCCCTGCCGGAACTTCTGACTTCCATTAATTCCATCAACATGGGATCACCGGAGCTTTCCGCGGGCAACTTTTTCGGTTCCAGTGCATTCAATATGTTTATTCTGGCGATCCTGGATGTTCTTGGCCGGGATCAGCGTATCCTGCGCACTTCTCAGGGGCGCCATCTGGTCTCCGGCGGTTTTGCAGTTTTCATCTGCACGCTGGTTATTTTCTTTCTGGTCGCCAACCCGATCCTGAGCGAAATAAACTTCAACATCGGATGGGTCGGGATTGACTCCATCATCATCATGATCTTCTATGTTCTGGCAATCTACATGATCCAGCAGAGTGAACAGGACACAGTTTCCACAGAGATGACTGAGGAAGAATTGGCTGAGATCCCGAGCCTGAAGGTCGGTCTGATCGGCTTCGCGGCCGCTGCTGTTGTTCTCGGTCTTGTTTGTCCTTTCATGGTCCGGGCCGCGGAACAGATCTCAGAGATCACAGGATTGGGTACCAGCTTTGTTGGTTCCTCCCTGGTTGCACTGGTCACTTCCCTGCCGGAAATGGTCACCTCCATTTCCGCCATCTCCATCGGCGCCGCGGACATGGCTCTGGGCAACCTTTTCGGTTCCAACATGTTCAACATGTTCGGCATCGGTATCGCCGACCTTTTTTACACCAAAGGGCGTTTCCTTTCCACAGTGGACAACTCCTTCATCGTGGTCGGTATGCTGGGTGTTTTGATGACCGCTTTCGGTTTGCTGGGGAACATCGTGAAGTTCAAACGCATCGGCAAGATCATGGATGTGGATTCCCTCATCATGACCATCCTTTATTTCGGCGGAATGTACATCCTGTTCGTCATGAGCCGGAGTGGTTATTAGAATCGATAAAATCCGAAAAAAAAGACAAAGAGAGCGGTGTTCCCGTTCTCTTTTTTTCTGCCTTTCACATCTCAGCTTTTCCTCATCTATGTTATACTGTAAGCATGAAACAGATCGAATCTTTTGTCAAAAACTGGCCGCGAGCTGCTTTGATGATGCTGGCCGGAGCGCTCCTTGGATGGCTGCTCTGGATGTTCCTGCCTCAGCATTTTACAGCCATTACCACGCTCAGCGTCAGCATCGACTATAACCGGACCGGCAAACTGGACGATCTGGAACAGGACCGGCTGCTGGGCATCACAGAAGATATGATCCACTCTGACCGTGTGATGAAGGCAGTCTGGGAACACACCTCCGAGGCTGACTATCCCACGTTCTTTGCTCACACCGCCACTACCCGCACCAACCAAACCTGGAGCTTGAAGATCACGGGAAAAGATCCGAAAGAAATCGGCGCTGCCGCGGCCGCGTGGCTGGATATCGCTCACAGTGAACTGCGAAATGCGTTGGATCATGCCATCCGGGCTGAGTCACTGCAAAATGAGATCGAAGGGCTTTCCCGCTGCATTCAGGACAGCAACACAGCTGTCATGAGTTCCGGATGTCCGGTCACAACGGAAGATACGCTCGAAACTATCGAAAGACTCAGCATCAGGCTTAGCGAGGAACAGCGTCAGGCAGGCGGAATCTCTTCTTCTATCCGCATCGGGCCAAAGAATCCGGATCAACTGCAGATCCGTCCCGCTTCACGCGGCGCCGCTGCAGATGTACTGATCGGAGCTCTGATCGGTTTGCTGGCAGCTTTTGCCATTGTTTGGCTCCCGGGGAAAGATAACCCGGGATGAAGCAGTTTTTCCTTCGTATTTCCGGATGGAGAGTTTGGGACGTCCTGTGGGCACTGTTTGTCCTGATCCTGCCATTGACTTCAGTTCCGTTGATCGTTCGTCTGGTTCATTCAGATGTGGTCGCGGCGCCTTCCGCCCTGCTTCTCCCTTTTCTGCTGGCTGCATTGCTCATCCCTTTTTTGATACAGCGCGAAACATTTCCAGGACAGGCACTCCCGCTGATCCTGACTGTCCTGGTGCTGCTGATCACGACGGTGCTTTCCTTTTTTTATTTTATTCCCGAATATAAAGGCAACGACCCGCTGCGCAGTTCTATCATGGCTGTCTTGACCCTGTTCGTCGGTTTCAGTTATTATCTGGTCTCTGTCCTGCGGCACAGAAAAGCGGAGAAACTCCGCGGCACCTTTCAGCTGCTGAGCATCAGCGGAGCTATCGTATGCGGCTGGACACTGCTTCAGGCTTTCTTCTGGTATAAAGACAACCACTATCCGGCCTGGATGCAGCAGGTCCAGTTCACGCTTTCCATCGGGTCCCTTTATCGTCAGCGCTTTGTCGGTTTCACATTGGAGCCTTCCTGGCTGGCACATCAGCTCAATCTGCTTTATCTGCCTTTCTGGTTTGCGGCATCACTCACCGGTTACAGCGCCTTCCGCTTCCGGCTGAAATTTCTGACTGTCGAGCGAGCACTTTTTCCAGTCGGGATGCTGGTTCTGTTTTTGACTCTTTCCCGCGTGGGACTGGCGGCATTTCTGATCACCGTGGGCTTTGCGCTGCTGGTTTTTCTCAAAAGGCTCATCGGGAAGTTTACCGAGAATTTTCCCCGTGAAAAACAGGCACTGATTTCGCTAATTGCCGTGCTCACGATCATTCTCCTTCTGGCTGCTGCCGCTTACGGGATTCTGCGGCTGCTGGTCAGGCTGGATTTCCGTATGGCAGGACTCTTCAGCATAGACCTGAAAGGACGGTCCGACCCGGTTTTCTATCTGGCAGAAAAGCTCAGCCTTGCCGCCCGCTTTGTCTATTGGGACGGGGGAATCACAGTTTTCAATGAACATCCTCTTGTCGGTGTCGGTCTGGGACATGCCGGCTACTATCTGCCGAAGTCACTGAATGAGTACGCTTACCGGCTCGTGGAGGTGCGTGACCTGCTTTATCGTTCCAACACACTGCTCAACATCAAAAGCCTTTGGATACGGATCCTTGCCGAAGGGGGGATCCTGGGTTTCAGTTGTTTTTTCATCTGGTATCTGCGCTCTCTGCTCGGAAACATGCTGTGCCTGAACGTTTCCGATTCGCTCCGCTCCACAGCCGCCTGGATGGGCTGCTTCACGCTGCTGGCGTTTCTACTCGAAGGCTTCAGCCTGGATACCTTTGCCCTGCCGTATCTTTGGTTCAGTACAGGGATCTCGGCAAGCGCCGGGGAGAAATAAGAAATAAGAAATGAAGCGATCAATATTTTCCCCTGCCCCCTATTCCCTATCCCCTACTCACTATTCCCTATCCCCTATTCCCTGTTCCCTGTTATCCGTATTGCTATTCGTTCTAAACATTTTTATGCCCCTCCCTGTCCTCGCATCGGATCCCCGGCCAAATGACAGCGTTGAAGTGGCGCTGACCTTCGGCGACCTCAGCGCAGCCCCTTTTCCCGATCTCTCACCGGCACCGGTCTGGGAAATCGGCATGGAGCGGGAGTTCAACGTGCTGGACGTCACCACAGGAATCATGAATGTCTGCACGGCCCGGGTTTTTCAGATCACAGACAACATTGTTTTCTGGTTGGATATCCGATCACAGGTCATGATCTCCGACGACTTACGGGATCAGCTTTTCCACTTCGATGCCCAAACGCTCCCTTTGCTGCGGAAAACCTTCGGAGAAGAAGCCAATCCGGGCATCGACAATGATCCGCGTTTTCATGTCGTCTTTACAGACCTCATCAGTGAAGCATATAACGGATATTTTTCAGCGGAAAACAGTGCGGACCCACGCATCAGCAAAACATCCAACGGGATGGAACTGCTGTTTCTCAACACCCGTCTGCCGGAGCGGGGTGCTTATGCCGTGATCAACACGCTTTCCCATGAATTCCAGCACATGGTTCATCATCGCTGTGACCCGAACGAACTGAGCTTTATCAATGAAGGACTTTCCGGTCTGGCGGAATATATCGCACTGCAGGACATCAAAGACAGTTTTATCCGCTCCTTTTTAAACGATACGGGACGATCCCTGATCTGGTGGCCCGAAAGCGGGACAAACGCTCCTTATTACGGTTCTTCGTTTCTCTTCAGCATGTACCTTTATGACCGCTTTGGTGCGGATCTCATCCGTGAGCTGGTGAAAGCGCCCGAAAATGGTTTGAACGGTTTGGATCAGGCTTTGCAGCACAGCGGTCTTTCCTTCACTGCCGATGATGTTTTTCAGCAATGGTCAGCAGCCCTGCTTGCTCAGCTGCTTCAGCGTCCCATTCGGGAATGGGGGTATCGCTCTTATGTCTTCCCGCAGGAAGGCATCTATCGGGATATCAGGCATCTCTCCTGCGGCATTTCTGAATTGCATGAGACCGCACAGTATGGTCTCCGCATGTACAGCAGCAGCTGCGAAGGGCCTTTCCGTATCACTGTGGAAGGTGCCTCGGAAAGTCCGGTCACCTCGCTGAATATTCCGGGAGGGAACAGCGCCTGGTGGAGCGGCGCTGTCAATAACTCCATGTCACTGCTGAGCCGGTCTTTTGACTTGAACGATACTTCTGCCCCGATCAGTTTTGAATATGACATTACCTATTCCATTGAGGACGGGTATGACTATTACTATCTGCTGCTGACAGATGCGCAGGGCGGGGTCACCCGGCTTTCACCTTCTACCATGACCGCTGCCGATCCCGCAGGGCAGAACCGGGGGAGCGGTACGACCGGGCGTTCTTCCGGAACGGTTCATGAGTCCATCGACCTCAGCCCGTGGGCCGGAAAACAGGTTAAGATCACGTTTGTTTACCTGACAGATACCGCCGGCCTGGGTGACGGCCTGTTGCTGGACAATTTTCGCATTGACGCCATCGGGTTTGCCGATAATACAGAAAGCGACGACAGCGGTTGGCAGGCTGAAGGTTTTTCCCGCATCAGCGCTTCTGTTCTCCAGCGTTTTTCCCTGGTCACTCTCCATCCCCAAAATGACGGGACTTTGATCACTGAATTTGCGAGTTTCGATGGAGGGAAACCCTTTCGTATTGCCTGTCCGGAAGGGAACTGCTCCTTTGCCGTCAGTCCGGTCAATCGCGATATCCGGTCAAGAGTGACTTTTTCCGTCCTGACCGAGCCTATTTTCCACTGAAAACATCCATAAAATCTATTAGAATCAGATTAGAAAGGGATCACCATTCCTTATTTCATGTATGATTAAAGACATAGAACGTCAGACATAAGAAACAGACGTTCGTTCAAAGGAAAAACCACTCACCGGTCACATCATACCGTGTTTTTTGTAAGGAGGTTAATCATGAAATTTATCGGAAATTTGATTTGGTTTCTTGTCGCCGGCCTGATCATGTGGATCAGCTGGTCCCTTGCAGGAATTTTCTGGTGCATCACGATCGTCGGGATCCCGTGGGGTGTGCAGTGCTTCAAATTTGCGAAACTGTGCCTGTTCCCCTTTGGAAAGGAAGTGCGGTATGGCGGCGGCGCCGGCTCACTGATTTTGAACATTCTCTGGATCGTGATTTCGGGTGTTCCGCTGGCAATTGAAGCAGCGGTCTGCGGTTTGATTTTCTGCATCACCATCATCGGGATTCCCTTCGGGAAACAGTGCTTCAAAATCGCTAAACTGGCGCTCATGCCCTTTGGTTCCGAAGTCGTTGAAGGGTAAAGAGACCCTGACGCAAAACATGTAATAAAACAGCCGGTTTCATTCACCGGCTGTTTTGTTACTTTTCCTTCGATTCGATCCGCTCCGTGATGAAACCCTCAACCGAATGAATAGGAATTTTCATCACACCGGCAATTTCACCGTAAAGCAGACGTTCACTGTTGTCCCGGACATGAGATTCAAATTCCGGAATGCGTTTCTTTTTGGCAGAAAGCTCTTTCCCTCTGCGATAAATTGTCCGCAGCAGCTGGACCCAGTCTTTCGGGTTCCCGGACCTCATCAGGGAGTTGTAACTGTTTTTTACATTTTCCATATCCAGCATACGGTTTCCGGTAGAGGTAACTGTGAGCGGTTCGATTTCCGGCATGGTGTCGATCATTTCCAGAATTTGCTCCTGTGTCATTGGGGAGCGAAGCCTGCCGCCATGATCTACCGCAGTATAGAAGGTTGTTCCATATCCGTCATCTGCCAGCGGAACCATTTCATAATAGTCCTTTTCAGCCTGGCCCGGAAACTGACGCTTGGAAATTCCCGTGATCCTGCAGATCCCGTATTCATTATGGACAACACTGTCCCCTACCGCAAACATAAAATCCTCCGTTTCACTGTTCGACAATTGATCTGAACCACAATTAAATTATAACTTAAAGAAGCGTGGATATCGTCCGTGAAAAGTGACTGACCGGAGACGGTTTCGGTATTGTTGCTTAGCCGACACACGGGGACGGTTATTGCGTTGTCGCTTTGCCGACACGCAAGGGCTGTATCCCGTGCTGCGTCGAATATTCGCACAACGAGATACGTCCCTGAGTCGGAGGGGTCGGATTCTGAAGGCTCGTGCGCAGCATGAGCCGGAAGGATCTGACCCCGCAGACTCGGGAGACGGGAGATGGTGAGATCATCTGGGATTGCGCTCAAGCGGGGTCAGATCCCTCCAACTCTTCGCTCGTGCTCCGCACATCGCGTGAGTCTGCGGAATCCGACCCCGAGCACTACCACATTTTCGAACATTTGTCAACCGACAATATTGTCGGTTTACTTTTTTTAACAGGCAGGATAAACTCAAGGGCAAGGAATGAGAAATTAGGAAAACGCTGATTTATGTTTAATCCGCGGCAAACGAGTCAATGCAACCTGTTCTGTTGACTCAATTCTGAGTCAACGAAAACAGGTCACTTTGACTCAGCCCGAATAAATCAGTGTTTCCTTAGGTTTTAGGTTTTAGGTGTCAGGTTTTAGAGAATAAGAAACCAACAACCAGCAACCAGAAACCAGCAACCGACAG
>CAYWKZ010000038.1:17992-21632 GCA_964459115.1 uncultured Leptolinea sp. | reverse complement strand
CTATTTCATCATTCGCCTTCAATACGATTGTCGTCGTTTTTCTCAGTCCGTCCTGGTTGTTGGCATCATCCCAGACTTTCCTCACCGTCAAATTAATCTTTTCCGGTATGTGAGTGTTTGTGATCGTCGTAGTATTACCGGATGTAATCCCAGAAGAGGTGTATCCTTCTGGCAAACTAACCTCGGTCCAAGTATACGTAATTGTATTTCCATTATTATCTTTAACCAGAAGATCTGAAACAGTCGCAGTCCAGTTATTTCCGGTATTTAATGTTACCTGATTTATCACGCTACCATTAGAAGATAGTTTTACCGTAACTTCATCCGGACGGATTCCATCCTGATCATCATTATCACCCCAACTCTTTACAACAGTCAAATCGATTGTTTCTGGCTCATCAATATCTATTCCAGGACATACATCTCCATCATAGGTCCAAACACCAGTAAATTTTACATCACCAGCAAGCCAATATATTTTTTGATTATATTCATCATAGGCAGCATTGACACTACCACTCAATACATTTATTTGCCAACCATCAAAGTGATAACCATCATATTGATTTGGCACATATATATCAACCCCACCAGTTTGATAATCATAAGTAACAGTATCTGGATCACTGTAACCTTGAGGCTTGCATCCAGTGGATTCGTATGAAACCGTATATGAATTATCATTTCCGCCATTACTCTTGGAATAGAAAACTTTGACAACTGTGCTGCCGTCAGATTCAATTATTTTCTTTTCAATTTCATCATCCTTGAATCCCTGATTAATGATGTTATTCGAAGCTACGGCAGCAGTCTCCTCACCAGGAATTCCATAAAGATATTGGTCATAATCCGATTTATGTTGATAATCACTCTGTCCGGAATCTTTTGTCCAGTGTTCGACTTTATACTGAGTACCAGTACCAATAATCCTTACAGAACAATGTCCAAGATACGTTCGATCAGTCCATAATTTCTGTCCGGGATTTAAACCATCGGTTCTATCTGGTGTGAAGTATGCGTCTGTTGTGACTCCATGCCGATCATCATTACCAAACTCAACATCCCAACCCGTTATATAGGATTCGATTAAGAAAACCTGATCTGAATTCATAGGTTTTCTCCAGTGATAACCACCATCACTTAAATCTATTGTAATGCCTAACTCAGACATTGTTCCAGTTACAACCGGTACTTCCTCATTAAGATAATCGGGATGTGGTGAACAAGGATCATTTGTATTTTCAAACCAATACGTTTGCCCCGCATAAACAGCTGAACCAACATAATTTTCATCCAGATAGGCATTTATTTTTGCATGATCCTGCCGAATATTAATAGTCACATGGGGCTCATTACTCCCAAGAACAAAAGAATTGTTATTTATTGTATAACCGTGATCAATATTTATGCCATTAGTTCCTTGTGCTGTGTCAATGTAATAACCAGGATAATCAACACTGGGTAAAGAAACTGTTTCCCCAATATAATGTAGTTCATCAAATGTCAATTGACTGTCACTTGGACCACCCCAAGGAGAAAGGTCATTATTTTTTCCACTTCCTCTGAACCAAATTGTATAATGAACCGTTTCCGGAGATCCAAATCTTGGAACTTTATAGAAATCAGCATTTTCAGTAATTGTAACTGTCCCCCATCTCTGAGCTACACATTCACCGGATTGTGCAGATGCCGTACATTCACTACTTGAAACCCAAGCATAATTACTCCCAGGATCAGGAAGTGTTATCGGTCCGGGACAAGAAATATACGAATGTACATCACTTCCATCATGCGTTGTTAACGTTTTAGCATCCTCAGGCTTACAAACGGAATAAAGCCTTTCAGATGTAGTACCACTGGCACTTGCATTCTGCAGATGAATCGGGAGTACCAGAAACATCATTATGAAAACCAAATACCAGGATAATTTTTTTGTTAATCGTTTTTTTGTCATTTGAGCACCCCTATCTTTTCCAAAAAAGTTTGGTATATTTTCTTATGAAATTTCCGGACTCACAATTACTTATAGTTCACCACCAACTGCCAGTTCCAGGCAACTGATTCGATAGTCGCATCATAAGTGTAACTGTCATCGTTAGCGCCTTCAACCGGTTCAAACCCATTACCCTTATCACATTCCCATTGATAAGTGATTTCAACACAATCCTCAAAACCTTCCAGATAAGAAGTCAAAGTAATTGGTTCATTAACTTCCATCATCGGATGAATAGTGGAGAAAATGGTAACTTTCTTTTCTATGACTTCTTCAGGAGCTTCATAATTTACCATATCTTTCTTGAAGATATATCCAACTGTACCGTCAGCAAGTTCCACCCTATACCAGTCATCATTCACTTCAAGAATGGTAACTTCCATTTCCCCTTCAGTGGTGTACAGCACAAGACTCATCCCATCGGCAGAAATACGAACAGGAGTTTTTTCCTTGATCATAGGAATCTTTTCTTCCTCTTCTTCCTCTTCTTCAGCCGGCATCAGAACATACCCCTGCGTGCCGTCGGGGAGCTCAACCAACGCCCAACCAGTTTCCTCATCAACGGAGATGACGGTCAGTTCAAGGTTTTCTTCAGCGGTGAAGAGCGCTTCGCCTTCAGCATCGGCGCCGGCGTAGAGCATGGAACCTGCGGTGAGGGTGAGGCTCTGCGGAGCAGTTTCTTCGGTCTCAGCTTCGTCAAGGGTCACTTCACCGTCCTCGGCGACCGGTTCAACAGGGGCATCGCCGGAAACGACGGTCTGGAATTCAGCTTCGCCGTCTTCAGCGTTTTCTTCTTCGCCTTCGGTCGGTTCAGTCAGTTCATCTTCGCTGTTTTCTTCATCGCTCAGTTCAGCTTTTTCTTCGTCAGTCTCTTCGGTCAATTCGTCAGTCTCTACTTCTCCGTCAGTCTCATCGTTCAGTTCATCAGCTTCTGATTCGTCGTCGGTCGGTTCTTCGCTCAATTCGTCCGGTTCATTGCCTTCGCCGTCAGTTTCCCCGGGCTCGGCGGTCTCTTCTTCGGGGGTTTCTTCTGCATTGTTTTCTTCGATGACAGGTTCTTCAGCAGTTCTGATGAGGCGAAGCGTCAGGCAGCTGTTTGAGAAAACAATACGGTCATCAGATGCGGTTTGTTCGGATATCTCATTTTCTTCCGGTTCACCCTCATCCGTGTTTTCCTCTTCGTCCTCCGGTTCGGTCTGATCGATGACTTCGGGCTCTGTGTAATCCCGTTCGACCATGATGAAACCGTCGATCACGACGATCGAGACGTTCACGTTATCGGCGTTCAGGTCAAGCTCGAACTGGTCTGAACGCAGTCCCATTTCGGAAGTTCCTTCTTCGTTCCCCCGGCGCTGCGCATGGTCAGAGCCGTTGAAATGAAGGTCTTTTTCTTCATCAAAAGTGGGACAGTCCACCGGTTCACCGTCGGCGGTGCAGGTGACATCGACGGTGAAACCATCGGCGGTGTGGATGGTTTCATCCGCTTCATCATATTTCACGGTGAGCTGTTTGCCGGTGATGGTCACGATCATGTCGGTCACGGAAACTTCATCTTCGGTTCCGACAGGAGTCTGTACTTCGTCAAGTGTGGCCGGGGCAGGGCTTTCGTCTGTGTCCGATTCAGTGGTATCAGTTGTCGCTGGGGCA
>CAYWKZ010000038.1:0-17892 GCA_964459115.1 uncultured Leptolinea sp. | reverse complement strand
GTATCTTCAGCAGGTGCGGCCGGGGCAGGGCTTTCGTCTGTGTCCGATTCAGTGGTATCAGTTGTCGCCGGGGCAGTATCTTCAGCAGGTGCGGCCGGGGCAGGGCTTTCGTCTGTGTCCGATTCAGTGGCATCGGCTGTTGCCGGGTCAGTACCTTCAGCAGGTGCGGCCGGGGCAGCGCTTTCGTCTGTTGCCGATTCAGTGGCATCGGCTGTTGCCGGGTCAGTACCTTCAGCAGGTGCGGCCGGGGCAGCGCTTTCGTCTGTTGCCGATTCAGTGGCATCGGCTGTTGCCGGGTCAGCACCTTCGTCTGTGGCCGATTCATCGCTTTCATCTGCGGCAGAGTCAGCGTCTGAAACTTCGATTTCTTTCTCGCTGATGTCTTCAGGTTCGTCCTGAATCATTTCTTCAGGTTGTTCACCTGACTCAGGATCTTCCAAATCAGATGGTTCTTCTGATGTTACATCGGAAGCAACTGGTTCCGTCGCAGCCGGAGTAACTTCAGCATCGGTCGGTTCAACCGGCGTCACGATTTCGCCTTCATACGCAGAAATCACTGCGAAGGCAAACAGCGCCATCAAAACAACAAGAATGAGAATCAAAGTTTTTTTCATAGTACATTTCTCCTGTCTCGAAACGTTTTCCCATTAATTTCCCGGCTTCCTTCAACCGGAATAAAATCTGTTTTTTTTGGTCGGGCTGGGGGATCTTGCGGGCAGCGCCTGATATAGATACGCAAATACACCGTCATCCGACAGTTCAAACCGGTATTAGTATACCACATTCCTTTTCAAATAAAATGGTTTCTGAAAGATTTTTACCGAAAATGACATTAATAAAGACAAAAATCACATATAATTAGACAAGTGATGGCGACAGGGGGCGATAGAAGGACGGGCCCGCTTCGCGGGCCCGTCCCCCTGTTTATTTATCCTTCATCGCCTCCGAACAGTTCCCGATAGAGTTTCTCCTGGAATTCCGGATCCACAGTGCTTTTCTTTATATCCTCGATCCTGTTTTCATCAAGCAATTTTGAAATCAGCGAATTCAGTCTTTTGTTCTCTGCTTTCATACCTTCTTCCCGGCCTTCTTTTCGGCCCTCTTTTCGTCCCTCTTCCCGGCCGGCTTTCTTCGCTCCGGACAGGGAGCTGTTATAATCCCAGATCGCCATTCTGCGGTCCCAGATCAAGTCTCTTTCAGATGGTGTCGCCATGATCATGCTCATCGTCTTCATCGCCTCCGAACAGTTCCCGATACAGTTTCTCCCGGTATTCCGGGTCGATGGTGCTGCGTTTTATGTCATCAAATTTATTTTCTTTCGCCAATTGTAAATATAAAGCGTTCAGCCTGTTTTCTCCTTCTTTTCGGCCCTCTTCCCTACCGGCTTTCTTCGCCCCGGACAGGGAGCTGTTATAATCCCAGATCGCCATTCTGCGGTCCCAGATCAAGTCTCTTTCAGATGGTGTCGCCATGATCATGCTCATCGTCTTCATCGCCTCCTTTACCCCTTCGTTTTCGATCCGCTTCGCACTGTCCCAACTGTCGGCACGGAACGCATCCGCCCATTCCACCAGTCCCTGTTCTTTTTCTTCCCGGCTCGCTTCGTCTACCGCCGTCAGGTCCATCACGATGTACTGCAGCTTATCGGAATATACATAGCCTTCTTCGTCCCGCAGCAGATATTTCGACAGAAATCTTTTATGGTCCGGGAACAGTGTGTTATCCATGATCGCGATCAGAATCACCGGCTGGATCCGCTCATATTCGAATTGTTTTCCTTTGATCTGATCCGCGATCTGACGGCAAGAATAGGCCAGCGTCCGGTTCGTCCAGTTGATGAATTTCCGCACCTGCATTTCGATCAGGATGTACTTTTCGCCGTTCAGGTGCAGTTTCAGGTCAAGCACCGTCAGCTTCGTGTCGATTGCTTCCGTATATTGCATCGGGTTCAGGATCTCGATTTCCCGCATCTCCGCTTCCGGTATGTTCAGCAGGCAGCTCAGCAGGCTCCGCAGCGCCTGTTCGTTTTTTGTGAATACCATATGGAAGAGGAGATCGTTGGTCAACGGGACATAATCGAGATCTTCGTATGCCTCTTCTCTGATTTTGCTTTCCGGTTCTGCCATGTTTCTGCTCCCTTGTCGTGCTTTAATTATACATCATCGGAAGTCAAAAGTCAAAGGGTAAGAAGCACAGGGGACTGGCTCATGCTGCGGCGAAGCCCGCACATGTGCCTGTCCTCTGCTGCGCTCATTGTAGGGTGAAGAAGCAAAAGGGGAACAACCTGCCCCGTAAGGATAGTGCTTCGCACATCAAATTCGGGGCAGGAGCTTCGCCCTGAGTCGGCTGCGCGGCTACAGGAGCCAGTCTCCTGTGCCTTCCCCCCTTACAGAAGCAGGGCGGCGGCAGCGGAGCGGTCGACGGTCTGCTGGGTGCGGTTGACGAGGTCCTTGACGGTGACCTTGCCGGCGGCGAGTTCATCGGGACCGGCGATGACCAGCGCCCTGACGCCGATCTTGCTGGCATACTTGATCTGCTTGTCGAGCTTGAGCGCCTCGGGATAGCAGGAGACGTTCAGTCCCGCCTCGCGCAGTTCCATGGCGATGGCATAGGACTCGGGCAGGCTTGCCGCATCGAAGCAGGTGACCATCACGTCCGCCGGCTGGACCTTGAGCTCCGGATAGAGCCCGTACTTCTCCAGCACAACGCGGATCATCACATCACCCATGGCAAAACCGACGCCCGGCAGCGGGTCGCCGCCCACCTCACCGACCAGGTTCTCATAGCGGCCTCCGCCGAGGATGGCGCGCCCGTCCCTGGCAAGATCCCGGGCTTCGAAGACAGTGCCGGTGTAATAAAGCAGGCCGCGGATGACCTGAGGATCATAGGCGAAATAATCCCCGATACCCATCTTATCCAGCAGGGCAAAGATCTCCTTCAACTCGTCGGACTCCTGCCACAGTTCCTTGTTTTCCAGCAGAGCGACCAGCGCGTCGATCTTTTCGGCGCTCATGCCGCCTTCCATGCCGTATTCATACCAGGCTTCTTTGCGCATCTTGTCGCGGCGGTCGATCATGCGGAAAGCCAGCGCCTTTTCCTCCCCTTCAATGCCGATCTTCGCCAGCGCCCCGTCCATCAGGCGGCGGTTATTGACGTTGATGCGGACCTGCTCCGGGGTCAGCCCGACCCTTTTGAAGAAGGAAGCACAGACCGCCAGCAGCTCCGCGTCGGCCTGATAGGATTTGACGCCGATGAGATCGATGTTCCACTGGAAGAACTCACGGGTGCGGCCTTTCTGCGGCTGTTCGTAACGCCAAAAGGGACCGAAGGACCACATGCGCAGCGGGTAGTTCAGCAGGTTCTGGCGCTGGGCCACCATGCGGGCGAGGGAGGGCGTCAGCTCCGGACGAAGTGCGACCTCCGAGCCGCCCCGGTCCATGAAGACGAAGGATTGTTCCTTCACCAGTTCCTCGCCGGACTTGGCGGCATACAGGTCCAGTTTTTCGAGAAACGGACCATCATATTCCTGATAGGCAAAAGACTCGGAGACCGCGCGCATCTGAGCGTAGAGCCAGGTGCGGAAGGCCATGTCCTCCGGGTAAAATTCACGGGTACCTTTTACGCGCTGAATGATTTCCTTCATAATTACTCCAAGTTACAAGGTTGCCGGTTACTGGTTGCTGGTTGTCAGTAATCAACTGATTTTTCAAGACAATTGTAACATAGCAGAAGGCAATCAACTTCTGACACCTGACACGCGAAGCGAGATGGGGATAATTTTGTCACATATAAACTTTTTTGTTATAATGGTTGTTGTGAACGTTAACAAGTGAATTTAGCACTCACAGCGGGTACGAACAGGATAAAGAATAAATCTTTGTCCGATTGGTGCCCGCTGGCGCCAAATTCCGCCAAACACTGAGGGCAAATGGATTGCTGACAGTGAGGCGGTGATTGGGAGGCTGAAAGATGGAAGTCGTTAAAACAATAACCGTCAAGTTCAAGAGACCTGACGGTACTATTATTGTTGTGACCTTCTCAGTCAAGGTCCGACGATAAACTCTTTTGGTCAAGGAGAGGAGTTGGAGCTCCTCTCCTTCTTCCTGATCATATTATAAACGAAGATTTTCCATTTGTCAATAAGGTTACAGTTCATACCAAATAAACAAATAATCAGTGACGCATCACAGGATACAGCCCTGCTGTGTCGGCTTCGCGACATCAGCAGGGCTGTATTCGTGTGCTCCAGAAGACTACTCACCACTGACCACCAGCCACTGACCACTGACCACTAAACTGTCGTATAATTATATTATGGAAAAAGAACGACTTATCAATCCCGCAGCGGGGGTCGGAGACGATCGCGTCGATCAGGCTCTGCGGCCAAAGCGGCTCGCGGAGGTCACCGGTCAGGACCAGGTCCGTGAAAACCTGGCGATCCTGCTCTCCGCAGCACAGAAACGCGGCGAACCGCTGGACCACGTTTTGTTTTACGGTCCGCCGGGGCTGGGGAAGACGACGCTTGCCCATGTGATGGCCAATGAGATGGGCGTGAGCATCAAGATCACCGCCGGTCCGGCTATTGAAAAGGCCGGCGACCTGGCCGCCATCCTTTCCAACCTTCACGAGGGCGACATCCTTTTTATCGACGAGATCCACCGCCTGGGCCGGGCCATTGAGGAGATCCTTTACCCCGCCATGGAAGACTGCGTGCTGGACATCATGGTCGGGAAGGGTCCGACTGCCCGTTCCATCCGGCTCAAGCTGCCGCGCTTCACCGTCATCGGCGCCACCACCCGGCTTTCACTGCTGAGTGCACCGCTGCGTGCCCGGTTCGGGGCCGTTTACCGGCTGAATTACTATGACCTGCCGTCCATGGAACAGATCATTGCCCGCGCCGCACAGAAACTGAACACCTCTTACGAGCCGGAAGGCATCCGTGAGGTCGCCATCCGTTCCCGGGGGACGCCGCGCATCGGGCTGAGACTGCTGCGCCGGGTGCGGGACTATGCGCTTGTCCGTGGGGACGGCGCCATCGACCGGGATGTCGCCATTCAGGCGCTGAATTTGCTCGATATCGACGCGCTGGGCCTGGATGAGGTCGACCGCAAAGTGCTGGACACCATCATCCTGAAATATAACGGTGGGCCGGTGGGGCTGAACACGATCGCGGCCTCCATCAGCGAAGAACCCGACACCATCATGGACGTGGTCGAGCCTTATCTGCTCCAGCTGGGACTGATCGACCGCACGCCACAGGGACGTACCGCCACGCGCAAGGCCTATGAGCACCTGGGAATCGCCTATAACGAAAAGGGGACAGAAGGTTCGCAGGGAACGCTATTTTAGAATTAAGAAAACGCTGATTTATTCGTTCTGAGTCAAGAGTGACCTGTTTTCGTTGACTCAGATTTGAGTCAACAGAACAGGTTGCATTGACTCGTTTGACGTGAAATCGGTATTAATCAGTGCTTCCTTAAGAATTAAGAGTTAAGAACTAACAACCAGGAACCAGCAACTAACAACCAGCAACTAACAACTAACTATGAAAACATCCGATTTTGACTATGAACTGCCGCAGGAGCGGATCGCACAGACACCGGTGGAACCGCGGGACTCGTCCCGTCTGCTGGTCTATCACCGGGCGAGCGGCACGCGGGAGCACCGCATCTTCCATGATCTGCCGCAATACCTGCGCAAGGGCGATCTGCTCGTGATCAACCAAACGAAGGTCATCCCGGCGCGGATCTTCGGACACAAGGAAGGGACCGGTGGAGCCGTGGAAGTGCTGCTGCTGCGCCGCGTTGAGGAAAACCTCTGGGAGACCCTGGTGGGCGGGAAACGGCTAGTCACCGGGAAGAAGATCATCTTCTCCGAGACCCTGAGCGCCGAGATCGTGGACCAGTACGAGGGGAGCCGCCGGCTGCTGCGCTTTGACGGTGACCTGGATGAGTATGTGATCCGCACCGGTCAAATGCCGCTGCCGCCTTATATCCATACCCGGCTGGAAGACCCGGACCGCTACCAGACCGTCTACGCCAAAGACACCGGCTCCGCCGCCGCACCGACCGCGGGGCTGCACTTCACCGACCGGCTGATGGATGAGCTGCGGGGGATGGGTGTGCAATTCGCCGGCGTCACGCTGCATGTGGGGCTGGACACCTTCGCCCCGGTCACGGAAGATGACCCGGAAGAGCATCACATCCATACCGAATGGTGCGAAGTCACCCCGGAAACCGCTTCCTTAATTAATAATACGGTACGAAACGGCGGGCGGGTGATCTCCGTCGGCACCACCAGCGCCCGGACACTGGAGACTGCCGCGCAGGCCGCCCTCCGCGCGGGCTCTGCGGAGCGGGTGATCCCCTTCTGCGGGCAGACCAACATCTTCATCCTGCCGGGCTATGAGTTCAAAGGGATCGACGGCATCATCACCAATTTTCACTTGCCCAAGTCCACCCTAATCATGATGATCAGCGCCTTTGCCGGGCGGGAAAACGTGCTGAGCCTTTATAAGGAAGCGATCGAGCTGAAGTACCGCTTTTTCTCGTTCGGGGACGCGATGATGATTCTCTAATGAAGAATGAAGAAGTAAGAATTAAGAATCACAAGTTTTTTCTTCATTCTTCATTCTTATCTCTTCATTTTTATTGATATCTCGGAAGAAGGGATTCGTATTCTTCTGACATAATGTTGCGGTCAAGGACGAGGATCTTGTAGCTGTTCGTGCGGGAGTTGCGGGTATCTTCCTGCGTGCAGGTATAGATTTCCGAAGCCTCCCGGGCCTCTGGCATCTCCGAATCGAACTCTTCTTCCGTCAGCGCAAGGAACCAGCGGTCCCGCTGCGGCTGGTCCGCATACCACTCCAGATCACTGTTAAACAGGTTCAGATAGAGATGCCCGTCATCGATGGCGACCGGTCGGGGCCGAATCGTGTCATCGCTGAGTACAGTCACGCTGTTGGAGAGCCAATAGGTGGTGATATAGCCGTAATCGAGGTCATGAGCCTTCAGCGTCTCCAGCAGACCGTCCTCCGCAAACCAGATTTTATTGTCATAAGGGATCCGGAGCACGGAAAGCCCGTTGGAGAGCGCGTTCAGGCCGAGCATCAGCCCACACAGCAGGGTCAGGGCGCCGGAGAACGTCCGCTCCGGGAACTCAGCGGCGGTCCCGTTCAGCAAGACCAGGACGAGCAGCTCACAGGCAAAAACCAGCGGCGTCAGACGCCAGTCCACATCAGAGATCTTCCCGAACACGAAAAAGAACAGGAAGGCCGCGAACATTCCCCAGACTGTAAAGATGAACAAGCGCTCCTCCCGCCTCTTGAGTCCCTTCCAACGGCTGAAAGAGAGGAAAAGCCCGGCGAGCATCATCAGGGCGATGACCGTCCTGAAGATCCATTTGATCCACTGCGGGGAGAAAGAATCCAGGTTTTTCCCCGAGAGCGGGTAGAAGAGCGAGATCCAGCGCACCGGAAAGAGTGAGAAATTATCCGCCCAGGCGCCGAAGGGAACGATCACGGAGTAGGAATCCGAATAGTTCGTGTTCAGTGTTTTGGAGAACAGAAAGCCGCCGCAGGCAGCGATGAGGATGAGACCCGACAGGCGCAGTAACTTTTTCTCCGCCGTGAGATACCATTCGAGGAGAAAGGCTGCCAGCAGCGGGAGCGTCACATAAAGCATCTCGACCGTCCCGTTGGCAGAGCACATGAACAGTGCCAGGGTGAAGAGGAGCATGCCGATCATACGGGAGCGGGAGTTCCGCCCGTTCAGCGCAAGTCCCAGAAAGATGAACGCCAGGAGCAGGTAAAACACCGAGAGGCTGTAGTGAATGACGTGGCCGTAAAAAATCTCGCGCGTCTTTTTCGTGGCACAGGCCGCCAGCAGCATCACCGCAGTCTCCGCGCAGGATACAGCCCATCCGCAGCCCAGCGAACGGAAGAAAAACAGCAGCGCGAGCGTAAAAAGGACCGTGAACAGGCACATTCCGGCCCGCAGCGCGGTCATCCCCACGCCGAAAAGTTTCAGGAAGGGCAGGAAGAGCCACTGTCCGCCAAACGCGAGCCGGTAGGCATAGTCGAAGGAAGGTTTGAATAGGCTGCCGCTTTCCAGCATGGACTGTGCCCACAGCAGCGTATCCGTACAATCCGACTGGAACTCAGTGATGAAGGCATTGCTCCAGAGGTAGTACTGAACGATGCCGAAGGCAGCAATCAAAAAAAGGAACGATAGCGGTTTGGTTTTAGACATTAGACTTTAGACGTTAGACGTTAGACGTTAGACGTTAGGTTTCAGGTGTTAGGTTTCAGGTTTCAGATAATAAATACTTTGATTTATCACCTGACACCCGACACCTGACACCTGAAACCTGACAGATGACAGCTATTTCCGACTGTTATAATCCCCGCGGATGACCCATTTATAGGTGGTCAGTTCGCGCAGCGCCATCGGGCCCCGGGCATGCAGCGGCTGCGTGGAGATCGCGATCTCCGCACCCAGGCCCAGTTCGGAGCCATCGGTGAAGCGGGTGGAGCAGTTGACATAGACAGCAGCGGAATTCACCTGCGCCACAAAGGCGTTGGCGTTGTCCTCGTCTTCGGTGAGAATGCTGTCGGAGTGCCCGGTGCCGTGTTCCTGAATGTGAGCGATCGCCTCTTTGAGGTCATCCACCACCTTGACATTCAGGCGCAGGCTCAGCCATTCCTTGTCGTAGTCCTCATCATTGACCTCTTCATAAAACTCCGGCCGCACATGGGAATGTTCCAGTATCTCATAGGCACGGGGATCGGCGCACATCACCACACCGTCCGCTGAGAGATATTCGCAGAGGTCCGGGATGGCGGCATCCGCGATGTTTTGATGGACCAGCAGGGTCTCGAGCGCGTTGCAGACCGTCGGACGCTGAACCTTGGCGTTGCGGATCACTTCGAAGGAGCGGAACATGTCGGCAGTCTCGTCCAGGAAGATGTGGCAGACGCCGATGCCGCCGGTGATGACCGGGATGCGGCTGTTTTTGCGGCAGAATTCATGCAGACCGGCTCCGCCGCGCGGGATGAGCATGTCCACATATTCATCCATCGCCAGCAGTTCGCCGACCAGTGCCCGGTCCGGCGAAAGGATGCACTGGACGCAGTCCTCCGGGAATCCGGCGGCCTGCAGGGCTTCCGTGACGGCAGCCATCAGCGCCTCATTGGTCCTGATCGTCTCCTTGCCCCCGCGCAGGATCGCCGCATTACCGGACTTGACCAGCAGGGAGGCTGAGTCGATGGTCACATTCGGGCGGGATTCGTAGATCACCGCGACCACACCCAAAGGGGTCCGCTCTTTGTGGATCTTCAGCCCATCTTTGTGAGACATCTCATCGAAACACTCACCGACCGGGTCCGGCAGCTCCGCCACATGACGGACGTCCCGGATGATCCCGTCAATGCGGGCGTCATTCAGCAGCAGCCTGTCCCTCATGGCAGGCGTGAGCTGGTCCGCGGCATCGTAGTCTGCTTTGTTGGCCGCGAGAATCTCACTGCGGTTCGCGTCCAAAGCATCCGCCAGCTTCAGCAGGAATTCATTTTTTTTGTTCGTCGAGATATTCATCAGAAAGCGCGAAGCTTCCCGTGCCGCTTTCCCCATTTCCAGGATCGTTTTCATGTCGGTACCCTCCGGTCAGTTCAAAATCATAAAATCGTGATGGATCACTTCATCACCATAAGTATAACCGAGAATCGTTTCGATTTGGTTGGCTTTGCAGCCGTTCATCAGGCGCAGGTTCTCCGCGCTGTAGTTGGTCACGCCCACGCCGACTTCACGCCTGTCCGTATCGAGGATACGAATAGTATCGCCGCGGGAAAAGTCCCCGGTGAAGGATTTGATGCCGGCCGGGAGCAGGCTCTTCCCGCTCTGCAGCGCCCGGGCAGCCCCCGCGTCAATGATGACCGCATTCTCACCGGCGTGATAGTCGGTCAGGATAAAGCGCTTGCGGCTTTCGAGGACCGAGTTCACCGGCTTGAACAGCGTGCCGATGGCCTGCCCCTCGGCTGCTTTGATGATGATATCCGGCTCCTGTCCGTTCACAATCAGCACGGCCGTACCCAGGCGCCGGGCGATATCCGCCGCATGGACTTTCGTTGCCATGCCGCCCGTGCCAAGTCCGCTGACGCTGTCTCCCGCGGCCTCGCGGACCTCAGCGGGGATCTCCGGTGAATCGACAACAGAGATCAGCTTCGCCTCCGGATCTTTGGAAGGGTCGGCAGTGTAAAGACCGTCCTGGTCTGTGACCAAAATCAGCAGGTCCGCCCCGATCAGTCCGGAAACCAGCGCGGAAAGCGTGTCATTATCGCCCAGTTTCATCTCGTTAATAGAAACCGCGTCATTTTCATTGATGATGGGCATCACATTCTGGTCCAGCAGGGCGTTGAGCGTGTTCCGCGCATTCAGATAATTCGCCCGCTGTACAAAGTCGCTGCGAGTGAGCAAGATCTCGGCTGCGTTGTGACCGTACATGCGCAGGATCTTGTTATAAACCGCCATCAGCCGGGGCTGACCGACCGCAAACAGCATCTGCTTCCGGGGAATGTGCTTGGAGAGATGCGGGAAGTTCAGCGCATCCCTGCCGACTGCCACCGCACCGGAGGAGACCAGCGTCACCGAAACGCCACGATCACAGAGCGTGCAGAGCTGGCGCATGAGATCAATGATGCCGGGATAGTCCACGCTGTTGGTTTTTCCGGTGATGGTCGAGGTTCCGATTTTGACGACGATTTTCTGATAAGGAAGTGACATTATTAAAAAGTCCTTGTGAAAACAGCTGATCAGTTATGAAATGAAGGATCCGGGATGAAGAAATGAAGCAGATCGTTCGTGTTTCTCACTTCTTCATTCTGAATTCTTCATTTTAAAAAGGGCGCCCTTTTTGCCAGGGCGCCCCGGATTGGAGTTGGTATAAATTTATGCCTATCCGATCTTGTTATTCAGTGTGCGGGCAATGATCTCGTCCTGCTCCGCATTAGAAGATTTCTTCTTCTTGTCGTCAGAACCCTTGCGATTCTTTGCCTTTTCCATTGCGAAGCGCCAGGCAATTTCCATCGCGGTCGGTTCTTCTTCAGTGGCATTTTCGTCAGTGAAGATGAAATTACTGACATTTTCGTTCAGTTCTTCGCGTTTCTTTGCGCCACGTTTCGCCGGGCGTTTTTCACGCGGTTCACGTGGTTCGGAACTGAATTTACCTTCTTTGAGCTGCTGAGCACGGGCGCTCATCGGACGCGGTGCAACCGGCCTGGAATCATCTGCTTCAGATTCTTCCTTGGCTTCCGGTTCGGGCTGCAGTGCCTTCATGCTGAGCTTAATCTGCTTCTTGCGTTTGTTGACTTCCAGAACCTGAGCCTGAATTTCATCGCCTTCCTTCAAAATGTCAGATGGCTGGCGAACGTAGCTGTGAGCCATTTCGCTGATGTGAACCAGACCCGGACGTTCCGCACCGATTTCAACAAATGCGCCGAATTTCTCGAGTTTCGTGACGACGCCTTTGACAACCATATCTTTTTTGATCTCGCGCCATTCAAGGGCAAGCGGTTTGATCATCGTCAACTGAACGAGTCCATCCTTCACGCGCTTCACATAAACGTCAATTTCATCACCGACGTTCAGCAATTCAGCGGTGTTATTGCAATTTTCTTTGCCTTCAGGGCGAAGGATCTCGGAAATGTGGAGGACTGCGGGTTTATCTTTTCCAATTTCGACCAGAGCACCGGGAGCACCGACTTTGAGGACTTTCCCTTTGATCTGTTCTTTCAAGGTTACGCCAAGAGCCTGGGCTTCGTCGACAGCGGCTTTTTCAACCTTTTCGACAGTGGCTTCAGCATCTTCCATGATGGCTTCGACCTTGTTTTCAATGTTTTCAACGACCTGAGTAACTTCTTCCATGTTTTTACAACCATTCTCCAATCAAGATTTTTTCACAATCTCAAATTATACCCACTTTTTCAAAAATGTCCAACAATAATCAAAAAGTCATGAAAAATTCATGACTTTTTGTGACAATCAGTTGAATAATTATGATTTTTTCAACTAATTTCACCTTAAATTTCATTTTTGAGACTGATTTTCTTCAAGGAAGGCAACTGCGGCATCCAGCTGCGGGTCTACACTGTTGTTGGCATCCTCGATCGTGTAATCGACTTCGATGTCCGGTTCGATCCCGACGCCATGGATCAGCGTTCCGTCCGGCATGTACCAGCGGGCAATGGTCACGGAGACCGCCCCGCCATTCGACAGCGAAGGCTGGATCTGTACGGACCCCTTCCCGTAGGAGGTTTTCCCGATGACCGTCGCCCGGTCATGGCAGCGCAGCGCACCGGTGACGATTTCCGACGCGGAAGCCGAATTCTCATTGATCAGCACCACCATCGGGACCTCCAGCGCACGTCCGCCGCCCCGCTGGGTTTTGTAGATCGTTTCCGTTCCCTCAGCATCCTTTTCGGAAAGCACCACAGTGTTCAGCGGCAGGAATTCGCTGGCCGTTTCGATTGCCGTGGTCAGCCAGCCGCCGCCATTGTTGCGCAGGTCAAGGATCAGGCCCTGCGGTTTCTCCTTCATCAGCGTATCCAGCGCATCATGCAGTTCCTGCGTCGTTTTGTCGCCGAACTGCTCCATGGAAATGTAAGCAATTCCGTTCTCAAGCATTTTCCCTTCGACCGAAGCGGTTTCGATCCTGCGGCGGACGATCTCCACATCAAAGGGATCCATCCCCTCACGGCTGATGGTCAGTGTCACAGCTGTGCCCTCCGGCCCGCGGATGTCATAAAGCACCAGGTTGGGGTCCTTCCCGGTCACGTCCTCCCCATTGAGAGCGATCACCAGATCACCGGACTGCAGCCCGGCTTCTTCCGCAGGACTGCCGGACATGGTGGAATTGATCTTGACATATTCGCCGGTCACGTCAACATAAGCCCCAATGCCCTGATAATTGCCGGCAGAGGAATCCACCTCCGCCTGATATTCTTCCGGGTCAGCATAACGGGTATGCTGGTCGCCAAGGGCAGAGATCATCCCGCGGATGGCGCCTTCCATCATGGCGTTGTCATCCAGCGGCTGGTCCACGAAATACATGTGGAGCAGGTCCCAGCTTTCCCAGAAGGGCTCGAACAAAGCTTCCACGCTCTCGCTGCCGGAGCTCTTCTCACCGCCGACCGACAGCATGAATTCAGAGCTTCGGGCATAATCCTGCAGTTCCCCTGCCTTCTGGCTGATGATCCCGATACTTTCAATGATAACGCCCAGTCCGAGGCCCATGAAAAACACACAAATAACAATCACCGCAGCGGCAATGATGCGGACAGTTTTCATATTCATAAACGGTTCATTCCTCCTGAAATGCCGGAATCGACAGCAGGTCCCCGATGGAGCTGATCGAAGCATCCGCAAGCGGATCCGGCAAATGTTGTTTCCCGACCTGTACAGAAAAGAAGCCTGCCTTGTGCCCTGCCGCCACATTGCGCGGCTGGTCGTCCAAAAACACGCAGCGGCTGACGTCGTCTTCCGCCGTGATCTGCAGTGCCCGTTTGAAAGCGCTCTGAGCAGGCTTGGGCTCGGGAAACACATCTATTGCATCAATGATACCATCAAAACAGTCCAGAATGCCGAGAACATTCAACACCCGCACCGCATAGAACCGGTAAGCTGTCGTGAAAATGTACTTCCGTCCGCGCAGCTTCATCAGAATTTCCCGCAAAAGCGGGTTCGGAGAGAGATAATCTTCGATGTGCAGGTCATGGCAATACCGGAGCGAGGCATAATAGTCGGAACCGTATTCAACGGTCAGCCCCGGCAGCGTCCCGCCGTAACGGTGGAACATATCATCCCGAAAGGCCGGGACTTCTTCCGGCGGCAGGGAGACAACACGGGGGATCCATTCACAAATGCGCTGATTGATGGCATCCAACATCCCGCAGCTCTCATCATAAAGCGTTCCGTCAAGATCAAAAAAGAAAGCGTCAAATTTCACTGAAATTCAGTTCCTGTAAAAGTTTGCCTCATTGATCCGGCTTCTGGCATAAAGAGAAAGCAGCAGCGTTCCGGAGACAAAATTCATGATCGACATCCCTATAAACCGCCCAAAGCCATAATTCATCGCTGCCTGAAACTCCGCATGCATGAGCAGGACACTCAATCCCGGATAGATAATGCCCCAGCAGAGCATACCGGACAAAAAATGAGTGAGATTGAACCGCACCACATCTTTTCTCATAAAGAATCCGTCATTGATGTTCGAATGGATCATGGACACACCAATCGCCCCGCAATTCACGGCAGCACAGCCGATAGCCACCCAGTCATAAGAAGGGTCTTTCCAAGCGGAAACGAAAAATTCACCGATGCCGCTTGCAGCAGCCCCGATAACAGGACCGAAGACAACGGAAGCAAAATTCATCAATGGCTGGGCATAAGAAAATTGAATGTACCTGAACGCAGTCGTGATTTTCATGAACCGTTCAAGTACATAATAGAGTCCGGCAAATATAATGATGGTAAGGAGTTTTTTCAGAAAAGAGATCATCTTACGAATGTCTGGTTCGGCATCAGCAGCCTGTATCCCTTGCCGCGGATGGTCTGTAGCAGCTTCGGACGCTTGGGATCTTCCTCAATGGCCTCCCGCAGCCAGCGGATGTGAACATCCAGCGTGCGCATGTCATCCACGTTATCCGTTTTCCACACCTCACGGTACAGGTCTTCACGAGGGACGATCTCACCCTGGTTGTCAATGAGCATTTCCAGCAGCGCGGAAACCCGGGGCGTCAACGCAAAGGAGTTACCATGGGCAAAAACGATCTGCAGCTCCGGGTCAAACTTGATCGATCCCGCATCCACGATGCTCTCCCGTTCGCTGTCAGCGAGGATCACGTTGATGCGGTTCATCAGCTTGTGCAGCGTAAAGGGATGGGACAAAACGATATCCGCTTCGGAAGAGAGTTTGCTTTTGTCATAGGTATCGTCTACGATGAGGATCACGTGAAGCTCCGGAAACTTCTTTTTGAGTGAACTGATGATCTGTTTGCCGCTCGTATGCAGGGAAACAGCATCCAGCACAGCAATATCAGCCGGTTTTTCAGTCATCTTGGCAATTGCATTTGCTCCGTTGCGCGCCAGATCCACTTCATAGCCTTTGCTTTGCAGACTGAAGAAAAAAGAAGGGTGTTCGGTTTGCTTCCCTTCGATAAGAATGATTCGTTTTTTTGTCGATGCCAACTCTCAACTCCGTAAATGCTTTTTTAAATTTTATTAAGAATCCAAGCCTCAAATGACTTATTTTTGGCTATAATTCATAGTTGCAATAAGCATGCCAAAAATAATGTTCCTTAAAATTTCTTAATTATTCTCAGCTGTTTTACGAGGAAACAACAATATTTAAGGTTTTGTTCAGGCGGGAAAATTAAAAAAAGCTGACACAATGTGCATCAGCTTTCTCACGATTTTATTGAAAATTCAGAGACAGATTAAATAAACCGGACCCCTGAGCCCTAATTGTTCATATCAATTTTCTGGATGTTTTCTTCCGGTTTCACACGCAGACCGCTGTGCGGAGGCATGATCATCATCCCCAGGCCGATACCGATCATCAATTCCCCGATCTCAACACCCATGGCCTGAAGCTTCCCGAAAAAGACCAAACCGGTGAGCGGGTGAGACCCAAAGCCCAAAACGTCCGCCATTCCGGAGAAGAAAGCGACCAGCCAGCCGGTTGCCACCAGCCGCAGACCGAAATCTGCGGTGATGGTCGTATATCCCTTCGGCCAAAAACTCATCAGGCAAAAATATCCGCTGAAGCTGATGATGCCCAGCCCCACCAGGAACGTTGCCGTCTGGGCAAACCCGATCACCGGGCTGCGGTCCATCCCGAAGAATTCAGGCTTCGCCCCGAGAACCACCAGCAGAAAACCAAAAAAGGTCCCCAGCAACCCGGCCTGGATCCTTGCCCGCGGATAAAGAACAGGGATGACCTCGTCCTCAGCCGCTTCCGCTTTTATTTCGTCTTGTTTTTCACTCATTTCAGTGCCCTTTCCAAAATCCGCTGCCAATTTTTGTGGAAGATGTTTTCAACGTCCTCCCCACTGTATCCCCGCCGTTCCAGAATGCCCGCCAGTTTTTGCAGGTCGGAAATATCATTCATCTCAAAGGGGATCTCCGGATAGCCAAACCCGCCGTCCAGATCCGAACCGATGGCAGCTGTGAGGGAATTGCCCGCGAGCTGACAGATGTGATCGATATGGTTCGCAAGGGTGTCCAGGGTGACAGCGCTGCGCGGTGTTTTCCCTTCCCGGTCCCAGTCAGCCTTAAGGAAGAAATTGTAGGGAATGACGCCCATCACGCCTTCATGTTCGATGAGCATTTTGATGGTCTCATCGCTGAAATGTCGTTCAAACGGGAACCCCGGCAGCAGCGCATTGCAGTTCGCATGAGAGGCGACAACAATTCCGTCATAATAGTCCAGCGCATCCATCGCGCTGTGATTCTTCATATGGGAAACATCCAGCACATACCCCAAAGAGGACATCTTTCTCAGCAGTGTTTTCCCGTCATCCGTCAGGGCATCCTTCATCGCCGTGCTTTTTGTCCCCGCGCACCAGCGCCCGCCGGCCCACACCGGACCGATCAGACGGACCCCGCGCTCATAGTAAAGATCGAGGTCATCAAAACTGCGCAGATATTCACAGCCCTCTATCAGCCCGACCAAACCGACCGGATGTTCGCTGTCCGGATGTTCGGTAAGGTCTTTCACGATTTTGTCATAATCCGCGCGGGTGAAGATACGGTGGAAAAGGTCGGGATGTTCTTCCTGCCAGCGGTCATAAAAATCCAGCTGGGCACAAACCGCCGCGTGGAAATCTTCCGGCGTCTCATAAGTCGTCTCGCGGTTTTTGTTGTCCGCATCCCTGTTCGCGGACGGCTCCATGAAGATGGTCCCGAACACGATCCCGACCCGGCCTTTCTGATATTCCGGCCAGCCGATCGTGCAGCCGAATTTTTCCGGGCCGGTGTAATATTTCCGGTTGTCCGCCGCGGAGCGTGTATAGTCAAACTTTCCGTACAGGCTTTCATAAGCCAGGTCTTCGTGTGAGTCAATAATATATGGTGTGTTCATAAGCCTTATTATATCATTTCGGAAATTGTTTTTTCCTTAAAGGAATCAAGAATTGCCTTCGCAAATCTCTTTCATTATGAAAGATCAATAAATCAGACCTTGAAAGATTTGATTTTTCTGTTTTCTTTTCTAACATAGCTAATGTGCAAATCAAATCTGCAGCCTGGAATAACTTGTAATCCTTTGGTAATACTTTTCGCACATCATAATTTGGGAATTCTGTAGCAAAAACGGTATTTAAGATTTTTGTAAGTTCATGTTGTCCATTATCGTAATAAAGAATTATTTTTTCAAAGGAAAGAAAAAATTCCAAATTCTCTCTGATAAAAAAGGAAAGATCACGAGAAATTCTTCCCTGCAATTTCAAAGAGTTTTCAAATTGATCTTTTTCAAAAAGAAATGTTTTGTAATAAATATCCGATTGTTTCAGAAACATAAATAATTTTGTAAACAAACCTCGTCTCTCATTCGGTGGAAGATGAACAAACTCATCCTTTTTTCTGATAAGAGGCTCTGTATGGATTACAAAATCCGGGCTATACCCGAGATTAAAAAGATACTGATTTAAAGCATTAACATTTCCGGAAATATCATTTCTCTGATCGTGGAAGATTAAAGTGACTATATAGTATGGAGAGTGTGTTTCATACTCGCCAAAATCACCGGATTCATCAACAAAAATGCTTAGCTTGCTCATTATAAAATGCTAATCGAGTAGGGGAGCTTTAAGAGGCTCCCCTCTCACACCACCAGTACATGCCG
>CAYWKZ010000037.1:18294-22005 GCA_964459115.1 uncultured Leptolinea sp. | reverse complement strand
TCAACGAAAACAGGTCACTTTGACTCAAGCCGATTAAATCAGCGTTTCCTTAAAGGTTTCAGGTTTCAGGTTTCAGGTTTCAGGTTTCAGGTGTCAGGGTCAAAGGGAATAGGGTATAGGATATAGTGTGGTGGTTAGGTTCAAGGGGTACACTTCAAAATTCCCTGCTCCTAACTCCTAACCACCAGTTACCAGTTGTCGGTTGCCAGTTACCGGCCACCTTCTACTTTCTACCTTCTACCTTCTACTTTCACCAGCATATAGCCGTCTTCCGGGCAGATGGCGGCTTCCCCGCCGGCTGTCGGAACGCGGTGTGAGAGGTCATGGATCATCTGCACCTGTTCCCAGGGATAAACATAAGCCTTGATCGGCAAATTGTCATATGTCATGTAAGCATTGGCGCCGATATCATCGATTTGATCCAGGGCGTCACGCCAGTCCATCCAGCGCTCAGGTTCAAAACTTACAAAGCTTTCGCCCGGGTTGACGATGCCTTTCGCATAGCGTTGTAGGTAACGCCCTTCCTCTTTGTGTACGATATTGAAAGTTTCAGCGCCGTCCCGGCTGAGGCTGCTGTTGTTGACAAGCGCATACTGAATGCCGTCTTTCCCGGGAACGCGTTCCAGGACGACAACGCTGATGCGGGAACCACCCGGCAGCAGCAGATTGCTGTTCAGGTTCAGGCGGTGATAGCCGGCGAATTTGAAGGTTTCTGTGATGGTGTCCAGCAAAATGCCGTCCGTCGGCAATACCGCGTCTTCGTCCAGCAGATAGACGGAAGCGGTGACATCCGTGTTCAGGTCACCGGTCATGGCGGAGACATACTGCAGGACGCTGTCTTCTGTCACGTCAAAGATGTTGGCGGCATAGACCGGTGCATCAAAAAGGGTCGAGCTGATGATTTCGGATGGCATGTAATCATGCTCCAGGATGGTGAGGTGATCCATCTGCCGCACGTCATCCGATATCACATATTCAAAGGAACCCAGAGCGCCGAGCGTCATATCATAGTAGGAAAGCAGGAAATAACCCTCGTTGCCCCAGTCTGTCCCCCAGCTGTTCTTGACGATCCAGACACCATCGGCAGGAGGTTGATGACCCTCCGGCCAGTTTTCTTTGGAGAAAGTGTCATCCCAGCCGACGACAGTCACCGCATGATTGGATGACAGGGCTTCATCGGTATATTGAGCAAAAATCACCGGATCGGTGCCGACAAAGCTCAAGAAACTTCGCTGGTTTGCTCTCTTCATGATCGTTTCAAAGGGATATCCGAAATAAAGGGTCATCAGGATCATTGACAGCTGGTCATGATCAAAGGTCTCCAGGTCATAGAAGTCTTCTTCTATTCCGTTGAGCCGTTCGCGAATCACGATCAATTCTTTGAGCTCGTCAATGCTGAGATCCGCTGTATCGATGACCCCGGAACTGACATCGATATACCAGGCTTTTTCCTCTTCTGATACATTGCTGTTGTTGCTGAGTTTTTTCTCCAATGCTGCGCGCTTTTCCTCTTTTGTCTGCACCGGCATAGATTTATCTGCCGTGAAAGAAATGCCGACAGCCCGTCCGGACATCAGCTCGGACTTGATCGCTTCGGTGGCAGCGGGGCGATAGATGTAATTGCCGTTTTCATCAAAGGATGACGGAGCGGGCAGGATGTTGGCGTTTTTCAGTTCAAAACTGACAGCGAAGCGATCTTCTTCCGGAAGGCTCCAGTCCCCGTTAGAATCAAGATTTCCTTCGCTGTCGCTGTAGGGGGCGTATTTTTCCTTCAGTATCCCGACACCGGAGGCAAGACTGGCCGCAGACAGGTAATAATTTCCGCCGTAATTGAAGGAAGAAAGGTCGGAGTCTTCAAACGGGTAGAGACCTTCACCGGCCTGTGCTTCATCATGAGGATACTCGCCTTCCGGGTAAGCGTCCAATTCAGGCAGGGCGTTGGCGGTGAACCAGGCCAGGTGCTTTTCGGAGAGGTCCAGCTCCTCGCCAAAGGCTTCCTGATAGGACTCAAAAGTCATGCCCAGCGAATTGAGAATGCTGGTCTCGCTGGCTCCGATGGTGGCAAAGCTCCAGCAGGTTCCCCAGGGACTCTGGCTTTTCACCGGGGTGACAGTGCCGCGGTCACGCAGGTCGAATTTTTCAGGGAAAGTGTCAGCTATGGATTTCCATTCCAGTGAGGAGTAAATGTCATCCACATCTTCGCCATCCTGCATCAAGAGGTCAGCGGACTTCTCCAGTTCATTGCTCAGATATTCCAGCGCGGTTTTTTCCGTTTCACCGGCAGTGTCCTGTTTTACTGTTCCGTTTTTCAGGTGCGCGTCGATTGCTTCGATGATCTCCGGTGTTTCATAGTCTCTTTCCATTCCATAGACGATGGTGTAGGCAAAATTGTCGGCCATGGTTTCTTCCGGGTCGATCACGTAGTCTGTGTTCATTCCGAATACATTGAGAAAGTTTTCCGCATCATCAGAGGTGTACATCACGGAAAGATCGTCGACCGGGACCAGACCGGTCACCATTCCGTCAAAGAAATTATCGCCGGGCTGTTCAAAGGGGCTGGCGGTGGTGAAGATCACCGCGCAGTCTTTCATTTCCCCGTTGATCTCAAACGAAGCGTAGGAGTTGTGATGTCCGACATCCGGGTTGGAAATGATGAGTTCTTTGATGTTCGGGGCGAATTCATAATCTTCGTCAACAACGGTGAAGCCGAGAATACCGTACATATCCGTGCGGAAATCCGGGTGATTGCGGGTCAGGCAATGGAAGAGCTCGTGGGCAACGATCTCCCGGAAGAAGGCTTGAGCTGAAGGCTCTTCAAATAAACCGTACCGCAGGAGTCTTTCTCCCAGGTAGATCTGAGTTCCGTGGGTATATGCGCTTGCATCACATTCCTCATGCATAGTCGTCTTGGCGAAGATGATGCCATCGGTTTGCGGCAGTGTATAGCCGCGCTCTTCGCAGACTTGCTCGATGGCCGCCATGGCTGTTTCGATGGAGGCCTTTTCTTCATCCGTCCAGTCCAGTGTTTGCTGAGCGGCGAAGGCTTCCAGCTCTTCGAGCGTGGCGCCGAGCTTCTGCATGCGGTAGTTCAGGTCGTTTTGACTGAGGTTGTCATAATAGCCTCGGTTTGAGAGCAGCAGCTCCGCTGCTTCTTCCGCGTCGGCAAAACGATAGCTGAAGGCGCCGCCTTCAGCAAAACAGACTGCCGCGTTCAGCAGCAGCGTGAGACATAACAATGTGAAGAATAATTTTTTCATCAATTTCGGTTCTCCTTTGTCTGGTCCGAGTGACCATACAAATCATTTTGAATATATTATACAAAAAGAACACAATTGTCAAGACTGTTGTTTTGTTACCTTTCTTTTATTATTATTTCGAGATAAATGGCGTTGTTCCGGTTTCAATGTTCTTTACAGTAATGAAATGAATTAACGAGACAACCCCGGAAACTCAATCTATCATTTCCGGGGCTGTTTTAATTTTCAGGTGAAACGAACGGCTTTAGTCCAGTTTCGGGCGGGACTTGCTGCCGGGTTCGGGCAGTTCAGCCGGTTCGGCATCTTTGGATGGTTCGGTCGGTTCCGGCAGAACGATGTCTTCCAGTCCGTTGGCGGAGAGTTCGTTGACCTCACCGCCGACGATGGTGACTGTGAACATGTCCAGCACATCATCAAGACTTCTGATGTTCCAGATGTTGGACGTAAATTTGTC
>CAYWKZ010000037.1:0-18194 GCA_964459115.1 uncultured Leptolinea sp. | reverse complement strand
TGTCCAGCACATCATCAAGACTTCTGATGTTCCAGATGTTGGACGTAAATTTGTCGAGAATTTCCTGGACGAAAGGCGGCATTTCGGCCTCGGTTTCCGATTCACCCCATTCATCTTCTTCAGCCTGTTCTGACGTCAATCCCGAAATATCCAGAACATTCCATTTTTCGTTGACGTAGATCGCGAAGACCAACTGATCCGGCTCTTCCGAAATACCCTTGAAGGACATATGGATAAGTACCGGTATCGTACGGCCCGGGCGTGTTACCATGCGGATCGTCGTCCCATCCTGACCGGCGGAACCCATTCCGTAATAAAACACATCTTTGAATTCATCTTTCAGCCAGGAGACCAGTGTGTTGATATTTTCGTCGGTGATCTCCTCTTCCTGAGCCTGGGATGTTTCAGGATCTGTTTCTTCTGCCGTCATTTCAGTGAAAGCTTCAAAGGAAGCTGACAGGAGCGTATCCCAGAATCCGGGCTGTTCGACCTCCGGTCCTTCCGGTATGGGTTCCTCTTCCTTTTCGGTGAACAGGTCCTGTATTTCCTGCGGGAAGATGCTGTAGTCCCCTGAGAGCAGATGGGAAAAGATCTCGCTGACTTTGGCGATCAGGGCGTGTATGTCTACGCTGTAAATTTGCATTGACCAGTTGTCATCGGTGAAGTTTTCATTGTCCGGCAGTGTCAGTGTCACCAGCGCACGGTCATCATCAAAGAAACTCGGAATGTTATCATTGCCGAGACGAACGGCATCCATCGCCTTTTCCAGCGTTGTCTGATACTTGTCCATTCCCAGTGTCTTCAGCATAACCGGCAGCAGCTCACGCAGCTGGGCATAATCGGTTCCGGGAACCATGGCGCAGTCCACGGCGAACCAGAACGACCGGGCTTCTTCCAGGCTCATTCCGCCTTCAGCCACCAGACGATAGGCGATGTTATTCAGCAGGGAAGAGTTGAAATGGACACCGCCCGCATCATTCACAGCTGTCGGTGTGTTGACTGCCGGGAAATAATAAAGATCCCAGCTGAATCCCGGCTGTTCGTAAAGATTCGGATCGCTCATAGAGCGGACGGGGGTGATGGACTTGTCTCCGACGATCCAGTCTGTATCCGCTTCATTTCCATACATCAAATCGCAGATCTGCCCCTGAATGTCGCTTATCGCTTCATTGATGGCGCCAAAGTCGTTGTGGTAGGAATTGTAGGTCATGACGGTATCCGTCACACAGTGGGTGAACTCATGGGCGATGACATCCAGGGCCTGAGAGAAATCATTGGCCAGGCTTGCCCCGAACAGAGACCAGCCCAGGTAGTTGCCGATAAACGCGGCGTTGTTAATGCGGTTGTGCTGTTCATCACACATGTCATTGAGGATCAGGATTGGTGTACCCTGTCCGTCACCGCCGATCCAGCCGATTTCTTTATAGTAGTCATAGGCTCTGCAGTAATTGTAGAGGGAAAGCAGCCCGACCTGATCCCATTCCAGGTTGTCCGGACTGGATGCCACCACGACCCGGCCGTCATTGTAGAGGAATTCGTAGCAATCCGCGACAACGATCTTCCGTTCAATGTTGCCGAGGTAGTACATCCCGGTGCGTTTGTCACGCATCACCGTGACTGTCAGTTCCATTTCGGAACCATCGGAGAGGTCGACATAACCGGTGTAGTCCACAGGTTCCATGAATTCAAACACGTAAGCGGCGTCAAAGCCCGCTTCACCGGCGCTGTCTCCCGGCCTGATGGTTGCCAGGCTGTAGAGATATTCTCCATCCATGGTCACATAATGTGCCAGGTAGGGGAGATCGGCGGTGCTGCTGAGACGGATCGAGGGATTGTCGGTATAAACGACCCACACAAACCGGGAGCCTTCCGTGTCTTCTTCTTCAACGTCAATATGGATCGTTATAGGCAGGATCATCTTGGCCGTGGTTTCCGGCAGCAGTGTCAATTCAGGCTGGTTGTTTTCAATGGCATGCTGAAGCACGATCTGCTCTGCTTCCTGAGCGGAAATGCCTTCTGATTCTTCCACTTCCGGCAGCTCGGTTTCGATGCTGCTGGAAAGACCGAGCATGTTGCCTTCCGGATCGGTGATCACCTTCACCGCACCGCCAAGGACGGTGGTGTTGGCATACATCTGCTGGAAGACATAATATCGGTTGCCTTCGGCATCGGTGAGCGTGCGCCAGGGCTCAAAATGTGTCTTTGCGTCTCCGCCCAGAAGTGTTGTCATGGATGCGACGACTTTTTCCGCGTCATCCAGGCTCTTCACCGCTTCTTCGCTGCAGGCGCCGGAAACGAGGGTCACACGGTCATTGTGGAGGAAGACCCCGGCCTGACCATTATTCAAGTCCTGAAGTGCTTCCAGGGTCAGCTGCCCTTCGAGAGCGCTTTCCGCTGCAGCCGTTACTTCCTGAGCTGCGGCGGTTTTCACACACGGGAAAATCACCGCGCTGCAGGCAAGGACCAGCGTCAGGAGAAATGACACAAGGTTTTTTCTTTGAAACATAAGCAAGATTCCTTTCTTTTTTATGGCACGAGTGCCGGCACCGGTTCCTCAACCGGGACGACATCCGCATAATTTTCAACAAGATCATCATAGGCTTCGATGGCCTGATCCAGCCGGTCCAGCAGATCCGCTTCGGCATAAAGCCCATCCTGATTGCGGTCCAGACCGCTGAAGACGATCGGGAACACGGCCGGAGGATTTTCCAATGTCAGCAGCGGTGTGGTACGCAGCTGTTCCGGTGTCTGATAGACCAGGTCCGCACTCCAGAAAGGTTGTCCCTCCGCGTCGCTCCATTTGCTGAAAACAATTTTGGAACCGATGGGGGTTTGGGACTCGATCGCGTTGGGCAGCATGTAATCTTCCGTGTCCAATGCCGCAAGAACACTGGCCAGGTTGGAGTCATGTCCGCACAAAAATGTGAAACGACGGTCTTCGGCCTCCATTTCTGCCCGGATCTCCTGAAGCAGCGGATGCGCGACATTCACCGCGATCAGTGGGGAAGTGAAGAGCACATCCACATAGAGATCTTTGATTTCCGAGATATCCTTCCATTGTTCACGGGTAAGCTGATGGCCGAAGGCAGCTTTCAGCTCATCCGGCTCTTCATAATATTGCAGCACGAGAGCGTCAGCAACAGAGCAGCCTGTCTTCAATGAACCGCTCATGGCAGGTTCCGCATCCTGATTCAGGGTGAATTCCGTGTCATCGGTCCGGAATTCGGTGAATGTTCCGTTCGCCAGGGCATCCGAATTCTTCAGGTCGATCACATCCGCCAGCAGTGCGTAATTGTCGGCAAGATCATTGATCCTGTCCGTGAACAGTGCACGGATCTCCGCTTCCGCATATTCTTTATAGGCGTCGGAGACAAAAAACAGGTTCGGAGAAAACACCGGGTCCATCTTGTCAAATTCTGCATGGTATTCAATGAGCGGGTTTGCCGCAGGCAGAAAACCGGAGCTGAAATAATGAGCAGTCGCGATTGTCCGCTGCTTGGAATTTGCATAGATACGGACCTCATTCGCCTCCGGACGGTAATTTTCCGGGATCAGACCTTCCGCTTCCAGCCATTTTCGGAAATACTGCCCCATTTCCGTTTCCAGCACACCGCCGCGCAGCGAAAGCTCACTGGGCTCAGAAGACCAGGGGAACCATTCATGAGGTGTGATCTCACCCAGGACCGAGCCTTTCCCGCTCAGCGGGGAGCGGATGTTGTGACGGCTCAGGACCACCACCTGCTCCAGCGTGTAGCCCTCTCTGGAAAGGGCGGAGACTGCCTGATCTTCCGCAAAGGACACAGCAGATACGAATAACAAGGCCGCTATCACGGCAAAAAGCAAAATCTTTTTAAACATTTTTCCAGTCATTTTTCTCCTTCGAAAACCTTACCTGATGATTTGATCATAGATAGCTGGAACGATCATTAACAACATAACCATAATTTTATCATTATTATTCAATATTCCCAAAAAATCAAAAAAATGAAAGAAAAATGCAATAAACAATTAGAAAGTTCGGAGAAAAATAATATAATTACTCGTAACTAATTAAAAAAGTAATCGCATAAAAATTCGGAAAAAATTCGGAAATATGATAAAATAAAGACGGAGAAAAAAAGAAGTTCGGAAAAACTGAAATACTGCGGAAGGAGGACGCCATGACCATAGAAGAAATACTGCACGGAGAATCAAAGAACGTTGAATTCAAAGAAGCCCTGCCGAAGGACTCTGAAAAATATGTGAAAACTATTATTGCTTTTGCTAACACACAGGGAGGGCAATTGATCATCGGCGTCGAGGATAAAACACGAACGGTGACAGGCGTAGATGATGAAGAAGTATTTAAAATCATGGATCAGGTTGCAAATGCTGTTTCTGCATCCTGCACGCCTCAGATCGTACCGAACATCACCTTCCAATCTCTTGACGGTAAAACCATTGTTACCGTGTCCGTTTCCCCGGGAGCAAACAGACCGTATTATTTAAAATCAAAAGGAAAAGAACACGGTACCTATATTCGAGTCGGAGGAACATCCAGGCAGGCTGATCCCGATAAAATCAAAGAACTCGAATTAGAGGGTGAAAGAATTTCGTGGGATGAGCTTACCTGTGTCGGATACCCGGTAACTGACAGCGCAATAAAAAAACTTTGCCGTGACATAAATCGCTATCGAAAAGATATGCAAAACCTTCGTGGTTCGGAGAAAAAGCTGCCAAAAGTCACAAAAACACAGCTTGAAGACTGGGGGCTGATCAAATATGATCACGACGTATGTCTCGCGTCCAACGCTTTTGCACTGCTGACCGGGTCGCATTTCCGTTTTTCCAAAACACAGTGCGCTGTATTCGCGGGAACAGAACGAGGTGTGTTCATTGATAAGCGGGATTTCAGCGGGCCGCTTTATGAACAAATTGAAGGTGCCTTTGATTTCGTCCTCCGGAACATCCGAATCGGTGCAAGAGTGGAAGGATTAGTTCGAAGAGAAAAATATGAATTACCTCCGGATGCAATCCGTGAAATGATCATCAACGCTCATTGCCACAGGAACTTTCTTGAACCTTCTTGTGTCCAGGTAGCACTTTTTGAAGACCGTTTGGAAGTAACTTCCCCCGGAAGCCTTTTCTTCGGATTAACATTGAAAGAAGCGCTCGAAGGACATTCAAAACAAAGGAACCGTGCTATCGCTGAAGTGTTTTATCAGATGGGGCTGATTGAATCCTGGGGTACCGGACTGAGAAAGATCAGACGGGAAGCAAAGGACTATTCGCTTCCGGAACCTGCCTTTATTGAAGGTCCCGGTTCTTTCAGAATCAATTTGTACCGTAAATCAATTTACGGGATGAATTATACTTTCGAAGATGAACCAACTATGCTCAGAGAAGATCCGGGAGAATATGACTACGGATACAGTTCGGAGAAAAGTTCGGAAAAAAGTTCGGAGTATTCTGCTTTGAGTGATACAAAAAAACAAATCATGAACCTGATTCGGGAGGATAACAGTCTGTCTGCTGCGGCAATTGCAAAAAAAATATCATTAACCTCCAGAGCTGTAGAGAAAAACATCAGACAACTGCGGGAAGATGGATATTTGTTTCGGATGGGCGCGGCTCGAGGCGGTTATTGGGTCATCCTCAAAAATTATTAAAACAAAATGACGGAGATGATTTTCCCCGGCATTTCTTTGAGAAAAATCAGTTGCTCGAAGATGATGTGCTGGTCGGAGTCGGGAAGAAGGGCTTCAGTGCCGCGGCGACCTGGGAGATCGGCTTGGTCTGGATATAGATCTTGCCCGGACCGGTGACGACTGTATTGAACATGCTTTCGGAACCAAAGATCACATTCATGGCTCCTTTCACGGTCTGAATATCAATGGAGCAGTTGGCATCCATAGCGGCCAGATAGCCGGTGCTGAGAATCAGTTTTTCACCGGGAGCCAGCTGGCGCTCTTCACAGTAGCCGTCGATTTCGAAGAAGACGATGCCGCTGCCGGAGAAGCGCTGCATAACAAAGCCTTCACCGCCGAACAGGGCTGCGCCGAGCTTCTTCTGGAAGAAGACCGATTGTTCGATGTTCCCGTAAGAAGCCAGGTAGCCGCTTTTCTGGACGACAAAGTCCTGCCCGGGTTTGACCTCAACGGCAAGGATCTTCCCGACGAAGTCGCTGGAAAAAGCGATCATGCCATTCCCGCGGGCAATGAATTTATTGACGAAAGCGTGCTCGCCGGAGAACACACGGCCGAAAAGCTTGCCGATACCGCCGCCGGTGGAGGTCTGCATTTCCATGTTCGGGCTCATCCAGGACATGGCGCCGGACTGACACTGAACTTCTTCGCCGCTGTTCAGGTTCATCACCAGAACCGGGAAGGGTTCATATTTGATCTCATAATTCATTTTGTTATCCTTTTCTGAAGCAGCCGCCGGTTTTCCGGCGGCTGCTCGGTTTCATTTTATTTTATTTTTCAGAACAGCTTGCGGGCGCCGCCGGCATCCAGCTTGCGCAGGCAGCTGACGGGATCCTTGACCTTGGAGGTGAGGATCATGGCCGCGATGATATAGGGCTTGTAGGATGCTTCGAGGTAGAGCGGGTCGATGTAGCGTTCAAAGACACTGCGGTCCACTTCACCTTCCTTGCAGGACAGACCGGTGATATCGGCCGGCAGGCAGTGCATGTAAAGCGCCTTGCCGTTTTTGGTCTTCTTCATCAGTTCTTCGGTGCAGGCCCAATTCTTATGTTCGGCGTTCTGCTTGAGGAGTTCTTTTTCCAGCGCGTCAATGCCGTCTTTGTCGCCGGCCTGATAAAGCTTCGTGCGTTTTTCCATGGCAGCGTAGGAAGCCCAGGACTTCGGGTAGACAATGTCGGCGCCTTCGAAAGCTTCAGCCATGTTGTTGGTCTTGGTGAAGGAGCCGCCGCCCTTGGCGACGTTCTTCTTCGCGATTTCTTCGACGTCGGACATGATCTCATAGCCTTCCGGATGGGCAAGGACAACATCCATGCCGAAGCGGGTGAACAGACCGACCACGCCCTGCGGGACGGAGAGCGGCTTGCCGTAGGACGGGGAGTAAGCCCAGGACATGACGATCTTCTTGCCCTTCAGGTTTTCCACACCACCAAAGTGGTGGATGATGTGGTCGAAGTCGGACATGGACTGAGTCGGGTGGTCCACGTCACACTGCAGGTTGACCAGGGTCGGACGCTGTTCGAGCACGCCGTTATGATAACCTTCGTCGACGGCATCCATGAAGGTCTTTTGATATTTGTGCCCCTCGCCGATGAACATGTCATCGCGGATGCCGATCACGTCTGCCATGAAGGAGACCATGTTGGCGGTCTCGCGGACGGTCTCACCGTGGGCGATTTGGGATTTCTTTTCGTCCAGGTCGTTGACGGTCAGGCCCAGCAGGTTGCAGGCGGACGCAAAGGAAAAGCGGGTGCGTGTAGAATTGTCACGGAAAACGGAAATCGCCAGACCGGAATCCCAGACGCGGCAGCTCTTGTTGCGTTCGCGCAGGTCACGCAGGGCGTCGGCAACGGTGAAGATGGCGTCGATTTCATCATCGGTCTTGTCCCATGTCCAATAAAAGTCATTATTGTACATGTTGTTGATGTTCAGTTTTTCCAGATGGTTGGCAAGTTCGTAAGCCTTGGACATTATTTTCTCCTTATTTTTGAGGGCCGGTCACCAGACACCGGACACTAACCACTAATTACTTAATATTGTTATTCGTTTTACCGCCGCGGTAAACGGTGACATCTTCGTCACCTTTGCCTTTGTAGAGCATCGGAACTGCCGCATAAACGGCCGCGCAGGTGACCAGGTCCTGTTTCCAGGTGATTTCGTTCGGAGCATGTGCCTGGGATTCGGCGCCCGGGCCGAAGCCTACGCAGGGGATGCCGTAGCGTCCCTGGATGGAAACGCCGTTTGTGGAGAAGGTCCATTTGTCGATCAGCGGACGGTCGCGTTTGTCCATGGCGGTCGGGGCGCCGATGCGTTTTTCACCGAACATGGCTTTATAGGAATCCACCAGCGCCTGAACGTGCGGTGCGCTTTCCTTGTTGATCCAGGTCGGGAAGTAGCACTCGGTTTCATAAACCAGGCCGGTCCAGGCCGGGCGGTCGTACATGTACATGGAGACTTTCACGTCGTCGCCGTATTTTTTGCAGGCGGGCAGGTCGCGGATCTCCTGCAGGCAGGAGTCCCAGGTTTCACCGGCGGTCATGCGGCGGTCGATGGAGATGGCACAGGAATCTGCTACCGCACAGCGGGATGGGGATGTGTAGAAGATCTGGGAGACGGTGCAGGTGCCGCGCCCGAGGAAACGGGCATCTTCCCAGTGTTCCGGGTTGTACTTTGGGTCAAGCATCTTGACGAGGCCCTTGATCTCGGTGCCTTCTTCCGCGTCATTGGCGTTCAGGTCACGGACATTTTCGATGATCTCGGCCATCTTGTAAATGGCGTTGTCGCCGCGTTCCGGGGCGGAACCGTGACAGGAAATGCCGCGGACGTCCACACGGATCTCCATGCGGCCGCGGTGACCGCGGTAGATGCCGCCGTCAGTCGGTTCGGTGGAGATGACGAATTCCGGCGTGATGCCATCTTCATTGTGGATGTACTGCCAGCACAGGCCGTCGCAGTCCTCTTCCTGGACAGAACCGACGACAAGGATCTTCGTGCCTTCCGGGATCAGGTTCAGGTCCTTCATGATCTTCGTGCCGTAAACCGCGGAAGCCAAGCCGCCTTCCTGGTCGGAGCCACCGCGTCCGCCGATCTCAGTCTCGTTTTCATAACCCTTGTAGGGGTCGAATTTCCAGTTGTCAATGTTGCCGATACCCACGGTATCGATGTGGCTGTCGATGGCGATAATGCGGTCTCCTTCGCCCATCCAGCCGAGGACGTTGCCCTGAGGGTCGATCTCGACCTTGTCAAAATCCAGTTTTTTCATTTCTTCCGCGATGCGGTGAATCACGCCTTTTTCCTCACAGCTTTCCGAAGGAATGGCGATCATGTCCCGCAGGAATGCGGTCATAGCCGGACCGTAATCCTGGGCTGCCTTTTTGATTGCATCAAAATCCATGTATAACCTCCCGTTTGATGTTGTTCGATCACAATTGCTCTGTTTCAAGCATAAAAATCATATCGTTTCAGCAAGAAGGAAACGGACGTTCAGTATCACGAAAGTATCTCCGGATACTTCCTGATCCTTCCTCCTTACTCTTTATTCCTTACTAATTTATACCTGATTTTTAATTGTCTGACAATAGGGAATTTGTAAGACATTATGGGTCATATGAAAATTGTGAATTTTGTAATGTGTGAATTCGAATAAATACGAAAGGTTTATTCTCTGGTTTCCGCAAAAAAACGTTCTGCAATATCAGACGGTCCGTCCCACCATAGTTTTGCAGCCGGATCATAAAGCAAATGTGCTGTTCGTGATGCGAGAAATTCAGGAATGACGTCAGATGGATCCCGGTTTTCGGTTTCCGCTATTTCCTGGACAGTCATCGCAATTGTTAAGTCAATGGCATTGTTTTCTTTTTCTCGTGTTATTAATTCATCCATACACGCTCGCTTTTCAGCCATTCAAGGCTTTTTAATGATCGTTCTGTACGAAAGCAATACTGGTCTTTAAGTCGTTCCGGCAATAACAGACTGATACAAATCTCTTCAGCCCTTGTCGTTTCAAGGGCTCCGAATGTTCCGGCCATGTAGGCCAGTATTGTTGCATTTGTGTTATCATTTGCGATCTTTCCGCCGATGATATCATATGGTGCCAGTTCGTTGATAAACCCTTGAAACAGGTTTTTCTTTCGATGTCCAACAACGCAATGCAGCCATTGGGTGTCTGCGTCCGGAAAGATTTTGATCTGTAACCTCTCCGAAGCATGGAAAGTAAAGCTTGAGATAACACCATACTTTTGTCGGTTAGAAGTAAAACCATCTGAAATTGCTTTTTCTGTCGACAGAAATGCAAAATTTTTTGCCTGTTCCCTGCTGGTTGTCAGATAGAAACCTTGCCCGAAATCTTTATATTTTCTGCAGCGGGACAGATCGGCATTTTTTACTTCACAGTAGCTGCCATGAAAAAGCGTGATGCCTTCAGTCAATTCCCGGACCATAATAATTCACTCTTTGAATTTATGTGATCTGAGATATCTTCAAGCACCGCTTCATCACTTTCGACGTGGAAAATTCCCCAGAAATTTGCGATATAATGGTAAATATTGTATTGTTGAAAGAGTTTGTTCGTCTCTTCAATCGTTTTATGCCATTCTTCCGCAGCCAGCCGGACCAGCCTTGCCTGCATGTAAAGGATTTGAAGTTCCTCAGACATACTTCCTGATCTCCCGAAATCATTATATCATTAATATCATGTCCTGTATTCCGTAAAACCGGGTTATTATTCAGAATATTTCACGGGGCGTTACTATTCACGAATCAGCCAGAAGCACACGTGGTCTGCCCTGAAAGGAGTTCCGTAAGGAGCGGGCTTCGCCCGATTTTATTCGGAACAGGAGCTTCGCTATCTTGAACCCGACACGGCAGGGCGTAGCTCCTGCTCCGCATATAAAACCAGACGAAGTCTGTACCATACGGAGCAGGGTCTGTCGCTGCACACATGGTGTGTCTCCTCAAAAATCTGGCGACCGCGTGAATTGTAACATCGGTTGCTCTGATGGATCAATACCTTAAAGAAAACGGTTATGAAAGTGATTTTTCCGATACCAGGCTCACCATGAGATCTATCTCTCCGATGCCAGACGAGTGCCGCAGGATAAATTGAAGACGGTGACCCCCAATTAAAATAAGAAATAAGAAATAAGAAATAAGAAATATGGATTCAGGTGTCAGTAATCTTGATTTTCACGACGCATTGGTGAATCCTGAATTGGGGTATAAGAATTAAGAATGAAGAATGAAGAGTGAAGAATGAAGAGTGAAGAAGGATTCAGGATTCAGACGTCTGAAGTCTGATTCTGAAGTCTGATGTCTGACGTCTGATTCGGGTTATAGAATGAATGATGTAAACAGGATATTATTTATTCTGCTTTATGGCAAGGTCCGGATGAGCAGGCAGAGCATCATTCTGAAAGACACCATGACCGGGCGGATTTGGAAAGCGGAAGCTTTTCCGATACATAGCGCCAATTCATTGTCAAAACCGAAAAACAGAGCACAGAAAGTCGGGTATTAATTCTCCTTCATCAATATACTAACAATACAGGTAATTGTTCAGAATGGAGCATACATAATCTGTCCTGATATGTTGGCTTCGCGACACCATCAGGACTGCACATTGGGCTGCGCCACTGAATCAAGGCAACATTCTGAACAGATACAATACAGCAAACAAAAGGAGACAGTACCATGCAGGGCTGGATTGAGGGTTTCCAGAAATCCATCGATTTTATTGAACAAAACCTGACGGAAGAATTGGATATTGAAGAAATATCCGGGAAGGCAGCCCTTTCACCGTTTTATTACCAGCGCATATTTGGCGCTCTTTGCGGCATGACTGTTGGCGAATATATCCGGGCACGCAGAATGACGCTGGCAGCACAGGAACTTGCAAGGGCTGATGCAAAGGTAATTGATGCCGCCGTCAAATATGGCTACGATTCTCCGGACAGTTTTGCCAAAGCGTTTCAGAGGTTCCATGGAATCTCACCATCACAAGCACGGGAACCCGGAGCTCTGCTTCGTTTTTTCGCACCATTGCATATCAAAGTCACACTGGAGGGTGGAAACATGTTGGATTATCGTATTGTTGAAAAAGCTCCGTTTACCATTGTCGGTGTCAGGAGGAAGTTTAATTCTGATACCGGCTATCAGGAGATTCCGAAGTTTTGGACCGAATATATGGCGCAGGGTGAAAAATGCCATATTATGGGAACCTTCGGTGTTTGCGCAGAAACAAACGGTGAAGAATTTGATTATTGGATTGCTGACCTGTATAAGCCCTGGGAAGATATCCCGGACGGGTGCGAAACCTATCAGATCCCAGGCAGTTTGTGGGCACAGTTTGTATGTAAAGGACCTCTTCCGGATGCTTTGCAGAGTGTAAACACGAAGATCTGGTCTGAATGGCTGCCGTCACTTCAGGGATATGAGCTTGCCGGAAAGTACAACCTTGAGGTATACGGACCGCCTGCTGAGAAACCGGAAGATACTGAAAGCTATATCTGGATACCATTGAAGAAAGCTTGATGCAAAGAGACATCAGGGATATTTATACTGTGACGCCTGCTCAGCAACAGCATGAATGTCCTTGTGTGATTCTAAAGAAAAATGTCAAAATGAATTAAAGAACTGCTGAATCATACTATATAATACTGATAAAAAGAGCGTGATACAACGAGCGAACAGAATTATGTATCAGCTGTTTGATGGAACAGCGGAATATTCTCTGAAAAGCAAAGGCGCACCGGTAATTGTCGGTTTTGAATGACTCGAAAAATCTGCAGCGGTTAATCGTTTTGCCCGCAAGTGATCAATCTGATGCCCCTTGTGCTGTCTGAAAAATCGGAAGATTTGATTCTCTGCCTGTTTCTAAGCATATCACTTGAATAACTCTCGGAAAACGAGATTGAATATGAGGAAAACCTATGAATCTGGCAAAATTTTTGAAATATGTTGATGAAGCGGTTACTGAAATGACCGGGGAACAAATGGCTGCTTTTGTTCATGAAATTGCCCGTACACTGCCGGAAAGGCAGCGGAATTATTTTATTGATACGCTGAAATCTGTTAAGACTGATGAAAATACGGACAGCGGCAAAAGAGATACCAGCATGAATAAGCTTGAACTTCTGTACAGAGATATCGATCAGGTCAGCGAATTTCTGGACGCGGTGGATGAGGGTGATCTCAGGCTGGACAGTGAAATTGATTACCAATACAGTAATGGCTGGGGCTGGGATGAAGATGAGTATAAATTCAGATTCTCTGATCCGGAAAATATTCTGCCGGAAATAAATAAGTCGATCGATCTGCTTCATCAATGCATTGATCTGGAGGAATATAAAAAGGGAGCTGAACTTGCCGGAATTCTTTCCCATCTCACTGTGGAGGCAGAAGGAGATTACGAAGATTATGACGGAACTCCGCTGCAAATAGACGATCTTTTTAATGAAGATCTTCTTGACGGAACCTATGACGAGTTTGTCCACAATGCGCTCTATCTGATCTATAACGGGAACAAATTAACCGATCGTCCTGCTTTTTTATACAATTTCATACAAAATCTTCAGTATGTCGATGCAAAACTGGAAGATATTATGCAGCTTGGTGGCCGGGATTTGCCGGAATTTGATGAATTTCTGCCGCTGTGGATTGCATATCTTGGCAATCAAGATAGTCACGTGGCAGATGATCTGCTGGATGAAGCCTTGTCAATGGCCGGTGAGGATCAATATCTGGAAGCAGCCCGAAATTTCACTGATATTCATCCGGAATTGTATAAAAACATTCTCCAAAACGGTATGAGCGGAAAAGATGGTGCCGAAATGATGGGAATCGGGCTGGAGGCTTTAGAAAAAATTCGTGAGATGTCTGCCCTGCGTGGTGATATCGCTTTACTGAGCGCGGATTATGCCAATAAAATCAATGATGCCGAAACGGCGGAATATTGCTGGTTGGAGGCTTTTCGATCCGATCCGTCTGTTGAAAATTATCTGCGCATACGGTTCCTTTCCCGGGATTATGATCGCTATGCTGCTCAGGTGAGGGCGATTTATGAGGAATGTTACAAAAAGAACAATTCTGATAGTCTTATCAGCAGCGATTCGAGACATAAAAGATACTGTGCAATTCTGTTCTTTGAAAAACGGTTTGAAGAAACAGTGATGCTTGGATTATGTGAACAAAATCCATTGGGATGGACGTATACGTTTATGAAAGAAGGCATGGCTCTCTTTTTCATACTTCTTTTCCATGGTAATTACAGACCGTCAGGGATCCAGGCAATGTATTCCGATGTACTATTCTGGATGAAATTTAGTATGGAAAAATTTCTGAACGGAACCGTTTTTGCAAATGATGCAGAACCTGAAAAATTGTTTTGGCAGTCGTTTGACTCTTGGAAATCAGACGTGGATATTTCGGCAGAGGATTATGCTCACTGGATGTCTGTTTTTGAAGATCAAATAGACAAACGGGTTACGGGTATTATGCAGGCAAACCGTACCAAATATTATGAGGAATGTGCTGCTTTTATTGCGGCATACGGCGAAGTCCTTGAATCAAACGGGACTGAGCATGAAAAAGCTTTGATCATGGAAAAATACCGCACGGAATATCCCCGCAGAAGAAATTTCATCGCGGCTTTACGATCTTATGGGATGGCGAGATAATTTTCAGATAAGGAGTACAAACTATGGTGAAACACCGCGCTTCCTTCTGACATAACGATAGAAGGAAAATCCATTCAATCCTTCTATCGCACTGATGTATAGGAGGTAAAAATGAATAAATATCAAAAGCGTAACAAAGCCCGATTTGCGGGGGGCTTTGGTTTGTATTTTTATAAGCAATACATTTACTGTGATCCTGCAGTTTTTCAAGGGTGATGTTCTCGACAATGCGATCTCCGGAGAGATCGGAGTGACCATACAATCCATCATTCTCCTGATCACTTTTATCCTCAAAAACAAGGTCTTCCGCTTTTGATGTGTCCTTCGATGACATCGTAAAGGAATTTATTACCGACAGACAGCGGGAAAGTCTGCGGAAACTGTTAAATTTTGATTTCACCCGTGATAAAAATTACAATCTGCCTGCCAGGCGGCTGAAGATTTTGGGAAAATTCATCAGAAGCCGTGCAGCCGAGCTGCTGAAGTTCTAATTTTCGTGTATAACACATTAGGAATTGTTCATCAATTTCTCTTGTTTTTATTATCACAAGAGTATTATTAATTACCGGAAGCAAAATACAATCATTTTAAGCGCAGCAGAACAGAACTATACCATTTTCACTTGATATATCTTCTTCCATTCGTTGCTGAGGTTGCCTTTATATATCCAAGTTCAGTCATTTCTTTCAAAAGTTCACGAGTCCTTGAACCTTTTAGGCCAATTAAAGAAGCAATCTCACCAGCGCTGTATGGTTTACCTTTTTCAAGAATACTCAAAACCTGTTTGTGCTGTGTTTTTATATTTTCCGGATCTGCCGATTGATCTGCCGGATCTGCCGGTCGATCTGCCGATTTTTCTGGCCCTTTTTCCGGTTGAGGGCCAGAAACAACCAGATCTTTTTCTACCAATGGCAAAGTAACGATTGTCCGGTTGGGCTGACCGCCGCCGAATTGTTCTTCCACGATTGGGGCGGCAAAACCGGCGTTATCCCATGCGGCATAAATATCCGGCACACCACTGCCGGCACGTTCTCCATAACCGATCAAGTGGAACATCTTCATCAATGTACCGTTCCGGGGTTCTGACAAACCGCCCCGCAGCATCTGCTTTTTACCGACGATCACAGTTCCGGGATTTTGTAAAACGATTCGATCCGGATATTTTTCGATCACAACTCCGCGGGGTTCATAAAAATCTGTATTTACAAGACAGTTGACCAATGCTTCACGAACCGCATCATGTACAGGGGTTTCATCCTGCCGAACCATGTTCACAAGTTTGAAAGGTTTCTTCAAGTCCAACGTCAGCTTCGCAGAAACCCGGACAAAGAAATCAAATACATTCCCGGACCAATCGCCTGATTGCGACATAATTCGGTCGGTCCAGCGAACCTCCGGGCTCAAATGCTCCCGATAATCCAACAGATACTGCTCGAATTCATAAAGGATCTTGTATTCCTTGCCGAACATCAAAAGTCCGGCAGATGTGGGATGGATCACTCCGTCATCGGTAATCTTTGCTGCTCCGATCGATTCCAGAAAATCATCGTTTGATTGAGAAAGAAAAACATGTCCCGGCCGTTTTGATTCAAGCCATAGTTTATAGCTTCGGATCGTATCCTGATCAAAATCAGCGACTTTCATTTTGGGAAGTACCTTTGTATCCATCGTAACTCTGGTTTCATCCCGGAACATCGCCTGGATTTCCGCTCTGGTACAGTGATAATCGCCTTCATTATTACGCTTGAATGTACCGCCAAAAAGATCCTGGTTTATATACACAGGCTTGTCTTCTCTGTCAGCAGCGGGAACAGATATAACAAGAATTACGTCTCCGTCCTTCTCATAATCTGCAACGTCCTTCTCCTGAAGAAGATTAATGCTTACCTTTGTCTGGTTGTGAATGATATTCCAGAAATCCTTCTTCAGCCGGGAAACGTCTTTTAAACCGGTCGTAAACCAGGAGCCATCTGTATTTTCTTTTACCCCAAGGATGATCACACCGCCGTAAGTGTTTGCCATTGCGGAATAGGTATCCCACAACGAGCCGGGCAATCCACCTTTCGCAGATTTCACCTCCCGCCGGTTATCTTCTTTATATTCTTCGAATTTTGATAAGTCAAACACTTCTTTCATTTCACACGGCTTTCCTGAATCTAATTATCTTATGGGCAAAATTAAGAAAACGCTGATTAATGTTTAATCCGCAGCAAACGAGTCAATGCAACCTGTTCTGTTGACTCAATTCTGAGTCAACGAAAACAGGTCACTTTGACTCAGCCCGAATAAATCAGTGTTTCCTTAAATATATGTTTCATTATAATCCATCACTCCGGCTTGGCAATTGAATATTGTATCAGGATAAAAGAAAGTTGGTATTTTGGCTGTGTTCCTTGAATTGAGCCAGAAAGATGGGATAATAGATTCAATTCAATAGACAAATGCAGGAATGTGGGAGAAATCTTCGAATCTCTGCGTAAGAAAGGGAAAAATAATGAAAAGCTTTTCTATAGCAATGACACTGATCTGTGTTATGGTTTTTAGTCTGACGGTCTCCACCGATGTACTGGCAGAGACCGGAAATCCGGGAACTGCGCCTGATTACTCTCAGGCGGAATGCTGGTACCAGATTCCGGAGATCACCAAAGATGTCGACACCTTCTTCATCTACCCGACGGAATACATGGGCGGAAATGAAGGCGACCCCGATTTTGCCCCGCTCGACAATCCTGAGATGGTGGAGGGTGTGAATACCAATTACGGTTCAATGGCAAGCGTATATGAGGATTCTACCAATGTGTTCATGCCGTACTACCGTCAGGCAGGAATGGTTTTTGCAGGGGCTGCCGCGAAAGAGAGTGGAGACCCACGCACAGCGTTCGCCCTTACACCCTACGATGACGTGACTGCCGCACTTGATTACTACTTCGAAAACTACAACAACGGTCGTCCGTTCATCATCGCAGGACACAGTCAGGGCTCAGGCATCTGCAGTCTCGTATTGCAGAAATACTTTCAGGAGCATTCCGAATACTACGAGCGTATGGTGGCTGCTTACCTCATCGGTTTTTCAATTACGAAAGACTTTCTCGAGGCCAATCCCCACCTGAAGTTTGCATCCGGCGAAACTGACACAGGTGTTATCATCAGCTGGAACACCGAGGGACCGAAGAATATTGAGGAAAATGCTTCGAACGTAGTGGTTTTGCCGAATGCGATCAGCATCAACCCGCTGAACTGGACGCTGGACGAAACATATGCACCGGCGAGCGAAAACCTGGGCTCTATTGTGCTGAACGAGGAAACCAACATGCTTGAGATCCGCGACATTGGCGCAGATGCACAGGTAGTTCTTGATCGTGGCACGATTGTGACGAACGCCGATTATGCGCCCATAGATGCAGCCGAGTTCTTTGGACCGGCAAGCTTCCATAACGGCGATTACGCGCTTTTTTACAACAACATCAAGGACAACGTGGCGAAGCGCATTGCGGCTTATCAGGCGGGCATGAATTAAGGAAACACTGATTTATTCGGGCTGAGTCAAAGTGACCTGTTTTCGTTGACTCAGAATTGAGTCAACAGAACAGGTTGCATTGACTCAATTGCCATGAAACAGGCATTAATCAGCGTTTCCTTAAATCTGTCTGGGAGCAGATTGTGTAATGTGAACATATAAAAGACAGTTTTTCAATTTGACGTTATCAATCCACAGCGTCTCTTCTTCGGAGGAGGCGCTTTTTGCTGTTTTCCCATAAAAACATGATGACGCAAAAACGATATTTCTATATTATTGACATATTTAAACAGCAACAAAAAACAAGAAGTTGGGATTATAGGT
>CAYWKZ010000036.1:0-22037 GCA_964459115.1 uncultured Leptolinea sp. | reverse complement strand
TTGCCGGAAATGCAAAGATCGTCCTGCAATAAAGTAGGGGGTTCTGAACAGTTACCTTATATCTTATTTCTGATTCCTGATTTCCCGTCTGTTCATCATCCAAATTGAAAATGCGAGGGCTAAAAATCCGCCTACAAATTTTGTGACCATATAGGAAGCGGTGTGATCCGGAGCGTTATTCAGGACAAAAGAAAGCTGTGCGGAAAGTGCGGATACGGCGAAGACTACAAATGCGGCATTGAGCTCGATCCCTCGTTCGTCAAAATCCTGCATGGCGATGATTCCTGCTGTTCCGCTGGCGATGGTCATGATGGGATCGGAAAGGGCTTCCGGTGAAGTTCGAACCTTTTTCGCCAGGCTTTCAAGCGGTTTCCGGAGGATCCTGGTTAGGAATTCAGAGAGTGGCAGACATCCGAGCATTGTGACCGTGATCATGCAGATAATGCGCAGCGCATCCAGGATTGGGGTGATGATAGGGATCAGCGTGACACCTGCCATTTGTTGGAAAGCCCCGATAGTGATTCCGATGATGCCGATAGCACGCAAAATTTGAGAAAAAACAGTGAAAATGCGCACCATCAGCGGCAGATTCTTCCAAATTCCGAGCAAAACCAATCCGGAGAGGATGAAGATTGGCAGGCTGTGCCAAAGGATCTCGAAGAATCCCAGCCCGGCAACCAGACCGCCGAGAATGAGACTGACAGGCATGATCACGAGTCCTTCCAGTATTCCGCGGGCAAATGCATCCTGTTTGTTTTTGTCTTTCAAAACACGCATCCCCAGCGGGATCGCAAAGCTCAGCACGGTCCCGAAAGTACCGGCAACGTTGATCCCGCCAAACAGGCCAAGCCGCGGGTCAAAGGCAAGGTCTCTTGCGAGAAAAAAACCGCCCCAGTCTACCGGGATCAGACCGCCGAAAACGCCGGGATCAAATCCGATAGCCGCAAACAGCGGGACAATGGTTTTCTGCAGGGCCAGGGAAAGCACCGGCACCATCACGATCACACCGGTGATGGATGTGGCCATCGGTCCCATCAGTGATAGGGCTCGTTCAAATTTGCTGCCGAGTCCGAGCCTGTCCCCGAAAAGATAATCCAAACCACCGATTACGGCAAAAATTGCAAGGATCCAGGAAATAATTACATTCATGATTCAAGCCTTCTTCCAAAGAAAAATCAGACTATATTATAATATAGAAGCATGCAGATTAAAAGGTATCTGAATGGAAATGATTTTTTTGAAAACAAATCAATTGTCTGTACAAATCAGGACGAATGACATATAATAATTATTACAAACGGTGAATAAAAAACGTATTGAATCGAAAATATGATATTTGTCAGATTCGGATATGACAAAATAACAGTTTTGAGAGATGAAAGTTTAAGATAAAATAAAGTTGTCTGACAACATTTCTTTGGAATGTCGTGAATGTTTGTGGAAATGATATACGTTTGTATATCTTAAACTTACAGAAATCCTGTAAGAAAACAAAAGGAGAAAAAGGATGAAAAAGTTTTTGTCGTTGTTTCTTGTTTTGGCAGTTCTGCTGATGGCCTTTGCCGCGGTATCTGCCGACGATTTCAAAGTTGGGGTTATTCTCGTCCACGATGAAAACTCCGGTTATGACCAGGCTCATATCGAAGGTATGCAGGGCGCGATGGAACGTCTCGGCCTGACGAATGACCAGGTGATCTTCAAATATAACATCCCGGAATCTGAGGAATGTTTCGATGCGGCTGTCGACCTTGCCGAACAGGGATGCCAGCTCATCATCTCCGACTCTTATGGTCATCAGGCCTACATGATGGAAGCTGCCCGCGAATATCCGGACGTCCACTTTATCGCCGCTACCGGTGATACCGCCTGGAAGGAAGGTCTTGACAATGTTTCCAACATGTTCCCGCACACCTACGAATCCCGCTATGTTTCCGGTGTCGTAGCCGGTATGAAACTGAAGGAATTGATGGATGCCGGTACCGTTACCGATCCTCATATCGGTTACGTTGGCGCCTATCCGTATGCCGAAGTGGTTTCCGGTTACACCGGTTTCTTCCTTGGCATCCGCTCCATCGTCCCGGATGCTTACATGGATGTTCAGTACACCAACAGCTGGTATGATCCGAATGCTGAAGGCGCTGCTGCCGAAGCGCTGATCGCCCGCGGCTGTGTCATTATCGGCCAGCATGCTGACTCCACCGGCGCTCCGTCCGCTATTCAGGCCGCGCAGGACAAGGGAACAACCGTTTACAGCGTCGGCTACAATATCGATATGCGCGCTGTTGCCCCGACCGCCGCTCTGACTTCTGCTCAGAACTGCTGGGTCGAACTCTACACCTACATGGTTGAGAAGGCTTTGAATGGTGAAGCTGTTCCGACTGATTACTCCGTCGGTTATGCTCATGATGGTGTTCAGATTTCCGAACTGGGTGACTCCTGTGCCGAAGGTACCGCGGAAGCTGTTGAAGCTGCTGTTGCCGGAATCAAGGAAGGCACTTTGAATGTGTTCGATACCGCAAACTTCACCGTCGGCGGCGAAACTGTTACCTCTGCATTCGCTTTGGATACCGATGGCGACTGGGTAGCTGACTCCGAGGAAGTGATCATCGATGGAATTTTCCACGAATCCGAAGTGATCTCTGCTCCTTACTTCAGCCTCCGCATCGATGGCATCAACGAACTGACCAACGAATAATTCATTTGCTTTGCTGCTCGGGGAGGATCATGCTCCCCGAGCAATTTTATATTTCAGTCAAAAAGAATCACATCTGATTTTGGTTCTGTTTGACTGAAATACAAATAACATAATTGTAGAAAGAAGCTCTGAGTTCTGAAAGCATTAATCTTTCAGAGAAAGGAAGGCTCCCTTGAGTAATAATGCTGTAAGAATGGTTGATATCACAAAAACTTTTGATGTTGTGGTTGCAAATAATAAAGTTTCCCTTGATATCAATTATGGGGAAATATTAGCGCTCTTAGGCGAAAATGGCAGCGGAAAAACAACGCTCATGAATATGCTTTCCGGCATTTACGCACCGGACAGCGGAGATATTTATGTGAACGGACAGCATGTTTCCATCAATGATCCTGCGGATGCTTTTAACCTGCATATCGGGATGATTCACCAGCATTTCAAGCTGGTGGAGGTGATGACCGCGGCTGAAAACATTATTCTGGGGCTGAACGAAGGCCGGATGGTGGATTTGAATAACGTCCGAACCCGCGTGAAGGAATTCTGTGATCGCTATGGTTTCGTGGTAGAGCCGGATAAAAAAGTTTACGATATGTCTGTTTCTGAAAAGCAGACACTTGAAATCGTGAAACAGCTTTATCGCGGAGCCGACATTTTGATCCTGGATGAACCGACAGCTGTTTTGACACCACAGGAGACTCAGAAACTTTTCGTTGTTCTTCGAAACATGAAAGCAGACGGAAAAGCTGTTGTGATCATCACTCATAAACTGCATGAAGTGATGGATATTTCCGACCGGGTCGTCGTTTTGCTCAAGGGAAATTATGTCGGAGAGCTGATGACGAAAGATACGAATCCACAGGAACTGACTAATATGATGGTGGGTCGTCCTACAACCTTGAACATTGACCGGTCGGAACCCAAAAACCTGCGCAAGTGTCTGGAAGTAAAGAATCTTTCGGTAAAAGATATTTACGGCGTAACCAAGCTGAAGGATGTTTCTTTCACTTGCTATGGAGGTGAGGTACTCGGTGTTGCCGGTATTTCCGGTTCCGGGCAGCGTGAATTACTGGAAGCCATTGCCGGTTTACAAAAACTGGAACCCGGTGCGGAAATTCTTTATACGCCGAATCAATCGGGCGCAAAGGAAGTGAATCTCGCGGATTGTTCACCGATTAAAATTAAAAATCTGGGCGTGAGTCTGGCTTTTGTTCCGGAAGATCGGTTGGGTATGGGGCTTGTCGGCAACATGAACCTTTCCGAAAACATGATGCTGAAGAGTTATCAGGATAGCGCAGGTCCTTTCCTTGACCTGAAATCTCCCCGTGACCTTGCTGAAAAGGTGGTGAAAGACCTGGAAGTTCTGACACCGGGTATTAGCACCCCTGTCCGCCGTCTTTCCGGCGGCAATATCCAAAAAGTATTGGTTGGCCGGGAAATTGAACAGCATCCTTCTCTGATGATGTCCGCTTATGCGGTTCGTGGCCTGGATATCAACACCTCTTATACAATTTATAACCTGATGGATGAACAGAAAATGAAAGGTGTTGCTGTTTTGTTCGTCGGGGAAGACCTTGATGTACTTCTGGAGCTTTGCGACAGGATCCTGGTGCTTTGCGCGGGACAGGTCAGCGGTATTGTTGATGCCAGAAAAACGACCAAAGAAGAAGTCGGTTTGCTGATGACTCATCTGGGTACGACAAAGGAGGCATAAACCATGGAAAAGAAAGAACCTTTATTCCGTATTTCGAAACGTGGGGCGATTCCGTGGTGGGCGTCGTTAGGAATCCGCCTTATCGGTCTGCTGATTGCGTTGATTTTATGCGCTTTGATCATCTTTGGCATTACGAAACTGAACCCCTTGAAGGTTTACGCGGCGATGTGGGATGGCGCTTTGGGCACGAACCGCCGTATGTGGGTGACGATTCGTGACACGATGATGATGCTGTGTATCGGGCTTGGCCTTGCTCCTGCATTCAAGATGAAATTCTGGAACATCGGCGCGGAAGGTCAGGTGCTGGTGGGCGGTATCGCTGCGGCGGCTTGTATGCTTTATCTGCCGAAGACGTTACCGAACTGGATCGCTTTATTCATCATGTTTTGTGCCAGCGCTTTAGCCGGTGCAATATGGGGTTTTTTCCCGGGCTATTGCAAAGCAAAGATCAATACCAACGAAACACTGTTTACCCTGATGATGAACTATATTGCCATCAGATTGACAGCGTTCTTCGTGGCAAAATGGGAAAATCCCTATGGATCCAATACCGTAGGGATCATCAACAGCCAAAGCCGTTTCGGCTGGTTTCCGAAGGTTTTCGGACAGACTTATGGCCTGAACGTCATTTTGGTTCTCGCACTGACAGTTTTTATCTTTGTCTACCTGAAATATACAAAACACGGTTTTGAAATTGCCGTTGTCGGTGACAGCGAAAACACAGCTCGTTACTGTGCGATGGATGTGAAAAAGGTCATCATCCGCACTATGATGCTCTCCGGCGCTATCTGCGGTATTGCCGGATTTTTGGCGGTTGCCGGCGCCGGTCATACGATTTCTACTGATACAGCCGGCGGACGCGGTTTTACAACGATCATTGTCGCATGGATGTCAAAATTCAATTCCTTCATCATGGCTGTTGTTTCCGCTTTTCTGGTTTTTCTGGAAAAAGGCGCGATGCAGATTGCATCACAATACCAATTGTCCGATTACATTTCCAATGTCGTGAAAGGAATTATTTTGATCTTCCTGCTTGGCAGTGAGTTCTTTGTCAATTTTAAAGTCAAGCTTCGCGGATCTCACAAATCGGAGGTGACGAAATGACACAGGCACAATTTGTCGCATTGATTAATTCTTCTATCGTTTTTGGAACCGTTATTCTCTTTGGCGCTATCGGTGAAATTCTCACTGAAAAAGGCGGCAATCTGAATCTCGGTGTTCCGGGCATCATGTATATGGGCGGTATCGCCGGCTTGATCGGAACATTTTATTATGAAAAAGCTGCGGGCGGAAATGCGATACCGATTGTCTGTATTCTCATTGCCATTGTATGTGCGTTGATTGCTTCATTTATCAGCGGCCTGCTGTTTGCTTTTATGACAGTCACCCTGCGCTGTAATCAGAATATCATGGGGCTTGCTTTCAACATTTTTGCGGCCGGTTTTGCAAACTTCTACGGCGGTTCACTGAACAAACTGGCCGGCGGTGTCGGACAGATTAACGTGCTGGTGACCAGTAAGGCATTTCGCGCTACAATTCCTGCTCTGAATGGATTGGGAAATATCGGAAAAATCTTTTTCTCCTATGGTTTTCTGGCTTACTTGGCAATTGCTTTTGCTATCCTGATGCGATGGTTTCTGAACAAAACGATGGTTGGGCTGAATCTGCGGGCGGTCGGTGAAGATCCGGCAGCCGCGGACGCGGTTGGCATTAACGTGACAAAATATAAATATCTCTCTACCAGTATCGGCGCCGCGATTTCCGGTCTGGGCGGTTTGTATTATGTCATGGATTATCAGAAGGGTACGTGGGACAGCGCCGGCGGCGTTGAAGGATTGGGATGGCTTGCGGTCGCGCTGGTGATTTTCGCTTCCTGGCGTCCCCTGCGCGCGATTTGGGGTTCCTATCTCTTCGGTATTCTCTCCTGGATGTATTTCTATATTTCCGGTTTGACAAGAAGCTCTCAGGAAATTTTCAAAATGCTTCCGTATGTCGCGACACTTATCGTGCTGATCTTCGTTTCTATGCAGCACAAAGTGGAAAACCAACCGCCGAAGTCGCTGGGGCTTCCCTACTTCCGTGAAGAGCGGTAGAACGAAATAAGAAATCAGAAATAAGAAATAAGGTATAGTGAGAAGAGATCAGATTTGCAAAGCGGGTCTGGTCTCTTTTTTCGGGTATGATCCTCGTTGGATATTTCCCTTGAGAAAAATACATAATTTCCTTATTCCGATTCTTATAAATGAATTCTTAGGTTAAAATATTTATAATATGTAACACAAAAGGAGAGATGAACAACATGAAAAAGACATTCCTGTTTTGTTTATTTATTATTTTTACTTTATCAATCAGCGTGATGAATGTTGGAGCAGATTCCATCAAGGTTGCGATAAACCCGGACACGAAACCGTTCAAATATTACGACGACGATGGTGAGTTCGCAGGTATTGATGCAGATGTCATCAATGCATTGGCTGAAGAACTGGATCTTGAAATTGAATTCGTGGAGATGAAATTCGAGAACATCATTGACAGTGTGTCAGCCTGTGAGGTTGATGCGGCGATTTCCGCGTTGTCAAAAAATGAAAACCGTTCTGAAAAGGTTTCTTTTACGGATGCTTATTTAATGGGACAGCTGTCAGCTTTTGTTCGTCTGAAAAACGATAACTTTAAAGATATCACCGATGAGAACATTGATGTCATCGGTTCTAAAATAGGTACAACTGCTGAAACAGCCGGTAAAGACTTCGCTGTAAAATATAACCTTGAGCATAAGCACTATGAGAATTATGCGGATCTTTTTGCAGCCCTCGAAATTGATGAGATCGACGCAGCACTTTCGGATGAATTCCTGGCAAAAGAATTTGTGGATTCCTATGCGGATATCATGACAATTGGACAGGTCATTGCCATTGAACCATATGCAATCGCGGTATGCCCGGGTAATGATGAACTGGTGCAGAAGCTGAATACAGGGTTAGCGTCCCTTCAGCAGTCCGGAAAGCTGGATGAGATCCTTCTCAATAACCTGATGGGAAATAACTGACAAATTGATTTTTGAATTAAAAAAGGCTGCCATCAAAAATGACAGCTTCTTTTTTTATATCAGGGTTGATTTTATGCTGGCTATCAGCCTTCAGCTATTTTTTTCCGGGCGTGATGGTTCCGGACGAATCTGTCCCATGTAGCGGCTTACCCGCTGGGAATAATCCAACTCCGGGTAGTCACTGAGATAACTGAACTGGATCTGAACTACACGGGCGCCATAGGGAATCACAACGTTGTGTTTCCCTTCATTCCTCAATTCAAGGGTGATCGTTCCTTCAAAACCGGCATCAATGACCCCTGCCATCATGTGGTTGATAAAGACCCGGCCGAGGCTGGATTTCGTATAGACTTGTCCGCACACATCCTTTGGCATCCGGAAGTATTCACGGGAACAACCAAGAAAGAGGTCCCCCGGGGCAAGCAGTACCCCTTCATCGGAATTGACTTCCTGCAGTTCCCAGAACTCTTGCGGGTCATATTTTCTGCCAAATACCAGCGGCGTCTGGGTCTCTTTGGGCCACTGGATGAATCGTCCCAGTGTCAGGTCAAGGGTGTTGGGGTTGATTTGGCTTTGAACAGCGGACCAATCCGTTTCGGAACGGGAAAAGTCGATCATGCCTGCCTGAATATATTTTGAGATCTCTTTATCGCATAATACGCTCATTTTTTACTCCAGTCATACATACCGCACGGACGCAGTTCATGACACACATTTCCGCGGTAGATGCATTCCGGTACACAGAATGAGGCGGAAATCGGGTCAACTTTTCTCAGTTCTTTGACGATTTCCAACATGATGCTGCGCGTGGTGGCATCGGCTTTGTAGCAAAGGCGTTTGCGGCTCATGCTGACCAGTGCCTGGAAATTCATGTCCATGGCATGGGTGACCAATGCATCCTGCCGTTCAGCACCGCGTTCCGGGTTGACACGCTGTGATTGCACAAAATGTTCAATGCCGAATTTGTGGCGGACAAGATGTACGCTGCAGTAATATGGGATGTCATGCATGATAACGGTGTACATTAATGTGCGGACGGGAGAATGTTCAGCGGATAAAATCTTTTTCTTCCAGTCATCGGAAGGTATTTTTGCAGAGTCTTTGCCCTGCGTCATTCGGGCCAGGAGCAGACAGCGGGCCCAGTCTTCATCAGTGGGGTAGCGTACGATTTCGATATTCATCCAATTCTCCTTAAAATATTATTATAGCAGGATTTGCCGGAATCGCAAAAGAAAAGACCGATTCATGTTCAGAACCGGTCTTTTGAATGTTGTTGTTTGGGTTGTCTAATATTCCTGCAGCGGAATATTAGGCTGTTTTTTCGGTCCGCCGGTGTTCGTATAAGTGAATACGTAGCTGACTTTCTTTGTGCCTTCAGCGACGATCCCATAAACGTAATCTCCGGCTCCGCCTCTCGGACAAATTACGATGGAGCCAGAAGGTCTCGTTGTGGTGTAGATGCGCTTCTGGTTGATCGAGAAATGGATCTGGGCAGCATCCCGGACAGTCCAGTAGACAGTCGGGCAAAAGCCGTTATCACCCTTGTAATAGTTTGGCTGCCACTGCGTAATAACCGGCGGAGCTCCTACCGGCGGAGCATCAACGGTCTGATCCGTTACAATGATTTTGGCGGTAAGCTTTGGCCCAAAGAAAGTCCCGTCCGGTGCGCGCATCTGATAGTATCCCACATATTCTCCGGGCGCCTGAGGGGCGAGCATGGTCATAGCGACATCCACTGTCGTTCCCGGGATGGTAAGGGATGGGATCGGAACCGAATTCGCACTCATGTAATCGCCGTCTGTGAAGACGATGGAATAGCCTTCATACCATTTGCAGGATCCGTTGTTGTAAATGCGCCATGTCTTGGTGAAAGTCTTCCCGGGGTTGATCTTCGATCCATCCGGGTAGGATACGTCGGACATATAGACCATCACGTTTTTGCAGTTGACCGGCTGGTCGATCGGCGGGATGGGCGTGGGCGTTGGCACTGCTGCCGGATTCCTTACGATTTCAGACTGCCGGGCGATTGTCACTTCCGCTTCATCGCCGGTCCCTTCGATGTATTTCTGCAGCAGGTCATCCAGCGTGCCATCAGCTTTTACCTGTGCCAATCCGTCGTTGATTCTGGTGATCAAGTCGTCCGATCCCATAGCAGCGGCAAAGGCATAGGTTTCGCTCCCGATATCGTCATTGACGATTTTGAAATTACCGCTTTTCTGATAGGTCTGTTTATAAGCATCGTTATCCAGCATCACCAGGTCGACGGTTCCGTTCTGCAATGCTTTTGCTGCGGAGTCCAGCGAGGAAAACGTGAAAATGTTTTGCGTGCTGAGCAGCCCTTCTCCAACGAGATTGGTTTTCAACCACTGGTCGTAACTTGACCCTCTTTGAACACCAAAGCGATAGCTGAGCACGTCATTCAATTCGAGATGGTCCTGAACATTGCTTTTTACTGACGCAATGATGATCGCCTGATTGGAGTAGTAACTTTGAGAATAAATGACTTCTTGTTCACGTTCCGGTGTTACGGAAAAGCCGCTCCCGATCAGGTCGACCTGTCCGACGCTGACAGAATCGATGAGTCCGTCAAACGCCATGTCATAAAACCGGGGCGTGAAATCTTTCCGTTTACCGATCTCCCTGAGCAGGTCAATATCGAGACCGGTCAATTCATTATTGTAATCATAATAGACAAATGGACGATAACCGGCATAGGTGCCGATATTGATCGTCTCTGCTGAAGCAGAAACGGCAGCGAGCAGGAGCATCGCAAGGATCAGTAACAGCAGCTGTTTTTTCATTTATTTCCTCCTGTTTGAGCAATTTTTTTTATTATAACCAATCGCACAAAAAATAGCAAAAAACATAAAAAAACATAATAGATTTTTTTACAGGATAAAGTATTTTTTATTCATATTGGAGATGATATCCATTATAATTAGAGTAATGGTTATCTAAGAGGAGAGAAAGGAGAACACTTCATGAAGAAATTCCTGATGTTTTTATTCAGTTTATTGATAGCCTTGACATTTACTGCAGTGAACGCAGATGATCTCGCTGACGTTCGGCAAAGCGGCACGCTGAGGTTAGGGATCCCGCCGGATTATATCCCTTTCGTTTTTGTTGACGAATCCGGTAATAACACCGGGTTGGATGTTGCACTTGTTCAGGAAATTGGCCGGCGAATGGGTGTTCAGGTTCAGGTGTATAACCTTGCTTTTGACGGTATGATCGATTCATTGAATCTTGGGCAGGTAGATATTGTCGGCGGTGCCTTTGCAAAAACGGAAGAACGTGCACAATTGATCGATATGACGCGTACTTATTATACCGGAAGCGCGTATTTCATTGGTTTGTCTTCGCTCTCAAAACCCGGAGCGGTGTCCATGGACAGTTTCCGCGATTTGAAGATTGGGGTTCAAAAAGGAACAAGCTTTGACCAGTGGGTGAAAACGAACCTTGTCGGTGGTGGTTATGTGAGTATCAGAAATGTTTACTGCTATTCCAATGCTGCCGATGAAATGAAAGCGCTGGATCGTAAGGAGGTTGACCTTGTTGTGCTTTCACAGGATCTATACGAAGATCTATACCAAAAATCCGGAAAGTATCAGATTTTTTATGATGGATTCATGAATGAGAGCTATGTTTTTGGTCTGCGGAAGAATTCATCTTTGACATCCGTTGTGAACCAGCATCTTACCGATATGATCAAAGACGGAACCGCTCAGACGATTGCAAATCGCTTTTTCTCCATGAATTTTGGTGAGGCGCAGGTCACGATCTCCCGTGACAGTTCTATTCCGACAGCAACGCCGCTTGCTCCTGTGATCGTGGTTCCAACGCAGAATCCCGCTGCTTCCTGTACAAATGGCATGGTGTTCGTCTCTGATGTGACGATTACGGATGGTGCTCAATTCTCTCCGGGTACGCAATTCCGAAAGGTTTGGCGTGTTCAAAACACCGGCAGCTGCACATGGACGCCGAATTATACCTTTGTGTTTGTTTCAGGTGACCAGATGAGCGGCCGAAACATCAGCATTCCGATGAATGTGGCTCCGGGGGCGCAGGTCGATCTGGCTGTTGATATGGTTGCACCTGTGACAGGCGGTACTTATCGTGGTTATTGGCAGATGCGCTCTCCGCAAGGCCAGAATTTCGGTGAGACCATTTGGGCCAAGATCCGTGTCAGCGGCGGTGGATCAGGAGGAAATTATCCGGTCGTTAACGCCTTCTATCCTGACTATTATGCCGGATCTGTCGGCACCTGTCCGACGATTTACTGGCAGACATCCAACACCGCAAAAGTAGAGATCACCGTTGACAATTATTCTGCCGTCAGCAGTTATTCAACAAACGGTGCCCAGCAAATTTGCGGTCCGCTGATGAATGCCGGTACTCATACCGTGCAGATCGCTGCCTTGTCTCCGAATGATACGGCATATGCTTCCTTTACCTATACGACCCGGGATGGCGGCGGATACGGGCCGGCGGTGCCGACGATCAACTACTTCTATCCTGAATCGGATTCCGGTTTGCAGGGAAACTGTGTTACCGTTTACTGGTCGGTATCCAATGCGTCGATCATGTCGGTGGATGTGGATGGCGAGAATGTTAAAAACAGTTATGATGCCACTGCTACACGGACTATTTGCGGCCCTATCGGAAGTTGGGGAAATCATACTGTTACGCTGACCGCACGTAATTCAGCTGGTTCGAGCAATGCTTCGTTCAACTATTATACGATTCCGGAAAATGGCGGATGGGCAGGGTCCCGTTACTATGATAATCAATAATTGCTATGAAGAACTTTGCTGAAGGGATTATTTTTCTTCCGGTAAAATTCAAAAATAATTGAATTCATGGTATGATTAGGTAAGAAATTGTAAGGAGTTATATTTATGTTAGAAGAACCTATCCATGTGACTGATGCATCTTATGAACAGGCTGTTCTTAAGTCTGCACTTCCTGTTGTAGTTGATTTTTGGGCTCCCTGGTGTGGTCCCTGTAAAGTGATGGGACCGCTGCTTGACCAGGCTGCAAAGAAGTATGCCGGCAAACTGGTAGTTGCTAAGGTAAACATTGATGATGACAGTGATACTGCGGAATCGCTTGGCATTCAAAGCATTCCGACGATGATTTTCGTCCGTAATGGCGAGATCGTTAATCGTCACACCGGGTCTATGCCGGCTGCCGAGCTTGATAAAATGATTCAGGATCTGCTTGCCTGAGTTAGCGTCATTTGAACAAAAAAGCTCAGCCTTCGGACTGAGCTTTTTTATACCAAATCACTTATTTCTATATCTTGCTTTGCAATGTTTTGAGAAGGAGTTTGATATGAAAAGAAGGGTCTTGTTGATGATCATTATCGGCATTCTGCTGATTTTCCCCTTATCTGCATCGGCAGATGAATATCGTGAAAACCCTTCTCTATACAGTTTTGGTGAGATCACAAAAAAGCTGCCGAAAATGTGGCTGGCAAATCCAATCGAAGTGCTGGAAATGATGAAAGAATATCCCGATTATGAGTGCTGGCGCAGTTATGATATCGTCGGATGCAGGTCTGTAAATAACCGTTATAGTGCAGAAGTTTTCATGAATTTTCAGTTTTCTTCTGAAGATGATTATGCTGAGTTTTCCCGTGCTGTTTTCTCCGCGATGGTAAACGGAACGGAAGGTGTTCAGAAGGTAATGGAAGCTCTATGGATCGATGGGTTGGAGCCGGCAAACATCAGCGGAGCCAAATATCCTGATGACCAGGTCACGTTGTATTTCAGTACTGAGGATACGATGATGACCTATAATATCAGTTTTGGAAAGAATGGCGTCTGGTTGGTAACGGTTGATATGGGGTTGATCCGGGGTTAGACAGAGTATAAACTGAGGGATTTTTGTGTTTGAGATTATTTATTTAGGAACATCTGCATCAGCGCCTTCTGTCCGGCGCAGCTTGCCCTCCATGGTTGTTCTCAACAACGAACATCGATTTATGATAGATTGCGGTGAGGGAACCCAGCGTCAGTTGTTAACTTCAGGAATAGGACTGAAACGTTTGAACAGGATCCTGATCACTCACTCCCACCTGGATCACATCCTTGGCCTTGCGGGCCTCGTGTCAACAATGGTTCGCTGGGAGACGATGGATGAGATGCATATCTATGGGGGAGCTGATGCCATTGACCGCATTAAAGATCTGCTTTTTTCCGTTGTGCTGCGCGGTAACCGTACTCCTACGCCTTTGATTTTTCATAAGCTTAGTCCCGGTGTGATTTTTGAAGAGAAAAACCTGACTGTCAGCTGTTTTCCGGTCACACATCGTGGGACGGACTCGTTTGGTTATAAATTCGTGGAAAAGGGAAAGCGTCCATTCCTGCCTGAAAAAGCCGCAGCGTTGAATATTCCGGTTGGACCCTGGCGGAAAAATCTGGTCAATGGAGAGTCAGTGACGCTGCCTGACGGCAGAACGATCGATGCGGAGTTGGTTCTCGGTGATTATATTCCCGGAACGACATTGGTCGCTGTCGGCGATACCGGTAATGCAATGGAGCTGCTGCCTTATGTTCGTGGTGCTGATGCTTTAAGCATTGAGTCAACTTATCTTGAAGAAGAAGCTGAGATGGCAGCGCAATATTCACACCTGACTGCAAAAATGGCTGCGGAGCTGGCAAAAGAAGCTGAAGTTGGGAAACTCTTTTTGACCCATGTTTCCCGACGATATCGAGAAAGGGATATTCTGGCGGAAGCTCAGACCGTGTTTCCGAATACGGAAGTTGCACGAGATTTTTCTCAATTCCAGGTCAAACATGGTGAATAATTCTATCGATAAAGCCAACAGATGATAAAAAACGGCTGAAGAACGGTTCCTCTCTTCAGCCGTTTTTGTTCCCGGCATTGATTTAACTCAGGGGAATGTCAATATAGGTACCCCAGAAGAAGGCAAATAGAGCTGTAAGGAGCAGTTCTTTTAAGTCAGTGTCTGATTCACATCCAAAGAACCGGATGCGGTTGTTTGTGAGCTCTGATTTTTTGGTGGGAGAAAAAATGGCCATGAATCGGTCTTTATTGTCGACCTCTTCGGCTTCTACGATGTCGTAGGAATAAACCTTGTGGACCCGTCCTGCTGATTCCAAAGCGGCAATGTCCTGAGGATTCAGCGGTTCAGCCGGTATCTGGTAATCAGGGCCGCAGGTGTAAACATCTTTACTCTTTGTTTTTTTATTATAGTGACAGAATCCAACCAGTTTTTTCTCTTTGTTATAGACAGGATTCGCATTGATCCCTTCATAACTGCGGAACATCCCGCGCTGTAAAAGGATCTGTACCGATCCAAGTTCACTCCCATCTCCTTTGTATATTTTTGTTTCCCGAACAGAGGCTTTAATTTTATGATCCGGATGAGGATGTTTTTCCTCGTCGTTAATATAATATGTGAACACTGTTTCGGCATTCAGGCTTTTTTTCTTTTGTTGGTTGAATCCGGCTAAAAGAAAAGCTTTCTTTTCTTTCAATTCTATCGGGTTTATGTAGCAGAATGGACTTCCGAAAGTGAATGCGTATGTCCCTTTCGTGTCAATGAAGTGAGCTATGTTTTGAACGTTTGCTTCCAGTGGAAAACTGAGTTCTTCGAGATTCATACTTTTCCCCTTTATTGTTGATGAATTGAACGACATGAGGATCTTTCAACTAAAGCCGGTTCAATGATTTCAAAGGATGGCTCTGTTGACTGCTTTTCAATTTTTCGTATCAGCATTTTTACAGCACGGACCGCCATCTCTTCTTTGGGTTGGGCAACTGTTGTCAGATCAATTTGCGGCAGGGATGCCAGCCGTATGTTGTCAAAGCCAAGCAGCGAAATATCTTCAGGAATTCTGATGTTTTTTTCCCGTGCAGCCTGCATCAGACCGATGGCATTGGAATCTGTAGAAGCAAAGATGGCTGTGATTTCTTGTTCTTGTTCCAGTGCCTTATGTGCCATTTCATATCCCAGTTCAATCGAACTGGATACCGAATCAAAATAAACGATATTGGGTTTGATATCGAGAAGCTGACAGGCTTCTTGATATCCTTCAGCACGAAGCTGGTGAGTTGTGCTTCCTGTGCGGCACCCGTAATACAGAATATTCCGATGACCGAGTTTGTATAAATATTCAGTTCCCAGTTTTGTGCCGCGTTGGTTGTCTACAGAAATATAGCTGCCATTCTGATCCTTCAGGTTTTCACTAAGGAATACTGAAGGAATCAGCGAAGTCAGTTGCTTGAGATTTTCATAAGATCCCGGTTTTTGTGGGATGATCAGTACACCATCCACCTGGTGCCCGATCATCAGCTGCATCACCTTTTGTTCCTGAATCAGGTCCGGATGTGAGTTACACAGGATCAGGTTATAACCGAAGCGTCGGGCAGTAACCTCGATATAATATGCCAGCTCTGACATGAATGGATTATCAATAGACGGAACGATCAGTCCGATCAGTTCCGTCTTTTTTTTGATCATTGAACGTGCTATGTAATTAGTAGTGTAACCCATCTCCTCGCAAATTTTCAGAATACGATCCCGTGTGTCATTGCTGATCTCAGGATTACCGGATAACGCGCGTGATACTGTAGTGAAGGAGACATTGGCAACTTTAGCTACATCTTTGAGTGTGACTTTTCCCATTTTATTCTTGATTGTCAGCTTCCATCATCGCTTCCTGTGCTTCTTTCGTCATCTCAACAAATTCCGGCTCAAGTGTGGGAGTGGGTATTGTCCATTCCATTGTTTCCCTTGAAATCTCTCCTTCTTTCCAGGGAAGTTTACTGAAGAAATCGTTGTAAGACATTCCACCTGAAATTTCAACTCTCGGGACGAAAAATATGTTGTTGAAGGATACTTCATCGGTCAATTGAGCCGGCAGTTTGCTGAATGCGATCTTATAGGTGTTGGATACACGGCGGATGATTTCTCCTCCGGAATCCGTATAACCATCCGGATAAGCAAATCCCTGCACCTCCAGCCCTTCGAAAGCTTCTTCGATTCTTGCTTTTGAACCACCGATTTCTTGGCCCCATCTGCCACGATCGGCTAATCTTACTCCCGGATCTTGAGCGTCATCACCGGAGGAACCAATCCCCCATCCTTCGTCCAGTAACGTATTGATTTGTTCTACAGACAAAGAATTCTTTGCGCCGACATGATTAGCATTTACCAGCAGATTACCAACCTGGCCGTATTTTTTCATGGTCGGATAGGCGTTTTTCCATTGTCCTAATTCAGTTGAATCAAATGTAATTAACACAGGTCGTTCTGGCAATTCTCCGCCTTCATAGACAACTTTGACAAGATCTGCGATTGTGATGGTCGTATATTTCATCTCGTTCAGAATTCGCATTTGCTGCTCAAATTCGATAGGTTTGACATACCAGGAATCAAATTCCCATTGATAGTATTTATCATCATTGCTGTCTTTAACTACGTCATGATAATATAAAATCAGAACCTGGGCACTGCCTCTTTCGTGATAGATCCATGTTGGCGTAGGTTCCAGTGTTGGTGTAGGTGTGATCGTTGGTGTAGGCGTTTCTGTTGGGATTTCTGTATTCGTGGGAGTAGGAGTCGGGGGCGTCAGAGATCCGATTGCGTTGACCTTTGCCTCTAATGTTGAAGCGACAATTGTACGGGCCATTTCTTCCGTTACCTTTTCCGGAATGTTGCAGGAAGATAAAACAATTACAAAAAGTAACAGACAGAAAAGCAATTTATATTTCATAAGGCTCCCTCCTCTGATTTGTAACTTAATTCTACCTCAGAATCTCTTTTTTGCGAAATAAATGAGCACCATTGTCAACAACCAGTTCTGCTCCTGTCATACCGGAATCATTCATCAAATATCTGACTCCATTTATAACCTGAATGATGATATTATGATTATTTGTCAAAGCCCTTTTCTGACGTTGATCCCAAATTAATTCCGGTTCATTATCACCTTTCATCACCAGTCCGGGAGAAAGGAGATTAACAGATATTTTCGGAGCATATGCCAATGCCATTTGTTCCGTGAGGAGCTTTAACGCATGTTTGCTGAGCGCATATACTGCGTGCTGAGTCATGCGGCTTGAGGCGTTTGCGTCTCCGATGGTTATGATCTTACGTGCCGCAGAAAATTCAGCGGCAAATTGATTTGAAAGATACCAGACTGATTTCAAATTTGTGTTCAGGATCCTGTCCCATTCATCCGCAGCCGTTTCCCGGATGTCTTTGTTGACAAATACAGAAGCATTATTGATCAATGTTGTCAATTGACCGTTCGGGCTGTTAGAGATGAATCTGATCATTTGATCGATCTGGTCTGTGTCGGTCAGGTCACATTGAACACATTCGGCTTGTCCGCCGGCGGAGGTGATTTTGTTTCGTAGTGCCAGGGCTTCTTCCCGATGTGTCAGGTAGTGGATCCAGACAGCACATCCATCAGCAGCCAGATTTTCTGCGATCTGACTGCCGAGTCTTCGTGCGGCTCCGGTGATCAATACGGTTTCCATAATCAGATGTTTAGTGAATTTTCAAGTATTTCTGCCAAATCATCATCTGTCAAGCGATAGCGGTCCCTGGTCAGCGGGCCGCCGCCAACCCAGTGGGTCATACGGACCATTTCGTCGATTTGATTCGCGGCAAAACCATAATCTGTCAATTTCAGCTGATTCAAACCGAGCTTTTGTTTCCAGTCATGAAGGGCATGTAGCAAGGCTTCTGCCTTTTCAGTTTCATCAGCCTCTGCGGACGTGATATGCAATGCATCAGCCACTTCCGCATAGCGGTACGGCACATTGGCAGCCATCTTTGCATGAAAAGCGTCGAAGATCATGGCAAGTCCTCCGCCATGAGTGACTTTGGGATTCATTCCGCTGAGCATATGTTCCATGGTATGGGCAGCTGAGGCTGAGGACAGGAAAAGAACCATCCCGCCAAGCATGGATCCATAGGAAACATGATAGCGTGCTTCGATGTCGGTTCCCTGTTCGACTGCGCGGGGAAGCCATTGGTAGATGGCTTTCATCCCGGCAAGGGAAAAAAGGTCGCTTACCGGGTTTGCCTTGACCGATAGAAACGCTTCCAGACAATGACAGAACGCATCAAATCCCTGTTCGGCAGTGTGCTGAGGCGGAACGGACAGGGTCAATTCCGGATCGATATAAGCGGAATGAACAAAATCGGTACGGATGCCGATTTTTTCTTTTCGTTCAACATCAGTGATGACGGCAGTTTTGTTGCCCTCGCTGCCTGTGCCCGCTGTAGTCGGAATTGCGATCATCGGCAGCGGCTTTACGCTCATCTTTTTACCGGTGCCTGAACCGGAAGCGGTGTAATCCCACAAACTGCCGTCATTGACAGCCATCGCTGCGATGCCCTTGGCTGTATCAAGGGCGCTCCCGCCGCCAAGTCCGATCACGCAGTCAATTTGATTTTCACGGGCTGTTTCAGCTCCACTCATCACAGATGTCAGTGAGGGGTTTGCGCTGACATCATCGAACAGGATCATCTGCTCAGTTTTGCTGCGAACCATTTCCGTCAGTCTGTCGAGCGTACCGTTCCAGCGGATCGTTTTTCCGCCGGTGACGATCATCACTCGTTTCCCGGGCAGGGAAGTTTTTTGCAGTTCATCCATTACACCGCATCCAAAGCGGAGATCCGCCGGTATACCAAAGGAAAATTTATCAAGCCCGCTCATGATATCTCTCCCTTTCAGGCGTTGTTGGCCTTCAGAAATTCCGCGGCGTCTGCAATGCGCTGCAGGACCTTTTCTTTCCCGATCACTTCCATGCAGTCAAACAATGGCGGTGTGACCTTTTGTCCTGAAATTGCTCCCCGCAGCAGGCCAAAGACCTGTCCGGGTTTATATCCCAGTTCGGCGACCATGTCACGCAGCGGCTGTTCCAAAGCCGCGGCTGTGAATTCCGGCAATGTCTCGATCACCTCATAGGAACGTTCGGCGATCTTAATGCAGTCACTGATTTCAAGTTTTTTTTGCAGCAGCTGGTCCATGACCGGCGGGATATCCTCTTCAAACAGGAATCTGGCGACGTTCGGCCCGTCGGTGAGTCTCACCATGCGTTCCTGTATGCAGGGAATGACTTTATACACACCGTCATAGTCAGTGTTAATACCTGCCTTGATGAAAAACGGCAGCAGACGCTGTGCCAGGTCTTCCCGGGAAAGGCTGCGGATGTGTGCACCGTTGAAATGGTCCAGCTTTTGGAAATTCATTGCCGCCGGGGCTGGGTTCAGATGGTCAAAAGAGAATTTTTCAACCAGGTCTTCCATTGTGAAAAAGTCATTGTCTCCATCGAAGCTTGCGCCCATTTGTGCGATCCAGTTGGTGACAGCTTCCGGAATGTACCCAAGATCAGCGAAATCCGTCAGGAAAACAGCATACCCCTGTTTCAGCAATTCTTCCGATTCACGTTTGGAGAGTTTGCCTTTCCCGCTGGGGCTCAGCAGCACGGATAGATGGACCCATTCCGGCTCGTCCCAGCCCAGAGCCTGGTAGATCATATGATGGAGCGGGAGGGAAGGCAGCCATTCTGAACTGCGGATCACATGTGTGATGCCCATCATGTGATCGTCAACCATGGCAGCCAGGTGGTAAAGTGCCCATCCGTCAGTCTTCAGGATGATGGCATCTTCCAGCTGTTTGTTATCGATGGAGATATCTCCGCGGAGCATGTCATGTACGACAGTCGTCCCTTCATGTGGAACTTTGAGGCGTACCACATGCGGCTCTCCTGCGGCGACACGTCTTTTGGCCTCTTCAAGCGGGATGTCGCGGCAATGGCCGTCATAATGCGGAAATTCATTGTTAGCCGCCTGTTTGTTCCGCATTTCTTCCAGCCGTTCAGGTGTGCAGAAACAATAGTAAGCATCTCCCTGCTCGACAAGCTGCTCGGCGACTTTCTGGTATATTTCTTTTCTTTCTGTCTGTCGGTAGGGCCCATATGGGCCGCCGATGTCCGGGCCTTCATCCCATTCAATACCCAGCCAGTGAAGTCCGTCGATGATTTCCTGCTCAGCGGTCGGAACGTAGCGGGTCCGATCCGTATCTTCTATTCGCAGAATGAACTGACCGCCTGTTTTTTTCGCGATCAGGTAATCATAAAGAGCCGTTCTGGCTCCGCCTAAATGCAGTCTCCCTGTCGGAGACGGTGCAAAACGGACACGTGCGGGTTTTAATTCATCTGTCATTGTTTCATCCTCATTTCAATTTATGAAAGCGATACATTTCAGGATCTTCGGCCGGTTTTTTCCCTTGCCCGGCTGAAAACACTGATTCTTCACCGCTGTTATGTGATTTCATTCTTCTTTTCCGAGCTGACTGCCACACATTCGACCAGACCGATCCCCATTGCCAGAGCCATTGTGGAAGAACCGCCGTAACTGATGAAGGGCAGCGTCAGCCCGGTAACAGGCAGAACCTGAAGGTTCACGCCCATGTTCACAACCATCTGGAAAAAGAAAAGTGTTGCAATTCCGTAACAAATCAAAGCACCGAAAAAGTCCGGTGCATTTCGGGCAATATGGATGATCCTTAGAACCATGAAAGAAAGCACGATGATCACCAGCATTGCTCCGACAAATCCAAATTCCTGGCCCAGGGCAGAAAAGATAAAGTCCGTATGCCGCACTTTCAAAAAGCGCAGCTGGACTTGGGTGCCGTTTCCGTATCCCTGGCCGAAGATCTTTCCGGACCCCAGGGAAATCACTGCCTGGTCAATGTTATAGGAGTCACCGTATCGGGCATCCGGGTCCGGGGCGAGGAAGGTACGGACCCGGTTCAGCTGATATTCCTGCACAAAAGGCACTGTTTCGGGGGATACGAAGATCCAAACCAGCAGCCCGATGACAACAAATAATCCAGCGATTCCTAAAAGTACCAGGCTCTTTATCGGAATTCCGCTTGCCCAGATCATGGAAAACCATAGAACCACCATAACGATGGATGTTGACATGTTTGGCTGAAGGAGAATGAACACTACAATGCCGAAATCCAGCGCAAAACTCTTGATGACCCACATCAGGTCGTGTTTGTCATTGTCGTGATCCGCGAAATATTTGGCTAACCGGACAATCAGGATCAGTTTCGCAAATTCTGATGGCTGCAGCGAGATGGGACCGATACGGAACCATCTCGCAGAACCGAATGCGGCTGTACCAAACAGGCGCAGTGCAATCAACAGGAAGATGATCCCTACGTACATGATGTTTGCAAGTGAGTCCAGATAGTGGTAGTCAAAAAAGGCACAGGCAAGGATAAACACCAGACCAATGCTGACGTAAAGAATTTGGCTGTTGATTGAAACTTCCAGGTTTCCGGCAAGCGCAGATTGGATCATCACAATGCCGAAAAAGCACAGGATGATCACGACGCCAAACAGCCAAAAATCAAAGTTACGCCAACGTTCCTGACGCATTGTCTCTCCTTGTCAACTCAATTTGTATGGGAACCTCAAAAAAACATGATTTTCTCTGTCCCGAGGAGATTCAGAGAATTTATTCTCTGGATCTCCTCGGGAGGTTTCCGGGGGCTGCCGCCCCCATACCCTCGCCCTTTATTTCT
>CAYWKZ010000035.1:11034-22404 GCA_964459115.1 uncultured Leptolinea sp. | reverse complement strand
GAAAATGTTGGTATAATAAATTTATAGAAGAATTTGAGAGTAAAAATTGGGTACCTGAGACGGGCTTCACCCCGCTCAGGAAGATACAGACAGCGACATTCTGGTCGTATATTTCTCCAGAACCGGTGAGCAGTATACGGTAGGAGTGATCGATAAGGGAAACACTTCGATCGTTGCGGACATGATCGCGGAGGCGACCGGTGCAGATATGTTCGAGATCCTTCCTGAAGAAGACTATTATCCCTATACCTATGATGCGCTGACTGATATAGCAATGCAGGAACTGCGTGCGAATGCCCGTCCTGCCTATCAGAAAGAAGAACTTCCTGATCTGTCTCAGTACAGCACCGTGTTTATCGGTGCCCCGGTATGGTGGGGAGACTGGCCGATGATCATGTATACCTTCTTTGAGAATGAAGATCTCTCCGGTAAAAAACTGATCCCGTTTTCTACCCATGAAGGCAGCGGGCTTTCCGGATTCGACAAAAAACTTGCCGCAGCCGTTCCGGGGGCCGAAGTGCTGACGGGGCTCGCGATCCGCGGAAATGATACCCAAAATCGTCAGGATGCTGTCAAAAGCACAGTCAATGACTGGCTTGTCAAACTCGGATACTGAAATAAGGAGTAAATAGTATGGATAAAGTAACATTCGATCAGGAAAATCTTTTCGGGCAGGGTGAACCGAATACCGCTTATGCAAAATATTTTGTCGGAGAATCTTTTCTGAATCCACTCGTGGATCCGAAAATATCCTCTCTGTTCCTTGCGAATGTCACTTTTGAGCCGGGATGCCGGAATAACTGGCATATCCACCATTCCGCAAAGAATGGCGGGCAGGTGCTCGTATGCATCGCAGGAAGCGGCTGGTATCAGGAAGAGGGGAAGGAAGCCGTTGACCTTCAGCCCGGAACGGTCATCGTAATTCCGTCGAATGTCAAGCATTGGCACGGGGCGAAAGCGGAAAGCTGGTTCTCCCATATTGCCATCGAAGTTCCAGGTGATGATACATCTACGGAATGGTGTGAACCCGTTTCGGATGAGGATTACGCCCGTTTAAATTAGCCGGGGCAGCATGAAGAAGAATACAAGATTGATCATTGACATCTCCATGACAGTCATGCTGCCGCTTTTGATGGCCTATTCGCTGATCGGGGAAAAGTTCCATGAGATCGCCGGGACACTGATGCTCGTGTTGTTCATCACCCACCATATTCTGAACCGCGGATGGTATAAATCGCTTTTCAAAGGAAAATATTCTGCGCGCAGGATCTTCCAGACGCTGCTGAACATGCTGCTGCTTGTATTCATGATCCTGCAGCCGCTCAGCGGAATTCTGATGTCGAAACACTTGTATACCTTTATCCGTATACCCGGCACAACGGCATCAGCCCGCACAGTTCACCTGTGCCTTGCTTATTGCGGCTTCGTCCTGATGTGTTTGCATGCCGGAACGCATTTGACGGTACCCTTCGGAAAACTGCAGCTGAAGAACAAAAACGTCTGGATCATGATGATGATTTTGCTGAGCGCGGCTTCGGTTTACGGCATATTTGCCTTTGTCAGGCGCGGATTGGCAGATTATATGTTCCTGAAATCAGTTTTTGTCTTCTTTGATTTCTATGAACCGAGAATTAATTTTTTCCTCGATTATTTTTCGGTGATGATCCTGTTTGCTTTTGCTGGATATTGGATCATCCGTGGGCTTACAGCTTTGGAGACTTCGGAAAAAGGAAAGAAACATGAAAGTACTGCTCGTTAATGGCAGCCCGCACAGGCAGGGCTGTACTTATACTGCTTTATCGGAAATTGCAGGGACTTTGCTTTCGGAAGGCATTCAATCGGATTTCTACTGGATCGGGAATAAACCGATCGGAGGCTGCATCGGCTGTTTTCAATGTACAAAGAAAATGCAATGCGTTTTTGACGATAAGGTCAATGAATTTACAAAATTAGCACAGGAATACGATGGCTTTATCTTTGGCTCTCCGGTGTATTATGCCGGGATGAACGGGAATCTCATGAGCTTTATGGATCGGATATTCTTCTCTTCATCCGCAAAGGATCCTCATCCGTTCAGGTTTAAACCTGCTGCGTCCATAGTGTCCGCAAGACGTGCAGGAACGACATCCGCTATGGATCAGATGAATAAGTATTTCTTCCACCAGCAGATGCCAATCGTCACATCCCGGTACTGGAATATGGTACATGGCAATACGCCGGATGAAGTAAAGCAGGATGAGGAGGGATTGCAGATCATGCGGTATCTTGGAAGAAATATGGCATGGCTTTTGAAGCTAAAAGAAGCCGGATATAAAGCAGGGGTCAGCATGCCGAGTCAGGAAGAAACAAGACTATCGACAAACTTTATCAGATAAAAGGGTTCGATTGCGTTTTCTGCAAAAATTTTTGCTATTTGTTGATTTTCAACCATGTTTATCATCGCAGAACTTCACCAGATCTTCAAAGACGGATCACTATTCGTGGATCACCGGAGGTGGCGTTGCTGGCTTAAAAATTTTAATTCCAGACTTCGTCGTTGATGGTATCCGCAGATGTGGTGAGGACTATGCAGATCGCTTCCGGGCGATAGAGATAAATAAATGAACAGAGCCGGAATATAATCCGGCTCAAATAGTCTATACTCGTTGCTTTATAAGTCAATCGTTATCCCGCTTCGCCGATGACGTCGGCAAACATACGATTCAAGATATCATCTGTTAGGGCAAAAGATATAAAGTCAGCATCAGCATCCTGTCGTGTTTTGACCCGTTCATTTGTCAGCCAGCAAATTGTTTCGATTGTGTTATCCGCGAAATCTTTATAGGTAATCGGATAATCGGTTACCGGAACCCCGCGGTCATATTCAACGACATAATTCAGTGTATTGATCAGAAAATCTTTAATACCGGTTGCTGCTGCGGCGTTCTGTACGGACAGACTGCACTTCATTCCATAATTCAACGGGAACGATCGGTTGATGCTTTCCGGGAAACAGCCGCTGATCGTTTGCACTGTTCCTGCCATATACGATCATGCCGATATAAATCGGATTGGTAAGCATCTGGCGGACCGTTTCCCGGTTGAATGGTTTGCTGCCCGCAGAAAGATAACCCTGGCTGTTCAAGTTCTGGGCTATATCGCGATAGGATACTTCACCGCTGGCAAAAGCTTCAAAGCTTTCCAGTACCGCCTGGGCTGTCGTTTCGTCTTTAATCAGCACCCGGGGGTTCCAATTGAGAGCATCCCCCGGAATCCATTTGCGATAACCGAATGGTGGCACTGATCCTATAAAATAACCTCTTTGGGCGGATTTCAATTTTCCTTCCGCGGTTCCTTTTGAAATGTTCAGTCTGTGGTTAGTGTTCATCATTTTCGCTTTCAGATATCAAATATCGGTCTTCTTTTTTCTTCCAGTTATTTTTCTCAGCGAATGTTGAGAAAAGAAAATCGAACTCCGAATTCGGTTCAAATGCACATAATCGGAATGTTCCGAAGTCGAAATACAGATTCTTGAACAGGTAGTGGACAATGTCATTCTGTTCCGACGGTGTTGCATGTTTGAAAAGATCGATCAAAGATGTGGTGAGCGTTATTTGAGTTTTCAGAACATCCGAAGATTTCGGAAGCTTCGTTTTCAGCTCTTCCAACTCTGCTATGTCAGCACTGTGTTCCTTTTGAAATTCTTCAAAACTGTACGCACCACTGACCGTGTAGGCATTCGTACGCCTTTTTATCCGATCCTGGATGTTTTTGATTTTCGTCTCAACCTCATTAACAAAGTCCTGACCTTCAGTCTTCTTTTCTATTGCTTCGATCCAGGATCGTGGAAAAACGATCGTCCTGATAAAATCACGGACATATCCGTCAAGAATTTGCGCATCAATATACTCACCGCTGTGATCACATGGCAAGCCGCGTTCTTCCGAATAATCTTTATAGCGGAATGTCTTTTTTCCGGAATGAACCCGAAGGCGTCGTCCACATTCTGCGCAGCAAACCATATTCTGAACCAGATATTTTGATTTCAGACTGCCCCCGTCAGCTTTGTTATGATCATGAGAGATTATCCGTGATTTGCGAATTTCAGCAACATTCTTAAACAAGACCGGATCAACCAACGGATCGTGATCAGCAATAAATTCCTCATATCCCTTTTCGGAGTTTTCATTCCGATAGATGAGTATCCCGACATAAATGGGATTATCCATCATTGTGCGGATGGTTTCTTTTGTGAAGGCATTTTTCCACTTTTTATTTCGTCTCGGAACAAATCCTGCTTCATTCAAGTAATCCGCGAGATCCTGGAAAGAATAATTGCCGGTAGCATACATTTCAAAGCACTTGATAAGCGCGGGTGCCTCTTTTTCATCAGGCACAATTTTTCGATGATCACCTTCTTCATTTCCCGGAAAACCGGGCTTCAGCAGTTTATACCCGAATGGTGCGGTTGATCCGATAAAAATTCCTTCCCTGCAGGACTGCCGCTTTCCTTTCGCAACTTCATCGGCAAGATTTTTCAGGTAATCCTCGCTGATGGCTGCCATAATCTTACAGATAAGATCATCTGTTATTTCCATATGCTGGTGAACGCAATACATCGTTACGTTGATCTTGCGCAATTCTTCGGTCATTATCAACATCGCTCTTAGACTTCTCTGCAGACGATCCATCTTATGTGCGACAATCAGTGAAAATTGTCCTGCATGAGCATCCGCAAGCATTCTTTGAAAAGCAGGCCGGTCCTCATTTTTAGCTGAGTAGGCTTCATCAATATAGATGTTTTCTCCAGCAACGGTATAACCTCTTTCCAGAACATATTTCATGCATTCTTCCTTCTGTGCCGGAATGCTGAAATTATCCCGCTGCATGTCGGAAGAAACACGGAGATATAAGGCAGCCTTATTCTTTCTTTCTAATTCTTCCGGACTCGAAGTCTTTTCCTTGTCCCTCCGGGCGGCTCTCATTCTTTTGTTTTCGATTCCCAAACCAAGTTTATTTGTTTCCATACGTCTCCGCCTTATTTATCGGCATTTCCGGTTGATCATTATTCATGCGAGAAGCAACAGATGCAAGCAGTTCAATAAGAGCTGTCACCTTCGGTCCGTACACTGGATATCGGTCAAATTGTTCTAACAAGTCATTTTGCATTTTGTTTTAAATCCTTATACCGATAGGATACAAAACTGTTTATTCAGGAATTTCGACACGATAGATACAAGCACCGGACTCATTCCGGATACCGTATGCAATGATGTATTGGGAACCAGACTCCTTCAGAACACGGACCAGGAATCTTTTCATTTTGGATATTTTTTCAAGCGGTGGAGAAAAATAAAAAATAATCTTGCCGTTCAACAGATAAAGACGGTTATTTTCATCGACAATCATTATTTTGCAGCCGTTTTTCCGGAGCTGCGCGATCAGCTGCACTTTGAACTGGTCGATAGTTTGTTCTCTTCGGGAACTGCCAATACCGGATATGGTTCGGTATATTTCGAGAATGAGCTTGGTGTCAGAGACGTCCATCAGGGTCCTTTCCGAACCGGAAAACAAAAACCGGTTCCTTCCCCGTCTGAATTTGGGAAGAAACCGGTTTTATTGACACCATTTAAAGAAAATACTCAGGGTGTCAACCCTGAGTACAACAGGCGGGAATGACGGGGTTCGAACCCGCGATCTCGGCCTTGACAGGGCCGCATGTTAGCCGCTACACCACATCCCCATTCCATCTCGCGTTTCAGAATTTGTTTCTTTCGCGCTCAACGTTCAGTATTTTAGCATACCACCTCATCCATGTCAAGGAATTTTCAAAATTCGTGACTTTTAATTTTTCTCCCAAAAGATGCCGCATCACAAAGCAATATTCATTTTCCATTTTCCGCAGCAAACAATTCAGCCCACAACGTTCATTTTCACAAAAAACAACCCTCATCACACATGCGGGGAGCAAAACACCTTGCAGGAATCCTTCAGCCGCTGATGGCGGATATGCGTCGCGTCGAAATGCACCGACTGAAAAGCAAGCTGCATGATCGGCCCCGCACCAAACGCACAAATCAGCGTACCAATGCCGACCTGTCCGCCCAGCAGCCAACCGATCAGTGTAGCCGTACTGAGCAGCGCAATGCTCACCGCACCGATTGGCAGCCGTCCCGCACGCTTCGCGAGCCCTACCAGCAGCGTATCCCGGGGACCGCATCCAAGTGAGGCGGCCATATACCCATACTGCGTATAAGCAATAATAAACAATCCCGCGAGCATCATCGGCACAGCCGTCAGCAGCGAAGTTGCCGGTGGTACCAAATGAAGCCAGTTGAAGAAATCGACAGATTTCCCGACCACGATCGCATCAATGAACATGGCTATGCCGATCGGCTCCTTCAGCAGGATATCGATCAACAGGATCGTACAGGATACAGCGATGGAAGCCGTCCCATATAAGATTCCCAGTGTTTTCGACAGGCCCAGGTTGAGCACATCCCAGGGAGCAGCACCGATGTTCGCCTGAATGGTCAGATAAATCCCAAAACCGTTCACGAACAAACTGACAGCCGCCAGCAGCATATTCAACAAAATCGCCCGAACCGAGCGGTTTTCCCGCAATTCTTTGCTAAAATTCATAGTGACTTTTCTTCTCTGCCGTTGAATCAAACTAAACATGGGCATTATACTCCTTTAATCATCAAAAAAAGGCGCTTTCCCTCAAAACATGAGTTTTGTAAATTTCCTTTTCCCGGGAAAAACTATGAAGATATAATCAGAGAAAATGAAATTCACAGCAATCGATCAGCCGCCCAAAAGGAGTAAGAAATGAACATAAGAAAGGCTTTAGAAACCGATCTGGATGCTATTGAAAACATCTACGATGAAATTCACACAGCCGAGGAAAAAGGCCTGCTGACCACCGGCTGGCTCCGGGACGTTTACCCCACGAGAAAAACTGCTGAAGAGTCCATCCGACGGGGAGACATGTTTATTTTGGAAGACGGAGAAATTCTGGGTGCCGGCATCATCAACCGGATCCAGGTCGATGTCTACTCCGGTGCGCCATGGGAATTTGAATCCGACCGGGTATGCGTCCTCCATACGCTGGTCATCTCACCCCGGGCTTCCGGAAAGGGCTACGGCAGTGATTTCGTCTCATTTTATGAAAAGTGGGCTGCTGATCATGACCTGCCGGAGTTGAGAATGGATACCAACGCCAGGAATCTCGCTGCCAGAGCACTTTACAAGAAGCTTGGATATAAAGAAATTACCATCGTTCCAACAATGTTCAACGGGATCCCCGGCGTGGAACTTGTTCTGCTGGAAAAGAATCTGGCTGCTGCATGATCAATCCGCAGGCCTGTAACAGCGTGAACATACCCTTGTCCCCGCTCTGAATGCTCATCCGAAAAGATGCCGGGAATTGTCACTGACCACAGCGCGCATATCCACCCCGCGGATGACCGATAACTTTTCAAGCGTCCGCTCCAGGGAATCAGCGATCTCACGCGCGGAGAAAAGAACATCCTGACCCGGCGGCAGATCAGTCTCCACCAGCAGCCGATCCGAAGGCAGCTGCCGCGCGTATTCCCGCCCTCTGCGGGTGATCAGCATCATCTCATTCACGGAAAACATGCACCCGGCTTTCACTGCCCGGTTCAGAGCAAGTCCCGACCCCGTAAACCAGTGAAAAATGCAGCGGCACACAGCAAGGCATCCCGTCCGCTCCAGAACGTCAAGCATTAGATCAGCCGCCTGAACCGAATGCAGGGAAAGAATTTTCTGCGTCCCCTCACAGCTCGAATCAGCACAAGCCCTGCAGACCATCTCAAAAGCAGCTACCTGTCTGTCCAAACTCCCTTCCGGCACATGCTTCGGAGAAGTATCCAGGCCGATCTCCCCGACATAACGGACATTCCGGACTAACTCAGCTACACGCAAAGTATTTGTAGAATCACAGCGTCCGTCCGCAACCCACCAGGGATGCAGTCCCGCACCGATGTGAACATTCGCCTCATCTTTCAACACCGCTGCCGCATGCTCAAAACCCTCAGGTGTGACGGTCACACCGAATAATCCCAAGCCGAGTTCCGCCGCCTCCCGGGCCACGACCTGAGCATTCCGCATGAAATCCAGATGCACATGCGCATCCCAAATCGTCAGAGCCATTCCAAACCCGCCAGCTTACAAATCACATACCCGGCCAGCATCTGTCCCATGATAGGCGGATAATAACTCAACGTACCCAAAATCGACGCGCCTTCCTTGACGAAACCTTTTTCGTCGATGGCTCCGTGCTTTCCTTCCGCCTCCCGTGGCAGCTCATCGGAATAAAGGACCGGAAAACCTTGAATTCCCCGCTTGCGGCACTCCTTGCGGATGATGCGGGCCAATGGATCCGTGTCGGTTTCAAAGATATCCGCAAAACGCAGCCGGGTCGGATCAAGCTTGTTCGCCCCGCCCATGGCTGCCACCTCCGGAATGTTCTCCGCCTGGCACCAGGCCGCGATCGCCAATTTCTGTGAGACCGTATCGATAGCATCCACAACAAAATCCGGCCGGGGAAGGGTTCCTAACTGGTCAGGGACCGTATCTTTATCGATGAAAGCCTGCAGCGTATTAAGTTTACACTGCGGATTGATGTCGCTCACCATCTGGCGCATAACATAGGTCTTTGCCTGACCGAGCGTGCTGTGAAACGCCAGCGCCTGCCGGTTGATGTTGCTTGGTACCACCACGTCCCGATCCACCAGCGTCAGTGCACCGATCCCGCCCCGGGCAAGCGCTTCCGCACAGGAAGAGCCCACGCCACCCAGACCGATCACCATCACACGGGACTTCTGCAGCCGGTCCAGCGCCTCATCACCCATAATGAGCCGCAGCCGGTCTGTAGGACGATCTGATAAATTGGAGGGTGAATTATTTTCCATAATAAAATTCTGTTCCGATCCCGAGCCTAACATAAAAAAAACGCTGATCAGTCGCCGAATTCCGATCGGAAATCCCGGGTCTCGTCAAAAGCTGCGGTCTTTTCGATCTCGATATCGGCAAAATTGCTTTCCTGCCGGAAAACCACGGCATTCTGCTTGATCAGCTCCAGCATAGCCAGAAACGTCACCACCGTTTCATTTTTGTTTCCGGTCCGGAGCAGGCTGGAAAAGCGCACCACCGCGCTCTTCCGAATGCGAGAAACCAGCATCCGGATCTTGTCATGAATGCTGAGCCGCGGTTTCTTCATCACCTTTTCAAGCGATTTCGCCTTCTTCGGCGGCACAAACACCCGGGCAGCGATCCGCGCCAGCATACTGCCGTTCCAGCCGGAAATATCCAGCGCCGGTTCCAGACCCACGTCCGGCGCACCGGTCCGCAGCCAGCTGCGCAGCTGACGGTCCTCCCGCTCGGCAAGAGAATCAGAGAGCATTTTGAAACGGCGATAGGTGATGAGCTGCTGAGCCAGCGCTTCTCCGGTGTCTTCATCCACATTGTCAATGTTCACTTTTTGACGCGGCAGCAAAGCCGCCGACTTGATCTGGATCAGGCGGGCAGCAATCACCACAAAGGCAGAGACCTCCGTCGGGTTTTCCTCCTCCATTGTCCGCACATATTCAAGAAACTGGTCCGTTACCTGAGCCAGGGAAAGCACCGTGATGTCCAGCTCTGCCTTTTCGATCAGGTCCAGCAGCAGATCCAGCGGACCCTGATAGAGATCGGTTTTGATGCGGTATTGACCGGAATGGAAGAAAACGGGCTGCACTGCCATAACTAAATTATAAATGAAAACAGCGGCAATTCGTCACCGAACTGCCGCAAAAAAGGAGGAGCATGAAAAAAACATCTGTTTTCATCTGTTCAATGGGCGTCATTGCCATCGACTGAACAGTAATCATCACGCTTCTAATAATACCATTATTTTTCCTTAAAATATATCTGTTGAAAATATTTGTGATTAAATCATTTTCAGGTTATTTTTTTCACAAAAGCGAAGAAACAGACCAAGTCAAAACAATCAGAAAATACACCTCGCAAATCTTTTTTCACAGGACAAATGTCACTTTCTTAATGAATTTTAATCTTTAATCTTTGGCAATCTTAAAAATTGTGGTATAGTAGTTGGTAAGGTAAACTTTGGAGAGAGAGCAACCGCAGAGAGAATTCATGGCATGGAGATTCGCCGTGAATTTTCTCTTTAAAACAATGTTTGTCCATCACCAAATAAACTGCTGTGTTCATTACCAAATTCAGAGTATAATAATCACTGTATGAAAATAAAGTACAGAAATAACCGGCTCGAAAAGGTATGCACAAGTAATTCTGCAGCAAAACGTAAATTTGGTTTCCGAATGGCAGCTGAACTAAACACGTGTATTCGGGCTCTGGAAGCAGCAGACAGCGTGGAAACGCTGCTGAAATTTCACATTTGCCGCTGTCATCCTCTCTAATGATCGCGATGGGCAATATGCCATGGATCTGGTTCATCCGTATCGCCTCGTATTCATCAAAGATGATGATGGGGAAATACATATCGTGAAAATAATGGAAATTGTAGATTATCATTGAGGTTATCATGTCTTACAAACACAGTGAAAATTATATAGCTTCACCCCCCGGGGTGATTCTTCAGGATATTTTAAAAGATCATGAGATCACCTATGAAGAAGCTGCAAACATGATAGGTGTTTCTGATGAGTTTTTTTATGACCTCATTGAGGGGGACACATCTTTGACGCCTGATATTGCTGAAAGACTCGAAACGGCTTTTGGCGTACCCGCCTCTTTCTGGATCAACTTTGAATCTCTTTATCAGCGTGATTTGGAAAAGGTCAAAAAGGAAAACGCTGTATTGATTCTCGAACCGGCATGAATATAATTACCTCAGTGTAAACTGAGAAATCGTTACCCCTTTTTATAAATATTCGTTATAAACTATGAGTACATTCGATTTCAAAAAAATGTTTTCTGCCGTACAGAACGGCAATGACGTCCGCGGGGCAGTGATCGCGACCGAAACCGAAAAAGTCACCCTCACCGCACCGATCGTGACCTGCATCGCGCGAGCTTTTGCAGGATTCTTAGAGTCAAAATACAAAAAAGATCCGGCTGAACTGCGGGTCGGCGTCGGGCATGACAGCCGCGTCAGTGCAGAGGAGATCAAAGCTGCCTGCTGCAAAGGACTGGACATCACGCAGGTCTATGACTGCGCTCTCATCACCACACCGGCGATGTTCCAATCCACCCTGCTGCCGAAGAGCGACTTCGATGGTGCGGTGATGATCACCGCCAGCCACCTGCCCTTCAACCGCAACGGGCTGAAATTCTTCACCAAAGACGGCGCTCTTTCCAAAGCAGAGCTGACAAAGATCCTTGAAGACGCTGCCGGGCTGGCAC
>CAYWKZ010000035.1:0-10934 GCA_964459115.1 uncultured Leptolinea sp. | reverse complement strand
GCTCTTTCCAAAGCAGAGCTGACAAAGATCCTTGAAGACGCTGCCGGGCTGGCACAAACCTGCGGTACGGTTGACGGCGAAACGCAGTTCACTGTCGACGCTCTCCCCGAGGGAGGCATTCCGGCAAAGCCCTTTGATATGCGGGCTATCTATTGCGGACACATGAAAGACGTGATCTGCCGGGAAGTGAACGCGGAAGACTTTGCGCACCCGCTCAAGGGGCTGCATATCGTCGAAGATGCCGGCAATGGCGCGGCAGGGTTTTTCGCCACAGAAATCCTGGAACCCCTCGGTGCGGACATTACCGGCAGCGTTTACCTGGACCCGGACGGGACTTTTCCGAATCACGTCCCGAACCCGGAAAATCACACCGCCATGGAAGCCGCCCGCAAAGCCACACTGGGGACCAAAGCTGACCTGGGCGTCATCTTTGACTGCGATGGGGACCGGGGCGCGGTGGTCTTTTCCGATGGAACGGAAGTGAACCGCAACACCCTGATCGCCCTGCTGAGTGTCATCGTGGCCGAACAGGCTCCGGGTTCAACGATCGTGACCGACTCCGTAACCTCCGATGAGCTGGCCGTGTTCCTGACAGAAGAACTGGGGCTCAAACACCTCCGCTTCAAACGCGGCTACAAAAACGTCATCGACAAAGGGATCGAACTGAATACGGCGGGTGAAACCTGCGAACTGGCCATCGAAACCTCCGGTCACGGCGCCTTCAGGGAAAACCACTTCTCCGATGACGGCGCCTACATCGCCACTAAGATCATCTGCCGCATGGCAAAGCTGCGCAGAGAAGGGAAGAAACTCGAATCCCTGATTGAAAAACTGGAACAGCCTGCCGAAGCCGCCGAGATCCGGCTGGACATCACCGTCCCGGATTTCAAAGCCTATGGGCAGCAGGCGCTCGATGATTTCAAAGCCTTCTGCGAGGCAGACCCGCGCTTCCGTATTGTGAGCCCGAACTATGAGGGTGTCCGGGTGGCATTCGATGACGAGGAAGTGAAAGGATGGATGCTCATCCGCCTTTCCCTCCATGACCCGGTGATCCCCATCAACCTGGAGTCGAAGAACCCAGGCGGCATTGAAATCATCAAAGACCGCATCCGCCCCTTTTTTATGAAATACGACGGATTCGGCCCAAGTCAATTTTGAAAAGAAATGAGAAACAGCAAGCAGTGGAGCTATAAAAGGCTCCACTGTACCATCCTATCAGGCTTTCGATGCCGCTTTCAGTTTTTATAAGGAAAGAAATTATAACCATTGTTTTCTTTGCAGCGGTTTGAGATAATTCTTTTTTAAATCTCGCATATTACCGAAAAATTCACTTTCTGACTCTGAAATTGAAGATGATTCTATCTTTAGCTTCAATAATTCCATTGAACAAAGCATATCGGCTGCCTGGAACAGTCTGTAATCAGAAGGGATTACCTTTTTAATAAAGACATTTGGAAGCAAAACAGTGAAAACAGATGCAAGGAGTTTTGTGATTTCAACCTGTCCATTGTCATAATATATTTTCACTATATCAAAACTGATGAATTCCCGATAGTGATCCCGAACAAATGATGAAATTTGTTTTGACAACTTTGTTACAGCTTCAACCGAATCTCCAATGTGTTTTTTTTCAATATGAACACAATGATATTTAATATTCACATGAGTAATAAACGTTACCATATAGTTGAAGATGCGTCTTCGTTGTGATATTGAAATGTATTCATATTCATTTTCACGCCGAATTATCGGACCGGTATGCACGCAATGTTGAGGAAAACCAATTGATGCCAGGTTTTCTTCAAGCTTTATCAATGGAGATGATATATCTTCTGATTGTTCATGAAAAACCATAGCAATAATGTAATAAGGAGACCGATAATCATAGTCTCCAAAATCTCCGCTTTCATCTATAAATATGCTTAGTTCCTTCACGAGTAATCCTTCTATAAAAATAGCGGGGAACATCCCCGCTCTCGATGGACCCGGGTCTTTCGACCAGCCCCAGCCAGCATCTATGCTAACTTTGTATATAGTTTAACATAAAAAAACTGTACTGTCAAGGTTCATATAGTAATGCGGATAGGTTCGATATTGGAATTAGAACTTTGATAATAACTGCGGGAACAGGATCAGGATGTAAATTACTGAATTCCTTTCTGCATATAATTTTACCAATTTTAATGCAGAAAAGGAAATCTTTCTGCATATAAATCTTATATTCTTAATGCAGAAAGAAACCAAAAAAGGCAATACGGGCGCCCGGCCTTCCGGAACTGTTTGACATTCCGGAACACCTGTATTTATTCTTTGCCTTTTCTCAAGCAGACCTTTCGATTCCCTGATATAATTCTCAGCGATTTCATACCAAACAGGGAGCATTTTTCAGTCAGCGCTCCCGAATCGTGGAGGAATAATGGGTATAGATTTACAATATTTGCTCTTTTTGCAAAACATCCGTGTTGCCACCGGCGGCATCTTTGATGAGTTTTTCAACGCATTGTCAAAAGTCGCCGTGGATCTGATGCCATTCATACCGTTTGTGATTTTCTGGTGCGTGAGCAAGAAATGGGGCTACCGCGCCATCCTGACCTACATCAGCGGCGAGGTTTTGAACGGTATCATCAAGCTGACAGTCTGCGCCTACCGTCCCTGGATCCGCTCCGACCAGATCGAACCTGCGGGAGATTCAAAAACAGCCGCAACAGGCTATTCCTTCCCCAGCGGACATTCGGTAAACGCATCGATCCACTACGGGATCATCCATCAAATGCAGAAAGACAAGCGCAAATGGCTTGCCACCCTCTGCATCATCCTGATCCTGCTGACCGGTTTTTCGAGAAATTTCCTGGGTGTTCATACCCCGCAGGATGTGATCGTCGGAATCACCGAAGGTATCTTTTTGATTTGGATCGTCGGACTGATCCAGAAAAAAACAGAAGGCAATGCAAAACTGCATGACTGGATGACGCTTGGCGGGTTCGCCGTGATCATCGCGGTGCTTTTATATATCACGAAAAAGCCCTACCCGATGGATTATGTCGATGGAAAACTGCTGGTCGATCCACAGGTCATGATGGATGATACGTTCAAAGCCTGCGGGCTGCTGTTCGGGTTCCTCATCGGAAGCTATGTGGAAAGGCATTACATCCACTATGAAATTCCGGCGAACCACCCCAATCTGCCGGTTATTTCTGTTGCCGGTTTCGTGATCATGTTCGCCTGGAAACAGTATTTCGCCAAACCGATTCTCGTGGCGCCGCTTGGCAGTCACTGGGGCAATTTCGCCGCCCGCGCGGTGATGGCGCTTTTTGCTCTCGTCATCTGGCCGCTCGTGATCAGACGCGAATGCAAAGAAGAAAAGTAAAGATAAAAAGTAAAAAATAAAAGGTAAAAAAGTCCCCGAAATCGGGGACTTTTTCTTCACTTTTGGGACTTTACCCTATAATTTATTCTATGATATGCTAAAATGGATAAGGATTTACTAATTATTGTTTTTTCGTTTGTATTCAAAGTGTAGAGGGCTTTTGTACAGGAACTGTCAACGCTTTTCACACAAATCGCAGTTTTAGAGGAGAACGATGAAAGAAATTGATTCAACTCATAGGATAAGATGTTTGATTGCTGTCATGACAGCGCTGATGCTCATCCTGCCTTCCGCTGTTTTTGCGCAGAAGAGCCATCAGGTGACACCGGCAGAAAGCTTTTACGGTTATGTCAACCAGGAGTTCTTCGCTGAATTTGACAGCGGGATCGAAGGTGCACATGTCGATCCTCTCTATGGAGAACTGATCACAGATGACCCGGAGCTTGAATTTGTGTTCGACAAGCTTGTTGACACAACCAAATTGGTAGAAGTGGATCAGGCGAATGCAGCTGTCGCTGAGGTCTTTGAGGGTGAGGGAACTTATCAGCAGGGCACAGCGGCGCAGCGGGTGTATGACCTGTATGATTCGCTGAAACATGCCGCGGATGACCGGGCGGCAGATGAAGCTCTTTTCATGACCTGGGTGGAGATGATCACCCGGGCTGACGATCCGGCTCAGTTCATCGACACGGTCAAGGCGATATACCGGGAGACCGGCGTAAACGTCCTCTATGATATCACAGCGGCACAGGACAAGACAAATACTACCTTCGTGAAGGTACGAATGGCAGCGCCGCTGGACGGCGCCCGGGTGGCAATTGACCCCGAAGCAGCAGACAAATACCTTCCGTTATACCGGGCTGCCATGGCCGAGGCAGTGAGCTCACTGGGACTTGATGCTTCTCCGTCGGATATCGAAGAGGCATGCCGCCTCCAGGCTGCATTCAACCTTGGTTATCCTCTTCTGGAAGAACTCGAAGACGTCCGAAGAGAACGGATTGATATCCCGGAAGAAAATTACTCAAGAGACGATCTTAAAGCGGATGAGAAGCGACTCGAAAAGCTCTATCCCGATGCGGATTATACAGCTCCCGAAGAACTGAATGAGACAGACGCTGAAGTTTATTTATCCCTGATCTACACAGGCCAGATGTACAACATCCCCCGGCCGCGGGAAGAGCTTGCCCCTGTTCTTTGCTCCATTCTGGACGATGCAGGCTTCGTTTATGATCAGGTTATCGTCATGGAGGAGGATCTGGCAGCCATGACGGCAGTGACCGCTGAAAACCTCACCGCTTTCAAGGCCAACGCGATCCTGCGGCTGGCCGAGCAGCTTCCGTTCGTCCCTTCTGCTGCCGCAGAACCCTTGCAGCGCATGAAACGCGCTGCGGACTGCGCATTTTGGGGCAGCGATACCGCCCCAAAAACGGAAGAGGATCTTTCCGATGAGGCGCTGCGGGCTGACGTACTTACGCTGCTGCCACAGGATAAAGGCCTGATTTGGGCTGAAAAATATTACGATCCTGCCCTGGAGGAACGTGTCGCAGATCTCACGGACCGGATCAAAGCCGCTTACGCTGTCCGGATCGAAAAGAACGAATGGCTGGAAAGTCCCGAAAAAAAGATGATGATAGCCAAACTCAATAACATGGTTACCATCATCGGCGTTCCCACTGAAGAGAACTGCGTATTTCCGGTAATCACATCCCGCGCGGAGGGAGGCAGTCTGCTGGTGAACAGGACTGCACTGAAGCGGGCTGAGCTGCAGAAAACGCTCAGAATGGTCAATGAGCCCGGTTATGACCGGCGAGCCTATGACCAACTGATTTCATACACCTCCATGTTCTTTCATGCAGCGATGTACGAAGCAGTAGACAATACCGCGATGAATGCGATCATCATTCCTGCGGGCATCATTGCTTACGCAGCTGACCCGGAAGACGAGTCTGCTTATATGGCTGCGCTTGGCAGCATTGTAGCTCACGAGATCGGACATGCTTTTGATGCCGGCGGTTCACTGCACAACGAGAAAGGCGCCTTTGAAAACTGGTGGACCGAAGCGTCTCGTGCAGAGTTCCATCGGCTGGAGAAAATCTTTGATGAACAATACAGCCGTTTCCCGATGGTAGAAGGCATGTATCATAATTTTTCCGGCAATATGCAGGAAAACATGGCGGATTTTGCCGGTATGTGCGCAGTACTGGACGTGGCAGGAGATGATCCTGATACCCTGCGGGACATTCTGGAGGCGTATGCATCGATGTTTGCTGCCATCGGCACAAAGGCATCGCTTGAAGAATACACCTATGCCTTGACGGCTGATAACCACGCCTACAAATCGATCCGCGTCAACGCACTGGTCAGCAGCCTGGATCGCTTCTATGAGCTTTACGACGTGAAGGAAGGCGACCCGATGTACACCGCTCCGGAGGCCCGTCCGCGTCTGTGGTAAAAACAGGATTCAGGTGCCTGGTGTCGGGTGTCAGAAATACTGATTATCACGATAAATTGGTGAATCCTGATTCGGATTATAAATAATGATATTATCTTTACATATTTTTCTTAAGGAGAAAAAATGAAACAAACAATCAACATTTTTCTGTGTCTGCTGCTTGTCTTCACAATGCTGACCGCAGCGGCATTCGCCCAGGAAACGGAAGTTACCTTGACCGAAACCCTGGACACCATTGAGGGAACAACTTATCCGGTCGCCCAGCTGCTGAGCGGATCGGAAGATCCCGATGAATACGAAATGACGCTTTATTACGTCAATGGCGGAGACATTCCCTATGCCGAACTTTCGGAATACATGGTTTTCCTTGCCAATCTTCTGGAGAAAATGGAATATGGCGAAATAAACTATAAAGTCGAAGAGATCTGGCCGGGCCTCTTTTCTGTAAACCGCGAAGACAATGGCAGCACGATTTGGGTCGATACCAATGAAAACACACTGTCTTTACTGGAATTCAATCTGTTCAACGCTCGTGTCGGTTCATCGGCATCCGTTTCCCTGATGGATCTGCCGGAATCTGAAGAAGATGATGATTTTGATCTTGAAGGCCTGCTTGAAGAAATGAAGGAAAGAGGGGACACGCTGGCAAGCATTGCAGAAGAAGCCGCAAAGGCCCAGAGTGCTGATTTCGGTGAAGCTGCAGAGGAAAAGCCTGCATACATTTTTGAGACACTCGACAGCGGGAATTTCAATCGCCGCGGTGACATCGTCGATATCAACCTTTCCGATTACGACATTGATATCGTAACAGCAGACGGCAAATGCTACATCCCATTCCAGACGCTGAACGATCTGCTGGTCAGCATGACTTATACACAGATCGTGTTCAACACGGAAAAGGTGATCATCTCCTATTATCTGAGTGATTTCTTTGACATGATGTATGAAGTTGAGCCGAGGGAAATGAGTGAGGAATTTGCCCATTTCAACTATAACGAGCTTCGCCTTTTCATGGACCTGTTCTATGGTTTGAAAGATGAACATAACATCAAGGATTTCGGAACCCTGATGGCTTTCAACACAGGCCTGGTTACGGACCTCACCAGCACAGATTCCAAAGTGTTTGACAGCGCACTCGCAACCCTGCTCGGTAAATATTTTGACGATGGGCACAGCGGATTTATCGCTCCATCCTGGCGCACCGGTAAGGATACTGAAGCATCCAAAACAGCAAGAGCTTTGAAGTCACAGGGGCCATCTGCCGCCACATCAATGGCCTATATTTTCGATTTTGAAGAGGCCCGCGACAAGTTCTACCCCGAAGGCGTCCCGGGATACGAAGAAGTCGGAAACACCGCTTTTATCACTTTCGACCAGTTTACTTCCAAGCGGGATGATTATTATTCCGATGAAGTCGATCTGGAAAACCCTCAGGATACGATCGAACTGATGATGTACGCGAACCAGCAGATCAGACGGGAAGGCAGCCCGGTCAAAAATGTCGTTATCGATCTCTCCAACAACGGTGGCGGAAGCGCCACAGCAGCGATCGCAGTGATCGGCTTGTATATGTTGGAACCTGGAGTTGCCATACGGGATACCATGACCGGAGCGGAATCATTCCTGGCATACCACGTTGATCTCAACCGCAATGGAATGTTTATGGATCCTGAAGATAATCTGGGAGGATCGGGATATAATCTGTACACCCTGATCTCCGGCAGATCCTTCTCCGCCGGCAACCTGACGCCGGCTGCCTTCAAGCAGTCAAGACGTGTGACCCTCATCGGCCAGCACAGCGGCGGCGGTTCCTGTGTGGTTCTGCCCGCAACAACAGCTTCCGGTTCGCTGTTCCAGATGTCCGGCTCCCGGCAGCTTTCGATCCTCAAAAACGGATCCTTCTATAACATTGATGAAGGGATCGAACCGGATGTCGTCCTCACCAGACCGGACTCTTTCTTCGACCGCCCGGCACTGGTCGAGTTCATCAACAACATGAAATAAAATTCTTGATCTTATCGACAAAAAGCTGTCCCGGTCTGGGACAGCTTTTTACTGCTCAGGTATTTGCCAACACACGGAGACGGCTCTTGACCTGCTCCGAGCGGTACAGGCTTTGCCTGGTCCATATGCGGAGCAGGAGCTTCGCTCCACTTGCCTTGCGAAGCATTCTATCTGAATTGCAATACGAAAAATAAAGTGAGCTCATAAAGTAGGGGAAAGGTAAAATAATGATCAAAAATGAAAAACTCAAATGGCTGAATGTCGTGCTCTGGCTGGCGTCCGTTGCCTCAATGATCGGCCTGATGATCCTCAGCGGCAATCTCTTTCAGGAAACCAATTTCACGCTGCTGCTGGAATTCACAGTCATCACCATCGTCACCTTGTTTTATCTCTATCTCATCTCCGGCAAAAAGACCTTCACCTATCTGAACAATCAAACGGGATATACAGTCAAAATGCTGTTCCCGACTTTGATTTTTTCAATTATTTTTGCCTTTTTCGGTTTGATCAATTTATTTTTGGATAAACCCGCACTGATTTCCAATTGGCCGGTGAATCTGCTGCTTTTTGCCATAAACATGTTTTTAGTCGGCGTATATGAAGAAGGATGTTTCCGGGCCTGTGCCTGTGATGCGCTGCTGCCGCTGCTGAAAAAAACAAAGCATCCGTTTTTCCTCACCGCACTGATTTCAGGGCTTATGTTCGGCTATGTTCACGTGGTAAGTGCTGACTTTTCGGATCTTCAGCAAACGCTGCAGTTCGTTCTCAAAATTGTCAATCTGGCTGTATCCGGAGCCACGTTCATGATCCTCTATTGGAAGACCAGGAATCTGCTCGGACTGGCGATCGTCCATGGGCTGAATGACTTTTTGCCGGACTTCCTCAACCACATCTTCCTGTTCGAAAATGAGAATACTTCCAACGGATATATCAGCGGAGATTCCGGTACCACAATCGTTTATCTCATACAGCTGGCGTTTGAGATCTTTTGTTTCATCTTTGTTTATAAAAAGGTGGCAAAAACACTCGACTATCAAAAAATACTGGAAGAATGGTAGAAGGGTATAATAAAAAAAAGGCGCTCTGTTTATCGGAAAAGAAAATGAAATCAGCGGAGAAGAGGAAAGGTGACTGTCAGGGAAGAGATTCTTGATGAAACGATTCAAGCAATAACGGCTGTTCATCCGTATAAAGAGCCTGTCATCAATGTGATCGAATTGTACAGAACCGGTCTTCAATGATCTCTGCAAAACGGAATTTGTCAAACTAAGCAATCGGAGGAAAATACAATGGAGAAATGGATCGTCTTGATCCTTGCTGCTGTGCTGCTTTTATCATTTACAGTAAATGTTCCCGCTTTTTCAGCGGAAGGATCAGTGTCAGGAATCAGTTCCGTGTCCGAATCGGAAATGAGAAGTAAATATTCAGCGGGAGATCACGAAGAGGTCGCTGCTGTTATTCTTCATACCAATGATGTGCATGCGGGATATCAGGACTATATCGGTTATGATGGTCTTGCTCTCTATAAGAAGGAATTGGAATTACAGTATGATCATGTATTTCTCGTTGATGCCGGAGACGCTGTTCAGGGCGCTGTAATCGGCACTATCTCCAAAGGTACAGCGCTCATAACAATGATGAACCGGTTAGAATATGATATTGCGATTCCCGGAAATCATGAATTCGATTTTGGTTTTGATGTTTTGAATGATTATTCCGAGACACTTACCTGCGGATATATCTGTGCCAATTTTTGCACTCCTGACGGTGAGCCGGTATTCCGCCCCTGGCAGATCCTGGAAGCAGATGACCTGAAGATCGGTTTTGTCGGTGCAGTAACGCCGGAAACGATCACCTCTTCTAAGATCAAGGATGTCGTGAATGAAGTTGGTGAGCCAATGTATGACTTTCTCTCCGATAAAACCGGGGACAGGCTGGCCACAGCTCTGCAGCAAAACATTGATGATGTCAGAGAAAACGGAGCAGACATAGTGATCCTGATTACTCATCTCGGAAGTGACATGAAAGGGGATTCGATCTATTCAAGCAACGCAATTGTCGGAAAACTGACAGGCGTGGATATGGTGATTGACGGACATACACACGAAGTGTACAATACAACGATTCCGGATAAAGAAGGGAAGCCAATCCCGATCGCACAAGCCGGCGAGAAACTGAAAAAAATCGGACAGCTTACGATTTACAAAGATGGCCGTCTGGAAGAAAATCTTATCGATTTGGTTCCGCCTGCTTCTGAAATTCCATCGGAGCGTGTGCTTCGGAATGGTGAAGAGATATATGCAGATCCGGAAATGAAGGCATTTCTTGATGACATCACTGCTTCCTATGAACCGGTTCTGGAGCAAAAAATTGGTGATCTTTCGCTCGACCTGGTCGTATGGGACGGAGAGATGGATTACTGCCGCGCTGAAGAAAACGGATTGTGCGAACTCGCCGCGGACGCATACCGCGTTATAACCGGCGCACAGACAGCCATAATCAACGCCGGCTGCGTACGCAATAACCTGGAGAGCGGAGAAGTGACCTATAAGGATGTACTGAATACACTTCCCTACTACAATGAGATCGTAAAAGCCAGTGTCAGTGGGCAGATGATCCTGGACGCGCTGGAATTCAGTATATCCTTCCTTCCGATCAGGAGAGGCGGTTTTCTGCAGGTTTCCGGAATTACATACAGCGTAAATACGGATATTGAAAGCGGCGTGAGAAAAGATGAAGACAATCGGTTCCTTTATGTGGATGGAGAATACAAGGTATATGACGTCAAGATCGACGGCAGGGACCTTGATCCGGGCAGTGAATATACGCTGACGACAAATATGTTCATTTTTACCGGCGGAGACGGATATACGATGTTCAAGGAGGCTGATATCCTCGAGATGATTTCACTCTCCGAAAATGAACTGCTCATAAAATTTATCGAAGAAAATCTTGGCGGAGTGATTCCCGAAGAATACGCGAAACCTCTGGGACGCATTCAGTGGACAACTTCTTTAAATTAACACATTTCTTATTTTACCCCCGAAAATAGATATTTAAGGAAACACTGATTTATTCGGGCTGAGTCAAAGTGACCTGTTTTCGTTGACT
>CAYWKZ010000034.1:0-22779 GCA_964459115.1 uncultured Leptolinea sp. | reverse complement strand
TCACTGAGCCGTAAAATCAATTCATCCGGCTGCTCTGAGGTGCCGTTGAAGAAAACGATCAGCTTCGGAACAGGAAGCATGAGCCGTTTGCTGCTGTATTTATTGAGATTTCTTTGCCTGATATATTTTTCGAACAGGTTCCCCGTATACTGCATCATGCGGAGCGGCATATTGGGATTATATGTGGATTGCTGTTCATACAGGTTCATTTCATCTGATATCAGGAAAGAAACATCGTTTCTCATGCCGAGATACATGATCTCTTTGATGGTCGTGATCTCTATTTCGTTCGGATCATCATAAGAAGAACCATTGACCGCATTGTATAAACTCAATGTCCAGGCTCTGTTTTCTTCGGAACCGAAAAGAAAGCTGAATAAGCGGTCTTTATATTGAACGTTATCTTCCGTCATATGAGAAACTCCTTCCTGATAAGATTGTACCATTATAAAGAAGGGATTTCAAGATGGAATTTGTGCTTTCCAGGTGTGTCATGGGCGTCTGACCTCTTTTGACACACGAAGGAACGAGGGTCGGTACATATCATCGATCTTTATGGTAAAATCATCATATACAAAGAGGTTGCCGTGAGACGAAATCAGACCATAATGGTCAGGATTTGATCTCAGTCTGAAAAGGAGTGTTCGATGGAAGTAAATGTTCTTCAGGCAAAAGCGGAGTACAGCATGTTCCTGACCCATGACAGCAAGATGCGTGATTACGGCAAACTGTGCGTGATGTGCGTATAGACATTAGACGGTAAACGTTAGACATATTGAAATTCATGAAAACTTCAGGTAAAATTCATGAAAACATCATGAAAGAAGGATGCACACAACGAATAAAGCTTAATGTGGTTTGGCAGGAGAAACGGTTTTATGGATGAGAGACGTGATATGAAAGTGAAGAAAATTTTGATCGTTTTGTTGGCCTTGATGATTTTCAGCCTCGCGGGGGCGGGGAACGTGTTCGCTCAGGAGACATTTGAGCAGCGAAGCGATGACCCTGCTTATTCAGAAGGAATGGTGGAAGAGACGTCCTCCGGAGACACGGCGGATGCCGAGCCAATGATGGAGTACGAAGAGCCCGGCCTGCCTTTGGAAGTCACAGAGCGCATCCCGGTGGATGGATCCACCCTGAGCGCCGGAGACCCCTTCGTCTTCACCATCACGCTCAATTCCGACGAAAACCTTTCCTTTGCCGAGGCTCAGGCCCGGCTTTCCGCCCTGCTCTGCCCGGTCGGGGAGTCCGCGGACGAGTGCCTGACCATGAACATGGTTCCCGACAGCGAGGATGCCGTCACCATGCGGGTCACCTTCGAGATGGAAGAGCTGCCCTTTGCCGGTGACTATGAGCTGGACGTGCGTTTCAGCGACGAGACCGGCACCTTCGCGAGCCAGTCTGCTTTCTATTTAATACAGAACGTGCAGGAAGGGGAAGACCTTGCGATCCCGGTGACGGTGAACACGGTCACCCTGCGGCCGGAGCTGCTGGATGAAGCGGGCGAACCCCTGCTCTATAATTCCGTCCTTTATGTCGGACGCCCTTACACCCTGCGCATAAGCGCCGACAGCGCCATGAACAACAGCGTGTCAGTGAACGCTGCGCTACCGGACTCCATCCGGAACGCGCCGATCGACCCGGACTCGGAATGTCTGCAGTTCCTGAATGAGGATCGGACCGCTTTGACGATCCCGGGCAGCCGCTGGACCTCCGAAACCAACAACGTCTTCAGCTGCGGCATTGCCTTCAGCGACAGCGCCTGGGTCACCGCCGCCCCTGTCACCTTCTCCATCGAACCTACGGGACGGCGCGCGGCCGAAACCTTCGAGATGGCTCCGCTGAGCTGGAGCACCTACCCGGTGAACATCTCCAAACAGCCGGCGACCCATCAGCTGCTCATCACCGACAACCGCGGTAATCTGCTTTGTTCCGATACGGTGCCCTGCGGCGTGTTCAATGAAGCCGACAGCTATATCATCACCTACCGCTTCCCGGCCGAATGGGGCAGCGCCCTCCCGGGTGGGATGAACCTCAGCGCGACCCTGACCTGGCCGGAGGACTGGGCCGGCGCCCTGCGTCAGCCCCTGAATCAGGATCTGGCGTCTCAATTCGGCACCGCCTGCGTGGTGGATGAAGCCGGACAGAGCGAAGTGAGCCTGACCGAGACCGCTGACGGACGCTATGAATTTTCCTGTGTTTTCTCTCCCGCGGGGTTCAGCGCTGCTGCTGCAGAAGCGCTGACCGCGCACCTGAACGACAATTCCTGGGCGGTCAGCGATTTGAAAGTGAACCTGCCCTCTTCCATTATCCCCGCGGAAACACTGCCGACCGCCGTCCCGACGGAAGAGGCGGTGACGGTGACGGAAACCGTGAGCGCAGACATGATGATCGCGCCGGCCGGGACCGAAACCTCCCCTGCGGGAGAAGCGACCCCTGAGGCAGAGCTCACTCCCGCCGAAACGGAAGTCCCGCCGACAGAAGAGCTGTCGCCGGTGATTGAGATCACGCTGAGCGTGAAACCGGTCTACCTGACCCCGACCCTGCGGGACGAGGCCGGCAGCAACCTGATCTATGGCTCCACCATCTATGTGGGCGAGCCGTACTATTTACAGATCGAATCCGACAGCCCTATGAATGACAGCGCGGTGGTGAGGGTGAACCTGCCCGAAAGCCTGCTCGCTGCGCCGCTGGACCCGATGTCCGGATGCTTTGATTACCTGAGCGGAGACGGCACGGCCCTTTCGATCCCGGGCGGGCTCTGGAATGAGGCCGGGGGAAACAGCTTCCGCTGTGAGCTGCGCTTCACTGACAGCATCTGGCTCCCTGCCAACCCGATCGAACTTTCGGTGGAGCCGAACGTGGCTCCGGCTGAAGGCGCCGTGGAGAGCTACGCCATGGACAGCCTGAGCTGGAACTATTATCCGGTGAACGTGGCGAAGTTTGCCGCTACGCATCAGGTCCAGGTCACCGACAGCAGCGGCAACCTGATCTGCTCTGACATGGTGCCCTGCGGTGTCTTCAATGCGGACGACGTTTACACCTTCACCTACAAATTCCCTGCCGACTGGGGCGAGGCAATGCCCTCCGGCAAGTCTTTCAGTGCGGACCTGAGCTGGCCGGAAAACTGGGCTGCCGGTCTGCAGAATGCCGAAGACTGGGCGGTGGCCGCCCAATTTGGCGAGGTCTGTGCGGTGGGCCCGGACGGCATGACCCATTTTGACCTGAGCGAAGACAGTGAGGGCCGCTACAGCGCCTCCTGCACTTTTGTGCCGGGCGGGATCAGCAGCCCTACCGCTGCTGCCGCGCTGCTGCACCTGAATGACAATGCCTATCACGTCAGCGACCTGAGGGTCACCCTGCCGCAGACCATCGTCAAACGGCAGGCGGTGCTGACCCCCTCCCTGAGCGTGCAGATGACAGCTGGCGCCGAAAGCGCCGAACAGATCGGAGGGAATGGAATCGGCACCCTCTACCGGACGCTGAACGACTTCCCGAACCTGAGCGAAGCCGCCGATGCGCCTGCCCTTTATACGCTCAAGGCGGTCATCAGCGGTGTATCCGAAGTCCGTACCCCGCAGCTCAGCGATTCCGTACAGGTGCGCTGGAGTGTGCTGGATGCCCTGTCACGGACCGGTGACCTGCCCTCTTGCCTGACTCCTACCGGAAACGGCTACCGGCTGGGCGATCTTTACCAGTCAGAACCCGGCACCTGGCAGGCGGAGTGTTCCTTCCGCTTCCCGGTGACCATGCCTGACAACACCTCCGGTGATGCGCTGACCATGGAGCTGGTTTCCGGCATGTACAGCACCTCTGCCACTGTGGCCGTCACCTCCCAGCCCTTCGCGAAGAAGGCGCTGACGGTGAACCTGGATGTGCCCTCTGACCCGGTGCTGAACCAGGACATGAACGTTCATGCCTGGCTGAGCGATGAGACCGGCGGACTCTCCGACTATGCGCGGACCGTCCTTTCTCAGACCGGCGCAGGACTTTACAGCGAATGGATCTTCAACTCCGCGCTGAGCTGTCAGGGGTCCTTTGACCTGACCGCTGCCGGTGAGGACAACTGCACGATGCGCTTTGATGCACCGACCGGGCAGGATTCCAACATGCACTTTGTGCTGAATGCTCCGGGACTCGAGCAGCTCTTTAATGTTGGATTTTCTCCTGCTGCCGATATCCATATCGCGCGGGTCGACAAAACCGACGCAGGCCTGACCCCGTCGCTCACGCTGCGCATGGAGCCGGAGTCCGTCCCTGCCGAACAGATCGCGGGTGGCTGGATCAGCACCCTTTACCGGTCGATCGGCGAATACCCGAACAGCTATTACGGCATCGAAGCCCCGGCTTATTATGAGCTGCGGGCGGATGTCAGTGGGGTTTATCCCAATGCCCAGCCACTGGCCGGCGATTCCGTCCGGGTGTACTGGAATGTGCTGGATGAGCTGGCTTATAACGGCGGTCTGCCGGACTGCATTACACCGGCTGATGAGGGCTATACGCTGGGGACACTTGCCCCGAGCGGTGAGACCAATTGGGAAGCTTCCTGCGGTTTTTACTTCCCGCAGACCATGAGAGAAAACCTTTCAGCCGGTCCGCTGCGGATGAGGCTGGTGACTTCAGCCTATAACGGCTCAGCCGAGGTGCTGATGAACGGACCTGCCTTCCGGCGCGGGAATTTGTATGTGACGCTGGATGTGCCGCAGAACATGCTGATCAAACAGCCGACGGAATTCCGCGTGAAAGTCTCAGATGACAGCGGCGGACTTTCCGAATATGCCCGCGCGATCCTGAATGGCGCCGGCTCCGCACTCATCAACGACTGGGAATACAATTACCTGACTAACTGCCAGGGCTTCTATGACCTGATGGACGACGGAAGCGGCACATGTGAGGCCTGGTTTGACGCGCCGACAGGAATGGCGTCGGACATGCACTTTGGCTTCGGTTCCCCCGCGGTCGAAACGCTGTTCAATGTTTCCTGGTCACCTTCCCGTGATATCCATATCCAGCCGGTCAATGCGCCGGTGCTGGACCTTTCCGTGAAGCTCTTCCATGCCGGGACGGAAATGCCGCTGCCGGCTTCGGATGATGACGTGTTTGTGGTCGGGGATGATTACCAGCTGCAGTTCTATCTCACTCCGCAGCCGGAATACCGCTCCATCATGAACGCGGTGGCCGTGGATGAGGAAGGGCTGGTCATCGACTGGTTCGAGCCGATGCGCATTCGCTGGGGTGTGCTGCCGGGCGGTGAGACAGGCGTGAATTTCTATCGCGACGGAGAGACCTTTGTCGGGCGCTATGAGTTCAATTTTGACACGGGCGGCGTGCAGCTGGAGGGCAACCTGAGGGAAATGATTTTGGAAGCCTGGATCGATGGCTGGGAGATCAACAATCCCTATGGCATGAACGGGGTGCTGCTGCCTTCCCGCATCGAACGCAAACCCTCGTCCCTGAGCCTTTCGGACTTCAGCTCTCCGCTCAGCGGTGAACGGATCGACGTGATCCGTGTGGATGAGGAAACGGCTTTTGACGTGACCTTCAACGGTTCATTGGAAGCCTTTGACCCGGTGCAGCTGATGGTGGGATATGAAGCGAACGGCATCCGGACACCCATCGACTGCTTCCCGGATCTCGACAACGGGACGCTGCGCTGCACCTTCCTTCCGCAGTGCACGGATTATAATTTAGACAATTACAGCGCCGTTTGCGGGACGGACCTCAGTCTCTATGCAGTCTATAACGGGGATCCTTACAATGAACCTTCAGAGACTGTCACGAAGACCTTCAGCGTGAACCGTAATGAATTGACCTTCTTCCCGGTGGAGGAAGGGTCGCTGAGCAAGCTGGATATGATTTCTGTCGAGTCCGTGCAGGCGAACCTGGAAGAAATGGGCTATGCGTCCATGAACATCGGCGGCTGGAACGTGGATTCCTTCCTGCCGCGGGAGATCCGGAAGAGCTCCGGGGCGGAATATCAGGTCTATCCGGTCATCTTCCGCTATGAAGTCACCGGGGACGCGGCCCTGGATGAAGCGCTGCTGAGCCTGGAAGTGCGTTATCAGACCGGGACCGGCAGTATGCCGGTCGACGATCAGATCCTGCTCAAGCCACGCTCTGTGATCGATGACAAGATCTATTTTGAGCTGGATTTCGGCTCCTTCGAGATGCTGGATGACGAGCGGACGGTCCGTGAGGCGCTGGAGGACGCGGTGACGATCCTGAGCCTGACCGCACGCTATGCGGGCAGCCCGCTGATCGGTTCGGCGACCGGCAAGTATGAGGCGGAGGAGCTGACCTTTGCGCTGAAGGTGGCGACGCTTATCGACACCGATCTGGACATCTCTGTCCCGGGTACGCTGCGCTTCGGCGGGTCGGGCGGTGCTGAGATGCAGCTGCAGCCCTTCACGGTTTACTGTTCCCAGCTTTACCAGCCGCTGCTGTGCTCTGCGGAAGAGCCGCTGACGATCACCAATGAAAACGGGGAGCCGGAGCTTTCCGAGATCGTGGATGAAGGCTGTTGGGGCAAGGTGCAGACAAAAGCCGGTTCGCCGGAGATCTATGTGAACAATGGCGTCTATCCGCTGTGTTATGCCGCAGCATGGAATGACGGCAAACAGATCATGATCGGTATGGATCTGGAATAGCGGTCCGTTTGAGAGGGAAAAAGAATGAAGAAAAAGACGATCATCATTATTCTCATCATTGTGATCCTGCTGGTGATTTTGGGGATCATTCTTTACAACAATTCGCGGGTCAACGCCGTGAAAGGTCCGTTTGAGGTTGCGACGGTTTGGAATGCTGGGATCGTTTCCACCGGCACATCCGGAGATACGCTGAATTTCGATGCTGATGGTTTGCCGGACTATCTCAAGCTGGCCCGTCAGGGTTTCGAGAAGGGCCTGCAGGATGCGAAAGGTGAGCTGGACATCCGGGAGGTCCTGATCGGGGACAACGGTGATGTTCAGTCTTACACCAGAAAAATCAGCGAAGCCTTTTCTCAAAATGATATCCTGATGACAATCGGGACCATGGCGGATGAAACCACGATGTACACCTCCATGGAAACGAATTTCTTCAAGATCCCGATGCTCATCCCCTTTGCAAACGGGAACCTTTCCCCGGATGGTTCGGCCAGCGATTATTCTGTCCGATTGACGCCGACTTCGAAAAAATACGGCGCCTTTTTCAACTCATTATTTTCGAACTCTTTGAGTGATTTTTTGAACACCTATGTGTTTAATGGCAAAGCGCTGCCTGTGGTCGGCAACGGGATTTCCGTATTTTTCAGAAACAATTTTCACGGAAACGAGACTGCTGTCGTTATCACCCAGGAGCTGCTCGATAACGGTTATGATGTTCATAGTTATACACCATTTTCAATGGGAGGATTGACCGGTGCGGTCCAGACAGCCTGGAACAGTATTCCTGATGACCTGACGAATTCAAGCGCGGTGATCATTATTGAGGAGGACGGCGCCTCTGTGGAAGGGATGGGAGATATTCTGAAATCCTGGAAGGATCGGGGACTGTCTCCGCAATTTTACCTGGTCGGCTATGAGCCGATAGAAATTCCTCAGGCGGTCCTTGAGGCGGACAATGTGTTTTTCGTTCAGCAGCATGTGGATTTGTCCAACTGCCCCGCCGGCATCGAAAGCCGTGTGGAAGCGATGGGCTACGCTGCGGGTCAGATCATGTGCAGGGCGCTGCAAAGTGCTGTGGAGAAACAGTCCCCAGAGCCTTCCGGTGTGGGTTCCTGGTTTCAGAGGGAAGAGCGCAAAAAGGAGAGACACCAGGAATATCTTGAATCTTTCCGTTCCAATGTTCTTTCTGCCTTGATCGCCATGGAAGACGACATCCCCTGTTACGGTCAGGTGAATTTCGACGCCGATCCGGATGACCGGGCTGTCCTTGAACTGGTGCGCTATACCGGGAAAAACCGGTATGAACCGGTAGAGACGGGCGTGTTTATTAATTCGGTTATTGAGAAAAACCGCGAATATTATGGGCTCGAGTAATGCAAATGGAACGTACAACTGACGGCAATCTGTTTTTTCAAAATTATCTGAAACTGCTGGACCTGAGGCTGTTCACGCTGCTGGGATCCTGTCCGGAAGAGACCCGCGGGGAGGCAAAGGACCGCATTGTGCTGGCGGTGGATCCATCCGTCCGCCCGGTACAGTGGGCAGGTGAGGATGAAATGCTGACCTGCGAGGCGATGGTCAATGAACTGAACGCTGAACAGGCTGCTTTGCGTTCCCGCGCGGAAAACTCGGGTGAGCTGCCGCGCATTGAACTGCTGCAGGAACGGTTCGGACTGAGCGCGGATGAGATGCTGCTGCTGACGGCGATCCTTGCGTGTAGTGCGGATGAGCATTTCCGCAGGGTCTACAGGTTGTTCCAAAACAGTGAAGAGCCGCGCATGGACCTGCTGCTGAACCTCATTGATACGGATGGGGCGCCTTACTCGCGTGCGGAACTGCTTGGCCCGGAGGGAAAACTGCTTTCCCGCGGACTGGTGGAGACGGTGAGCGGCGTTTCAGACCCGGGACCCATGACCACTTACCGGCCTGCTCCCGGGCTGCTGGCCTGGCTGAATGGGGCTTCGCCGGTGGACGTTTTTCATGGACGGGCGCAGTGGGTTTCTGATTTTGAACATATAGGAACGGATGGGTCTTATGCGTCTGTTCAGCGGGCGATCGAGATTTCCGAAAGCGGCTCCGAACCGGTGCCGCTGGTTTCGTTGTTCGGCCCGGATGATGAGCGGCTGATGGAAGCGGTACAGACGCTTTCTGCTGAAATGCACAGACCTTTTCTGCGGCTGGATCTGGGCGGGTTGGCTCCTGAGGAGTCTCTGCCGCTGCTGAAGTTTGCACTGCGGGACAGTGTGATGAACAGAGGGCTGGTCGTGCTGACCGGGATCGATCACTGGATCGATTCAGGTGCGGTTTTTCCTGCTGCAGTCGGCGCTGTGCTGGAAAAATGGACGGCTACGGCGGTAACGCTGACGAAGCGTTCTTTTGTCTTTTCCCTCGGCATGATGCAAAGGCGGCTGGTGTTGCGCATCCCGGTGAAAGGGCTGACGGGTTCTCAGCGCTTCACCGTCTGGTACGAGCGGCTTGCCGATCAGCTCCTGGAGGATGAATTTGAAGAAGCGGAGCTGCGGACGCTGGCCGGCCAGTTCACGCTCACTTCCGCGCAGATCCGCTCTGCGGTCAATTATGCCTTAGGCATGGCGATCACGGAGGGCCGTGACCTGACCATCGCCGATCTTTATGCCGGCGCCCGGATGAGCTCCATGCACCATCTTTCGGACCTGGCGAAGCGGATGGAAAGCCGCTATACGCTCAAGGACCTGGTGCTGCCGGAAAAACAACAGCGTGAGATCAATGCGCTGATCGCCATGGCGCGCAACCGTTCTCTGGTGCTGGATGACTGGGGCGCCGGGAAGAAACTGGTCTCCGGGCGGGGCATCTCCGCCCTGTTCACCGGGGTCCCCGGTACAGGGAAAACCCTTTCTGCCCAGGCCATTGCTGGTGAACTCGGGCTGGACATCTATCGTGTGGACCTCTCCACGATCATCAGCAAATATATCGGTGAGACGGAAAAGAACCTGGAGCGGATCTTTACGGAAGCTCAGAATTCGAACGTGATTTTGTTCTTTGATGAGGCGGATGCCCTGTTCGGACGGCGTTCCGAGGTGAGCGATTCCCATGATCGTTACGCGAACATCGAAGTGGGCTATCTGCTGCAGCGCATCGAGACCTATGATGGCATTGTGCTGATGGCGACGAACCTGGGGGCGAACCTGGATGAGGCTTTTGCCCGCCGCATCCATTTCATCATTGACTTCCCCTTCCCGGATGAGGAGACCCGCCTGCGGCTGTGGAAACTGCTCCTGCCGGAAAACATCGAGAAGGAAGCGGAGATCGACCTGACTCCCTTTGCCGGGGCTTATAAGATCGCGGGCGGCGGCATCCGCAATGCGGTGGTGTGGGCGATTTATGAGTCGGCCCGACTCGGTCGTCCCCTCAACCGGGAGGATCTGCTGCACGGCGTGGAGCGGGAATACCAGAAGATGGGGAAGGTCTTTATCCCGATACGCTAAAGGGAAAATAAATAGTAGTCTTTAAGTTCCTGTATGGATTGACTGACATTCCGTACCACCCTGCGTATGTGCCGGATGCAAGGCAGTCAATTAAGAATCTACTCACTTGACATTGTAATCGAAATTGATTATAATGTAAACAATTTGATGATATAGAGGTTGATATGGCTACTGTTCAAACACAAATTCGTATCGATTCAGAAGTTAAACGTCAGGCTACTGAACTGTTTAATTCTCTTGGGCTGGATATGTCCGGGGCAGTAAACATTTTTCTTCGTCAATGCCTTTATCGGGACGGTCTTCCGTTTTCGGTCGAAAAACCTCATTATAGTCAGGAAGTCCTTGAAGCAATTGATGAAGCGCGGCAAATTGCAAGAGACCCCAATGTGAAAAGTTACGGCACTTTTGAAGAATTGTTGTCTGCGTTGGAGTCTGACGATGAAATACAGGGTTAAATTCACGAAAAGATTCCAAAAGAGTTATAAAAAGATCAGCAGAAGCGGTCTTGATATTGAATTATTGCACGTTGTTATCAAAAAGCTCCAAAACGGCGAAAAGCTTGAGCCGAAATATAGAGATCATGAACTGATTGGTAATTTCACAGGATTCAGAGAATGTCATGTTTCGTTTGACTGGGTGCTCGTCTATTATTATGAAAATGACATATTGGTTTTAACCCTCTATGATACCGGTAGTCATGCCCAGGTGTTGGGGCTTTGAAAAATCTGTTTTTGTTGTAAAATAAAAGTGGAGAAAAGTTCATGGCATTCACAAATTCAGACAAAAAGTCAGAGCAGACACGGGATAACTCCGGGCAGAGCGAAAACCGTTCCGAACGCGGAACGGAAGGCCCTGTTGGTGGGCTGCCCAACAGCCTGATGCTCGATTTTTTCGCGGGCGGGGACGATAATTTCGGTGCGCCACCAACTGTCTTCCGTGAATTTAAAATGCCGAACAGTCAGCTCTCATCGGCTGAAGCAGAAGCCGATCGCTTATCCGCTGGGATCCGGGGGACAAGCCCTGATTCCGTCCGCCGGGAAATGGGTGATCGCCTTCATACCGACCTTTCCGGCATCCGTTTCCATTCCGACCGTTCCAGTGAGTCCCGGGCTGCGCAGATGGGCGCCCGGGCCTGGACCAGCGGCCGGGATGTATATTTCGGGAAAGGCGGGTTTGAACCGCGTGTGGCGGCACATGAACTGGTGCATACCGTCCAGCAGAGCGCCGTGCGGGGGCCGGTCACGCAATCGGTCACGCCCGGAACGGTACAGATGTGGCCCTGGAGCAAGAAAGTCTCGCAATATGATGTAGATCGGACTCCTGAAGATATTGCCGACAACCTTTTCCGGGTTCAGGCCGGGTTGGCTGCGAACAACGAGCGGAAAATAGCGATTCGGAGCACGGAATATTCCAAAGCTTATGATAAAGCGCTCAAACAGATCAACAGGAGAAACAGGGGGCTGATCCGGGAAGTGGGCAGTGAAGAACAGGACCGGCAGGATGCCCAGGACGAAGCCCTGCAGCGGGCGAACAATAAGCGAACGGGAAACAAGGATTACGTCAGTAATGACGATAAAACGAAATTCATTTCGCAGATTCGGCTCATCAACAGAGAAACCTACGAAGAAATGCTGGAGCGTTGGCTGAAGGCTGCGGAAGAGCTGGTCGATGAAAAAGTGGAAGGCCGGGTATCTTCTGCAGAAACAACATATATAAAAGCTAACGGTGAAAAAGGAAAAAACTACAAGCTTTATAAACAGCTTATTCAAAAAATTGATAATGCGCACGCAGAGGACGAAAATTTTCAGAATTGGAAAAAAGAGTTCCTGGAGAAAAACAGAAGCGCTGCAGAGACATTTGCATCAGCAGATAGTATCATGACTGAGGGAACATCCGGCGATAACGATTACCTGAAATCCGATGAGGGCAGCCGGAACCGTGGGAAAACAGCAACGGAAAATAAAGATTATTATAAAAAGATCTATAGAAAGAAGAAGACCAAACTTGACCGCATGGCGGCAGTTCTTCGTAACCAGCAAAAGAAAAAAACTGAAAACAAGGCCGCGAAAAACAGCTTGATCGACATGCCTGAAAAGGACAGCAGTGGTCCGAACCTGATCTCCAATGATGACAGCGTTGAATTAGTCCTGGAGGGACTGCCTGAGAATGATTCAAAAAACTCAGAAAAGAACCGGAAACAAGGCAGCGGAAAAATTTTCTCCAACGGTATGAGGGAAAGGGATGATGAGAGCAGCGTTTCCGAAGAAGGCATGAAGGAAAGCAATGACAATAACATCATCTCAACGAGCTCGAAGTATGAGGAGAAAGATGATGGTGGTGTAAACAATACCGTAAAACAGGCGGTGATTGAAAACATACATGAACAGGAAAAGATAGACGAACAAACCAAAGACGACCCTAATGCGATCATCCGCCAGCCCGGGATGATCACGGAAGATTTAGTTGGGGATTATGAATCTGCAAGTTCGACAGTCAACGACACGAAAAACAGGAGCGGAAAGGCGAAATTTGCCGATAACATCATCAAAGCCGCGAACGGGTTTGACCAGCTGAGCCTTGCTGCTTACTATGGACCTGACATTTTGAAAGGCCATAATCTGATGACCAACTATGTCACGCCATCCATCTCAGGAACAGCCGGTCTCATGGGCGCCGGGCTGGGCCTTACTGCCACAGCTACCGGGGCGGCAGATACGATACGCAACTTTCGCAATGTGAAAGCCGGCGGCAGCCATCTGGATTGGGTCACATCCGGGTTGGATACACTTGGCGCGGTGGGAGATACATTTTCCGGCGGTCTGTCCGCCATGAAAAACATAGGCTCCATTCCCGTTATATCACAAATCAGTCCGGTGGTGGCACATGCCGGACAGTTAGCGGGGGCGAATATTCTCCCTGGGCTGAATGTAGCTACCGGAGGTATTTCCCTGATCACCGGCGGGGTCGAGGGGATCCGTGGACAGAAGAGCATAAACACGATCAATAAACAAATATCAAACCTTGAAAGGATGAGAAATTTCAAAAAAGGAGCCGTGGATCAGGAACGGCTGATGCAGATCTTCAAACAGGGCAAACGCGTTGCGGAACTGCATCGAACCGGTGGCGCTATCAAAGCAGTCGGCGGTGCAATCGCGCTGACTACCGGTATTCTTCTTCTGAGCGGTCCGCTTGCGCCGGTCACCGCGGCGGCTCTGGGCCTTGCCGGTGCGGCCGCCGGCATCACCAATTTCCTGTATGCCCGCAGGAAAAAAGCTAATCTGCGCGCAGATGTGGTCGCAGAAGAATTGAAAATTGATAATTGGGAAGACGAAAAGGAACGTATACGGAACCGGTTCCCGGGTGAAAAACTCAGTGACGACGAAGTCAAAGAGATCATATTGAAGAGTAAAGGCATGGATGTGAAAACACGCAAAGAGGCCTTCAAACAGATCAATTTGAAACGTGCAAAGATGCTGCTGGATATCGTTAACGACGGCGGTCCGCTGGGGGCGCTGGCTGAAAAAGTTATCGGTGCGCTGGGCGTGAGCATGAGGAACGGACGTTATGCTTCCGGAGCTGAAAGGCTGATCGCCGAAAAACTGGGCGGGTAAATACAGGCCTATTAGGCTCAAATTTGAAAACCCGGTGAACGGTAACAGTCACGCGGGATTGGAATGTGACAATCTGGAACACCCTCATACGTGAATAAAAAAACCGGATATAATTATGAGAGGATGAAAGCTTGAAAAGGCTTTTTACCCGGCATCATGCAGTGAATCATGAGCCGGCTCGTGACGTTCGGCGAGAAACTTTATAAGAAAAAAATAAATAATATTGACAGGTGTAAATTTCGGTTATAATAAAAAACGTAAGGTCTTTATGCCTTGCGTTTGAGATGCCAACAAGTGTTCATTGCGTGAAACAGCTGGAAAGAAAGGCTGGAAAACATGAGTAAATTTGCGGAACAGGAAGAGAAAAAGGTAAAGAAGGAAAACGTCAAGCCGACTGCGCCGGTTCAGGAAACCGTGCAGCGGGATCTTTCCGATGTCAACGGCCCGGAAGGCGGCATGCTGCCGGGTGATGTCTCCGCGAAGATTCAGAGCATGCGGGGCAGCGGGCAGAAGCTTTCCGAAAAGCAGAATCAATTCTATTCCCAGAAGTTTGGCCGGGACATGAGCGATGTTCATGTCCATACGGATGCGGCCTCTGATACCGTCAGCCGTTCGCTCAATGCCCGGGCTTTCACCATTGGTTCGGATGTTTTCCTCAGTAAAGGCATCAATCCCGACAGCAGCAGCGGACGCGATGCACAGACCATGACCCACGAGCTGACCCATGTGGTGCAGCAGGGCGGTCATGCCTCTTCCGGCCCGCTGAAGCTGGGTGCGGCCGATACGGCTCAGGAGCATGAAGCGGAGTCTACCGCTCAGCGGGAATTTGAACCGAAACTCAAGGAAGAGGATGAAGGTGAAGTTCAGCGTGAATTGAAAGTGAAAAGTCACGCATCCAACACCATCCAGCGCGGATTCTGGGGAGATCTGGGCAATGCGGTTCTGGGAGGTGCAATGAATATGCTGGGCCTTGGCGATGCTATGGGCGATTTTATGGCGGGTGATCAAAAAGTGAAAGCTGCCATCGCAAAGATGCCTGAGGATCGCAAAGTGGCATACAATGCTGTTGAGGGCTCAATCAAAAGTTATGAAAATAATATGATCCCGAACCAGGAAAAAAAAGTGAGTAGTCTGCAGCGAAAATTGTCCAGAGAATCTGATGGAACTCAAATGTTGGTGATCCACCGCGATTTGGAACATGAAGGAGCGATACTTAACGATCAGAAGGATTTACTGCAGGGATATCTGGAACAGCAGTATGATATGCTGCGTCAGGTTGATGCTACCATTACGAAAGATGACATCAACCGTTACCGCAGCGGCAAAGCGAAAACGTTCTTTTCCTCAATCTTTTCTGCTATCGGCGGCAAAGTTCTGGGCGCCTTCGAAAGCGACCCGGAAAAGAAGGCTGCCGCACAGGCAAGAGGCACAAAATCAATCAATAACTGGTTCGCTTCAAAGAATAAACAGAGCACGATCGGAGAAACGGAAGAAGATGAAGCCAGAAAAGCTGAAGAGATCAAGGATAAGCAAAAGACTCTGATCGATGATTTATGGAATGAAGTTCAGGGTGATCAAACGCTTTCTGCAAGATACACAAAACTGCTGTTCAAACGTGAAATTGCGGCGAATCATATGAAGATGATCCAGGAATCCCTCAATGAAAATGAATCTGTTGAGGATATCAAATCATCGGTTATGATGCTGCTTCGGAATAAGGCGCAAAGCGAGGCTGCTCAGGGCGGAGCTCAGCCGCAGGCGCAAAATGCTTAATAGTTTTGGCTGCTCATGTATGCAGCTGTTTGAGTAGATGGATGGAGATAACGAATGATATCGGATGTGGATGAGGCCCTGCGAAATTTGATTCTCGACTCGTTGACGGTTTCCCGTCAAAACGTGGATATCAAATATGACCTGCCCAGCCGGGATTGGGCTTCCCGCCTGAACCGGCCGACGATCGACCTGTTCCTGTTCGATATCCGTGAAAACCTGCGTCTGCGCGGTGCGGAGCAGGCCCGGCAGATTCCCCGTCCCGATGGGAAGGTAGAAATTCGCCGCAATCCGGTTCGCATTGATCTGCGTTACCTGCTGACCGCCTGGACCAAAGACCCGGAAGATGAGCATTTGCTGCTTTCGGACGCGCTTTATACGCTTTTGCGCAATCCGATCATCCCGGATAAATATGCCAGCGAGCAGATGCGGAACCAGCAATTCCCGACCATCTTGGATGCGGCGGTCTATCAGCCGGAACACGGCCCGACGGAAAAAGCCACGGAGATCTGGGGCGTGATCGGCAATGACATCCATGCCGGTTTCATTGTCACGGTGACGATCACGGTCGATCCTTATGAGCCGCTGGTGTTCCCGCAGGTCAGCACTGTTACCCGCAATGTCGGCCAGACGGATCCGGGTGGTGGCCGGGCTGCTGTGCAGAAAACTGTAGAGCATTTTGACGAAGGTTTCGTCATCAAAACGGATAAGTATGAACCATCGACGCTGAGTGTCGTCCTTGAGGAAAGGAACGATGTGATGAGCGTGGATGAAAATTTCCGGGTGAAGCTGCCGACACTTCCTGCCGGTAAATATCACCTGAATGTGTTGTACCGTGGGAAGATCCTGAAGCGTCAGCAGATCACGATCCCTGCGGAAGAGAAAACGGTAGTGTTGTGATTTCAGGCTGACGGGATCGGCAACGGGTCAAAGGGGACGGTTTTCGTCTGACTCGTCCCCGAGTCAGGAAAACCGTCACCGTTGACTCAATCGGTGCCTCAAACTTGAAATCATGGAAAAAAGGTAATATTTTTCAGGAGGAAAAATGCCAGAATATTTATCACCGGGTGTATATGTTGAAGAAGTAGATCGTGGGCCGAAACCGATCGAGGGTGTCGGAACAGCCATGGCTGCTTTCGTTGGTTTCACCGAAAAGGCTGAAATCGTTCGTGACAATGGTGACGGTCCGTATGTTGAGAACCTGCTCAACAAACCGCAGCTCGTCACCAACTGGACACAGTTTGTCGATAAATTCGGCGGATTTGTGCCGGGTCTGAAGCTGCCGCACGCTGTATATGGTTACTTCTCCAACGGCGGTACCCGCTGCTATGTCTGCTCCGTCCGCACTTTCCCGAAGGCTGCTGCCACGCTGCTGAACGCTGCCGGCAAACCGGCGCTGCGCGCTGAAGCGAAACAGGCCGGCTTCGATGCCATGCAGCTCCGTCTGCGTGTTGCCGGTGTCAAGGGCCTTGCCGCTCCTGCTTCCACCCCTGTCAAGGCTGAAGCGAAGAAAGACGACAAAGCCGGCGATAACAAAGCTGCCGAGGCTCCGGCTCCGAGCGCTTCCGGCGATGTGACCTTCAACTTCTTCGTTGAGAAGAAGGGCCCCAACGGTGGCTGGACCGTCCTCGAATCCTTCGAAGGCGCCAAGCTCGAATCCGTCGGTACCAAGGTCGCTGTTGCCTGGCCGAACAACAAAGCCCCGAAATTCGTGGATGTTGAAGCGATGGAAACTTCCATCACCGCTGCTGCCCCGCGCGAACAGGAACAGATGCTGATCATGGATCAGAACCTGCTTGCTGCCCCGAAGGCTGCTGAATTCAACGGTGACGTTGCCGCCCGCACCGGCGTCGACGGCCTCGAAGTTCTTGACGATGTGACCATGGTCGTTGTCCCGGACCTGATGACCACCATGCCGGGCGAAAAACTCGACCTGGATATGGTCAAGGCTGTCCAGACACAGATGATCGCTCACTGCGAACGCTGCGGCGATCGTGTCGCGATCCTCGACACCCCGCCGAACATGACCCCGCAGGAAGTCAAAGCATGGCGCATGGAAACCACCGGTTTCGATTCCAGCTATGCTGCGATGTACTATCCGTGGATCAAGGTTTCCGATCCTGCCACTGACAAGATCATCTCCATCCCGCCGAGCGGCCACATTGCCGGCGTTTGGGCCCGCAACGATACGACCCGCGGTGTCCACAAAGCCCCGGCCAATGAAGTTGTTTCCCTCGCAGTCGGTTTGGACTATCAGACCACCAAGGGTGAACAGGATACCCTGAACCCGAACGGCGTGAACTGCATTCGTGCGTTCCCGGGCCGCGGTATCCGCGTCTGGGGCGCCCGCACCCTGTCCTCTGACCCGGCATGGCGCTACATCAACGTCCGCAGACTTTACAACTATGTTGAAAAGTCCATCGAAAACGGCACCCAGTGGGTCGTCTTCGAACCGAACGACCGTGCTCTGTGGTCCCGTGTTGACCGCGACATCACCGCTTTCCTGCGTGGTGTCTGGCGTGACGGCGCTCTCTTCGGCAACACTCCGGCTGAAGCCTTCTATGTGAAGGTCGATGACGAGCTGAACCCGCCGGAAAGCCGCGATCTTGGCCGCCTGATCATCGAAATCGGTATGTGCCCTGTCAAGCCCGCTGAATTCGTGATCTTCCGCATCAGCCAGTGGGCCGGCCCGAACGCTGAGTAATGAATTAACCTAACGATTCGTCAAGATACCAGAGGAATGGTTCAGACAGATGCCCGGAAGGTGTTTGTTTGAACAGTTCCCGAAGGTATCGGGTAACGCCATAACGAACGTTAAGATAGCTGAAAAGATAAGGAAGGTAAACTAATGGCAGATGTAAAAGATCCAGTTGTTGGGTTTAAGTACGGACTCGAAGTATCCGGCAAACTGAGTGGTTATTTCACCAGTGTCAGCGGTATCGGTTCCGAAACCGAAGTCATCACCCAGAAGATCGTCTCTGAAAAGGGCGAACCGATCATCAAACAGATCCCCGGTCGTTTGACCTGGAACCCGATCACCCTGCGCCGCGGTGTGACCGATTTGAAGGATGTCTGGGATTGGCGCCAGATGGTCGTTGACGGCAAGATCGATGATGCCCGCACCAATGCGTCCATCATCGCCTACAGCCAGAGCATGGAACCGGTCGCACAGTGGGACCTGACCAACGCCTGGCCGAGCCAGATCAGCGGTCCTGAAATGGCTTCCGACTCCACGGACTACATGGTGGAAGAAATCACCATCGTCCATGAAGGTATGGTCCGCAAGAAGTAATCGTATCCGGGAGCAAAGACCTGAGGTCTTTGGAACGGGATAAGCGCACAGCGCAAAATTAGAAATCATGTCATGGCCGTTGGGTGACCGGCGGCCATGAATGAGAAATGTAAACGAATTGAACGTTTTTCGGCTGCAGCACTGCAACCGAATTGGTAAAAGATCAATAACTGACTACCGACCGGAGGCAAATGAGCGATCCCTGGCTTAATTTTCAATATACGATAGAATTTTCCGATTCTTCAAGGGATGGCAACGGACTTTGCAGCGTGCTCTCTATCAGTTCACAGGCCATCAAACGCGGAACTTCCGCTTATTACGAGAGCCCACTGAAGGGTGGTCCGGTGAAACACTATGTATATGGCAGCACCTATACGGAACCGATGAACATTTCGATCATGCTTGGAGACGGTGCACGCCCCTGGCTGAAGTGGTTTTCCAGTGTACAGGCCGGAAAATCCGCTCAATTGCGGAACATCACGATTAGTCTGCTCAAATATGGCGGAGATCCGAACGGCGCTGATAAAGCAAAGATCTGGCTGCGATGGAATCTGATCAATTGTTTTCCGTCTTCCTGGCAGCTCAGTGGTTTTGGTGTGGAAGATTCTCCGTCTCCCATGAAAATCGACATGACGCTTCAGTTTGAGAGCATGACGATCAATGACGGAAATGATGAACTGCATGAAGTGATGGGATAAGAGAGGTTTCAGGATTCAGGTATCAGGTGTCAGAATAATGAATTTCATTGTTGCTGAAACCTGAATCCTGAAACCTGAACTCTGGAGAACATTATGGCTTTTCAAACGGAATTTGAGTTTACGCTCCCGATGGGGTATATCGGCTCTGACGGGCAGCTGTATAAAAACGGAACGATGCGCCTGGCGACAGCGCTGGATGAGATCCAGGTGCTGAGCGATATGCGTGCACGAAATAATGATGCCTATGTGGTGATCCTTCTGCTGAGCCGTGTGATCACCCAGTTAGGCCCGGAAACGAACATTACCGCGAGCACAATTGAAAATCTTTTTGCCGCGGATCTGACTTATTTACAGGAATTTTACCGAACGATCAACGAAAGCGGAACGACCAAACGAAAATATGCCTGCCCGCATTGCGGGGAACCTTTTGAAGTGGATCTGGCCGCGCCGGGGGGGGAGTGATCGGCTACCCGGCGGATCAACTCCGTAAAGAGGTAGCCTATATTGCTTATTTCTTCCACTGGCAGGCGGATGAGATCCTTTCCATGGATCACCGTTCCCGGCTGGAATGGGTGAAGGAGATCGCGGACATTAATCAGAGAATGAGTGCTTGATCGCTGTCAGGTGCTGATGAAGGGAATTATGGCTGAAGCTGAGCGAGCTGAAAATTCGGATGAATTGCGGATCAATGTGGAGAAATTATCCGAGCAGAATTTGGAAGAGCTTGCATTTCTTGTTACCCGCAAATTACAGGAATCAATGCGTCAGGAAAGAGACCGCGCGGGAAAGTTATAAAAATTTCTGAGATGTAAGATGCGATGTTAGTTGGTTTTCGTATCTTATGATAGATTGGAAAATAACATGCCAAGTATAAAAGATATATTGACCACGAATATACTGATTCCTTCCTCTGATGGATTGCCGGGTGCAAATCCGCTTCCGAGTGTGGATACTGCCAATAAGCTCTCGGCTGTAAACGAGCTGAATCCCGAAAATACATCTTTTGAATATGGCCTTTTTCTCAAGATCAGTGACAGCCAATCGGTAAAATTGATGAGAGTGCAGAGTATTACCGGATTTGGTATGGATCGGGAGAATGAGGCAAGACCAGGTTCAAATTATGATTATGTCATCAATTTGCCCGGACCGGTTACTTATAAAGATCTCAGAATCGTTCACAGGTTCACAAATGACAAATTTTTTCTGAATTGGCTTACGAATGGCGTGACAAACGGCGGCGCTTCACGTGCGGATATGGAGCTGCATTTCATATTACCGACCGGAAAACATATTGTCTTCACGCTGCAGGATGCGTTCCCGACCGCGTGGTGGATGGGTCCTATTGCTGTTGTAGAGAACGAAAAAGAATTTTTGCAGGAAACGGTTACGATTTCCTACTCAGGTCTGACATACCAAACCAGTACAGAAAAAACGATAAGGGCATTTTGAGGTCTTATGGCGAGCGCTGCAAACATTTTTAACAATACGATCCTGATTCCGACCTCCGGGGAACCTGCTGCTATTCCGAACTCAACGATTGTTGAGGATCTTCAGGCTTATCAAAAAGTATATGTTCCGAAGGACAAGGATAAGACTGATAATACCTTCCGGGTTTTCTTTAACAGCGGAGACAAGTCCATTCCGATGAAGTATTGTCAAAACATTATGCTGCTTGAAGTGACACGAAATGTGGAATCCCGGTATACAGGGGGAAATGGGAATTACGTTGTGAAATTGCCCGGTTCGTTGAACTATTCTCCCGTGATGTTCATGCATTTTTACTGCGACAATGATGTTTTCATGGATTGGCTGATCAATGGTACGGATCATGGCGGAATTCAAAAAGCAACTATTGAAATCAAAGTAGGAAAGGAAACGGATCACGTGGTATATTCACTGCGGGATGCTTTTCCGATCAGCTGGGCAATCGGTACGATGGGTATCGATTTGAGCGGTTTGGTTATGCAGAGAGAGGTTTTAACCTATAGCATTAGTGAAGATCAAATCTTGGTAGAAAATCTGACCGTTGCATACGGAAGAATGGATGTTTCTCATGAAACTTCAAGCTGGGGAGTTTAGAAATTCGTTGTTTTGAATGTTCAATGTGGAATGTTGAAATATGAGTGGGATTATTGATTCTTTGAAAGCACGTCAGGCAGGAATTGCCGCTATGCTGAACCCGGGAAAATCTTCCGGCTCCGGCAGTGGGTTGCTTTTAAATTCATCCTCCCTTCAGCCTCAGACGGTTTTCCGCCAGACAAAAGCTTCGTTTTCGGTCAGACATCCGTCGATGACCGTGATGAGGAGTTCCGCGGTTTCTTCATTTTCGAAAAAAGCTGAATCGAAATATAATGACGGGATGAAGCTGCTTCATCTGAAGCCATCATCCTCTTCCAATTCCGCAACGGTTCAGCGGTCTCCGGCTTCCATGCCGCTGCCGACTGCCGGCGGCGCCGGTCCGGCGGCTCAGAGCACGGGGACAACGCCCGTTTCCATGCCCTCACCCTCTCCCATCAGTGCATCCTCCTACCCGGCGAAAAGCGAACGGCGTCCGGTCGTGTTTGACCGCTCTGACGGCCCGAGCGATTTCGAAAAACGTCTGATGGCTGCCAAAAAGCAAAAACAGGATCAGGAAGCCAAACAACGCGGCCCTGACCGCAGACGGGTGCGTACCGAGCGGGTCGAAATTTCATCATCGAATTCAAAAGATGAGGTGAACCGCGATTTTGCCCCTTTTGATGTGCCGGAACCCTCTGTTCCGGCAGCTCCAAAGGCTGAACGGACAGTTCGGGAAACAAAACGGGCTGAGCAGCCGGTTGTCGATAGACAGATAGATGCAGCGCCTCATAAAGTCAAATCCCAGCCGACAACATCAACCATTGAAACCAGGGTTGCCAGAAGACCGATCAACCCGGGGAACGTTGTCGCGCGGGAATTTGACCCAACCGTCAAAAATAACAGCCAGCCGCAGACATCAGTCAATCAGTCATCGGCGGCTGAAACCTCAGGAACGGTACAGCGGGAGTCGGTGAAGGCCGCCGCTCCTGTTGAGGATGATACCCAAAAAAACACAGCGCCATCCGCCGAACCGGTCTCTGAATCGCGGAGCACAGTCCAGCGTGAGACGGTGAAAGCCGCTGCTCCTGTTGAGGGTAATACCCGGGAAAACACAACGCCCTCAGCCGAACCGGTCTCCGAACCACAGAGCACGGTACAGCGCGAGACGGTGAAGACTGCCGCGCCGGTTGAGAACCATACACAGGAACATACAGCGCCGACAGCTGAGCCGGTCTCTGAATC
>CAYWKZ010000033.1:0-23985 GCA_964459115.1 uncultured Leptolinea sp. | reverse complement strand
AGTTGGTTCCGTCCTCCCCGAGGTACAGGCCCGCTTCGCAGACCCGTCCCTCTGCCAAGCGGAATCCGACCCCTGAGGTGTGAGTTTATGAATTTGGTCCTCTGCCGGAAAAGCGGCGGTAAAATGAAGCGTGTTTTTCGGCAATAGTATTCCACGAGAGTTCTGAGGCGGCGAATTCGCGTCCGGCGCTTCCCAGGGAGCCGCGCAGCTCCGGGTCTGACATCAGCTGACGGAGCGCATCCCGCAGCGCGTTCACATCATTGGGCGGGATCAGCAGGCCGGTCTCCCGGTCCCGGACCATGTCAGGAATGCCGCCGACGGCGGTGGCGATCACCGGTTTCCCAAAGGCGAAAGCCGTCGGGATCACACCGGACTGGCTGGCCGATATGTATGGGAGGGCGACGATGGCGGCCCGTTCCATAAATTCAGCCACTTCCTCATCGCTCAAAAAGTGGTTCGTCAGGCAGATCTGCGGATGGTCCAGCAGCTCCCGGTAAGGGGTCACATCGCCCCCTCCCGCGATCTGCAGCTTCCATTCCGGAGCTTCATCCAGCAGCGGGCGGGCCGCTTCCAGCAGCACATTGAGCCCTTTGTAAGGTTCAATGCGTCCGAAAAAGAGAATCTCCTTCTGTTCAGGGGTTCCCTTGCGGTGCTGCGTGAAGAAGTCATAAACGCCGTGAGGGGTGACCAGGATCTTTTCCGCGGGGAATCCCTTTTGGACGAAGAACTGTTTCCCCTGTTCCGTCAATACACTCAGCCCGTCCGGCATCCCGCGGAACAGCCCTTCGGTGATTTTGAAATAAAGGGGCGTTCCCTCGTGATGGACCACATCGTGGACGGTGTAGATCAGCGGCTTTTTGAGGGAGCCGCGGATGAAAAGCCCCAGGGCCGGGTTCCATTCCTGGGCGGAGGTGATGTGGATCATATCCGGGTCGAACGCATCAGAGATCTTCCGGAGCGCCTTCCAGGTCTGCGGCGAGAAGAGTTTCAGCAGCGTTCCCTTTGCCCCTTTTCCGGTGTCCAGTTCTGTCATGTCGATCTCCGTCAGCGCCCGGGCATGTTCCGCACCGGCGGCACAGACGAGCTTCACATCACAGATCCGGCTCAGGCTTTCCGCCAGGCAGTCATTGTAATGCAGCAGTCCGCCCCGGCGGGTCAGGCAGAGCAGCAGGACACGGGTCTTACGTTGAAACATACGATTCCCTCTATTTTTATTAAAAAGTAACTGTTCAGAACCTGGTGACGCAACACGGAGTACAGCCCTGCTGTGCCGGCTTCGCGGTAGCGAAGCTCCTGCTCCGCATTAAAACCAGACGCAGTCTGTTCCTTTCGGAGCAGGTCAAGAGCTGTCCCCGTGTGCTTGATATCCCCGTGTGCTTGATACATCATTTCTTCAAAAAACCGCAGTCCAACAGCTCATACACTTCGTCTGACGCTGGATTCTCTCCGCTTTCGCGTTCGATGCGGGACCAGAGGGCGCAGAGCGGGTCGTTCATGACCGGCGTGACATCCATGGCGGCCCGGGTCTGTTCCAGCGCATCCTGCCAGCGGCCGACATGCGCATAGGCTTCTATGAACGGGATGCGTTCCATCGGGTCATTGGGATGGTCCTGCCTGGAAAAGGCCTCGTCCCCCAGGGTGGCTGCCGCTTCCCAGTTCCCGCGCTGACGTTCCAGGTCCGCCTTTTCATAATACCGGCACCAGCTTCCCTGACCGGATGCGGGGCTGAAGAGTTTGGCCGGGAGCGGTGTATCGGGCGCTTCTGTGCGGATGCGGCTGTAATTGTTCAAGATGGCGGCTTCCCGGTCAATGGAGGGGATCATCTGGTTGAAAGCATCGATCTCCGGGTCCAGCACGTGCACACAGCCCGGCGCGTTGTAATAAATGCTGATCATGTCGTCGGTGTTCCCGAAAAACTGTGCGGAGAGGTATTCCTGGAAGATCTCGTTGCCGCCTTCCAGCCCGGAAAGGGTCGCTTCCCGCTTGGTGTTGGTGTAAAGCATGTAGGGAATGCGGTCCGGCTCATAGCCCTCCGCATAGATCCAGTTCAGCGGTGCGGTGAGGGAGTTGTCAGTGCTGAAGCGTATGGGCAGCACATTGGTCACGACCACCGTGTTTTCTTCGATCCCCGGAACACGCCACTTGAGCTGGGTGAAAAAGTCCTTTGTCAGCGTCCAGTCCCGGCGGTATTCATTGCCGGTGACAAACAGATGTCCTGCCGCAAGGCCGGCAAAAAGCGAAGCCAGCAGCACCGGTACCGCTCGCGGTTTGCGGACCAGGTCCAGCAGGGCGCTCAAAAACAGGCTGACGCCCAGCAGGAACGGCAGGGTGTAGCGGCAGTTTTGGAAGACAAAATGGATCACGCTTTCCGTCAGCCAGAAGGGCTGGCCGGCCAGAAGAAGCGCAAGGATCCCGATGAGGAGCATGTCCCGGTTCTCTCGTGTTTTTCCGGACTTCTCATGAGAAAAGAAAAAGAGGAACAGCGCCGAGATCACGGCTGCACCCACGCAGATCAGGGCGTAGATCAGGGTAGAACGAGATCCGAATTCTGTGATGTTGGGAAATTCGAAGACCGTGCCCCAGGCCTCAAGAATGACCCGCAGGCAGTCCTTCCCCATCTGCAGCAGGTAATTCCAGACCGTCGGGAGGGGAGCTGCTTTGAAATCACTGAGCAGCTTGAACTCATAATGCAGCGTCTGCGTGCGGTTGAAAAACATCCGGTAAATGATCCCGGCAGCGAAGACCGCCGCGTAAGGCAGGGAAAGCTTCAGCGTCCGGGTGAGGCGCTCTTTCCGGGAAGATGCCTCATCTTCAGATAGCGCGGCAGCCAGGAAACAGGGGCGGAGCAGCTCCAGCAGAAAGAAATATTCCGAGGCAAAAAGGTTGAGCAGGCTGATCAGACAGGCTGTGATGATCATCAGTGCTTTGTATTTCGCTCCGCGTGCCGCGCGGACGGAAAGGATGAAGGAGAGGAACAGCATGCCCATCAGAAAATAGGAGAAGCTGAAGTTGATGGCGATGGGGCGCATGGTGAAGCCGGGGTAAGCGAGGAAGAGCAGCGCGGTCAGGGCGGCTGCAAAGCTTTTTTTCGGCCAGACCTCCCGCACCAGCAGCCCAGTACAGAAACTGCCGAAGACCTGCATGCACAGTCCCCAGATCTGCGCCAGCAGCGGGGAGCCGTTCGTGAGGAGAATGGCCAGGTTATGGATCTGCCCGGCAACGGGACGGCTGAAGCTGAAATGCCGCAGCAGCCCGTGATAGCCCAATTCCAGCCGGGTCCAGACGTAAGGCCAGTCATCCCAGTAAAAACCGAGCCTGTTCAGCAGCAATCCATAAGAGAGGAGCACGAAAAGGGTCAGCGGGGTCAGCGCGATCACAAATGGTTTTCGTTTCGTTTCGGTGTCTTTGTTCATAGCATCAGGTTTAAAAGATCATCAGCGCCGCGATGAGGCACTGAAGCACGGCGGCTGAAACCGCTCCCCAGACAATTTCACCGGTCCGGCGGTTTTCAGGCCGCTGAAACAACAGCAACCCCATAATGCTTCCCGTCAGCCAGATGAAAGTGGCGCCAAGCGGCACGACCAGCATGTTGACAGAAGAGATGCTTTCCAGCGGTTCTCCGGAAGGGGAAAAGGACAGCGAGATCGTCCCTCCGACCCGGAACTGTGTACCGACATAAATATAAAGCGTGATGAGGAAGGCAAGCGAAGAGAGCACACTGATCCGTCCCGCTTTGCTCTGCCAGGCTTCGATCAGCCAGTTCCCGGGTCGCGAAGAGACCCATTCCACGTTGGTCAGGGTGCCCATCTGAAGAATCCGTTCAAATCCGTTCAGGAATTCGTCAGGGTTTCGCGGTGAAATGGCGTAGGTGCAGCGAGGGGTTCCCAGAAACAACATTTTATTCATGTCCGAGGCCAGAAATTCATAGGTCAGGTGTTCATCCACCTTCACGGTCCCCAGATAAGCCCCGGGCATCGGCAGGACGGACCAGGGCACGTCTTCTGTCATCTCACCCGGGAAACGGATCCATTCAATGGCGTTCAGCGGGATCACCTCCGTGCGCAGGCCCCATTGAATGTGAAGACCATCCCGTTCCAGACGGTACTCGGAAAAAATCAGACTGTAAAGGCGGTAAAGCAGGAAGAGGAGCGGGACGGCGATCAGCAGCAGCGCGATCAGGAGCAGGAAAAACTGCAGCCCGACCTGTGAGATGTCGAAACGCAGAAACAGGAAGACTTCCAGCGCGATCAGCCCGGCGCAGAGCGGAAACAAAAACAGCAGTCCCTTTCCCCGTGCCGGAGCATAAGCGAAAGACCGTTCTTTGGGAGCTTTTGCCGCTTTATCTTCCACCTGTCATCCTAATATAAAATCTGCCGCAGTGCCGAACCGACTGCCGCGACCTGTTCCCGGGTCATTTTTCCGGAGAAGGGGATCGCCAGTCCGCGTCGGCCAAGATCTTCGGTGACCGGGAAGCGTCCCGGTTCATATCCGAAGCGTTCCTGCATGTAAGGCTGGAGATGGATGGGCGAGAAATAAGGCCTCACCGGGATCCCCAGAGCCTTGAGTTTGGCGCTCACTTCGCTGCGGCGTTCGGCCTCTTTCAGGCGGATCACATAAACGAACCAGCTGTCCCGGGTCGTGGTGGCCGCGGTGTGGGGCAGTTCGATGTCGTCGATGTCGGTGAGCTCTTCCCGGTACCAATCCGCAACTTTCTGACGATTGCGGATCAGTTCATCAATGCGGCCCATCTGCACAGTCCCGAGAGCGGCGCTCATCTCATCCATGCGGTAGTTATAGCCAAGGTAGGTATGTTCCAGCCAGGTGTCGCCTTCCGCCCGTCCCTGGTTGCGCAGGGAGCGGACCATGGCGGCGGCTTTGTCGTCATTGGTGACCACCAGACCGCCTTCGGCAGTGGTGATCTGTTTGTTGGGATAAAAGGCGAAAACGCCCATATCGCCCAGCAGACCAGCATGGCGGCCTTTGTACATGGCGCCGAGGGCTTCACAGGAATCTTCGATGACGGGCAGTCCGTAAGGTTTTGCGGCTTCCCGGATGGCATCATAGTCTGCCGGCTGTCCGAAGACATCCACGGCCAGGATGCCTTTCAGTTTACCGCCATGATCTCCTTTGGGTGGAAGCCATTTGGCAGCCGCGGCTTCAGAGGTCATCAGGTCGGTAACGGCGGATGCCAGCTGAACAGGGTCAATGTTGCCGGTGAGTGGTTCCGCATCCACAAAAATCGGTGTGATGCGTTCGTAAAGCAGGACGTTGGTCGAAGAAACGAAGGAAAACGGGGTGGTGATCACCCGGTCACCGTCGTGCCATCCGGCTGCGAGCACACAGAGGTGTAAACCGGCTGTGCCGGAATTGACGGCAGCGGCATGGCGTGCGCCGGTGAAATTACAGAAAGCTTCTTCGAATGACTTGACATAGGGGCCCATGCTGAGGTAATTTGTCGCCATCACCTTTGCAACGGCTTCCCGCTCTTTATCCGTGATGTCCGGCAGGGACATCGGTACATTGATCTGCTGCTGATAATCCATAAATCTCCTGTTATATGAGTTCACTTTATTATTTAGGGAAACGCTGATTAATGTTTAATCCGCGGCAAACGAGTCAATGCAACCTGTTCTGTTGACTCAATTCTGAGTCAACGAAAACAGGTCACTTTGACTCAGCCCGAATAAATCAGTGTTTCCTTAGAATGCTTCGATCCCGCACTCTGCTTGCCTGTGTCACATATTACGACCCACCAGTCACTATCTACTATCCACTATTTACTATTTACTATTTACTATTTACTATCCCCTTTATCTCGGATAAAAATTCAGTCCGGGCTGGGAATTCGGGTTCGGCTGCTGCGGATTGGGAATCATGTTGTCGGTCTGCTGTTCGATGACCACCTTTTCCTCCATCCGCACCTGTCCGCGCAGAAAAGCGCCGTCTTCGGTGGAAAAGCTGATGACGCTCACATCTCCCCAGACACGGCCGGTGGAGCGGATCTCCAGCTTTTCCGCGGTGATGTTGCCGCGGACGGTTCCTTCCACCACGATGGTGTTGGCTCTCATGTTCATGCAGGTCACACGTCCGGTTTCACCGACAACGATCATCCCGCGGATCTGCATGTCGCCCTCGAAGGTCCCCTCGATGCGCACACCGCCAGAACCGCGCAGGCTGCCCCGCCAGTTAATGCCGGGGCCCAGGACGGAGGTGACCCGTTCAATGGCGGCAGACCCGGTCTGTCCCGATGCATTGGCGTTGTTATTGTTGTTCTGCCGTCTGAACACGATTCGCTAACCCTTTAACTGACACCTGAAACCTGATCCCTAAAACCTGACACCTGAAACCTGCTTATGCGATCTTTCTGTACTGCCGGTCAGTGGGAATGTGAGACTTCCCTGAAAACGGCGGCCAGACGGTTCCCGCATAGACCCTTCCGTCAGCCGGGACATCTGCTTTCACTGTGGCGCCGTTCCCGACCCGGGCACGGCTGCCGATTGTCAGTCCAAGATTGATGGTGGTTCCCATGCCGATCTGAGCAAAGTCTTCCACCGTTACCTCCCCGGCGAGTAAAGCTCCGGGAGAAAGGTTCACGCATTGTCCGATTTTCCCGTCATGGGAGATGATGACGCCGGCGTTGATGAGCGTCCCGAAGCCGACAGAGCTCTCCGAGCTGATGTAGCTTTGTGCCAGAACCTGGATTCCGTCGGCCAGTGTCACGCTGTGTTCAACGAAAGCGGTGGGGTGAATGAGGTTCGGGAAAAGGAAGCCGTGCCGGCGCAGCCGTTCAAAAATGTTCCAGCGGACGGTATAATTCCCGATGCCGCCGACAGCGTTGACAGCATGTTCGATGCCGTCAGCCCTGAGGCCGGGCAGCTTTTCCGCACCGCCCAGCACTGGTACACCCGAGACAACCGTTCCCGCGGCAACACCGTCATCAATGATGCCGGCGATCTCCCAGCCAAGCAGTCGCAGCAGGGAAATCACGGTCTTTGCGTGTCCGCCCGCTCCATAAATGATGATCCTTTTTCCCATACTGTTATTTTAGTCCGAAATTGCTTTCCCGTCAAATGGAGAGAATTTCCGGGAACTATATCATCCAAATCGGTACGATCAGGTTATTTCTGTCGAAGGCGCTGAGTTTTTCCGCCATGCAGAGCACTGCTCCGGTGCCGCGTTGGAGAGGTGACTTGTCGATTACGTTGAAAACACGGGTCAGACGCTGGTCCGGCGCAGCGGTCTTTTTGATCTCAAGAGGGCAGAGTTTACCGTCACCTTCGAGGATAAGGTCGATCTCCCTGGCGTCGCGGTCACGGTAAAAGTAGAGATACGGTTCCCGCCCGGCATTCTGATAACTTTTCATGATCTCTGAGACGGTGAAGTTTTCCAGCAGTGCACCGTTCATAGCGCCGCTCTCGGCTACTTCAGGAGAAGACCAGCGTGTCAGATAACAGACCAAACCGGTATCGTAGAAGTATAACTTCGGCGTCTTGATCGTTCGCTTGAGGACATTGTTGGAATAGGGATGCAGAAGGAAGATGATCCCCAGTGTTTCCAGAATGTTGATCCATGCCTTGGAGGTCTGAATGTCGATATCGGCATCCTCTGCCAGCGCGTTGTAGTTCAGAAGCTGGGAACAGCGAGCGGCGGCGGCGGTGACGAAGCGGTTGAATTTCAATGCATCCACACTGCCGGAGAGTTCCCGCACGTCCCGCTCCATGTAGGTGGAGAGGTAAGACGAATAGAAGACGTTCCGATCAGGAGTCGCACCGCTGACCAGACGGGGCATGGAGCCGCGCCACAGACGCTTGAACAGTTCCGGTGCAGTGACAGGAACAATCTGATCCCGATCGGCAAGCAGACGCTCCAAATCTGTGGTAAATGGCACGCATGGCGCTCCGATGATCTCACGCTGTGACATGGGCGACATATGCAGCAGTGCCACACGTCCGGCCAATGATTCCTGTACGCCGCGCATGAGACGGAAAATCTGCGAGCCGGTCATCCAGAAATCTCCGGGGTTATGATGCTCGTCGATGTGGATTTTGATATAAGTGAACAGCTCAGGGGCATACTGCACCTCGTCGATGAGCACCGGCGGCTGATGAAGCTGGAGGAAGAGTGCAGGGTCATTCTTTGCCATGTCCCGCTCCCTGAGATCGTCCAGCGTCACATACTTGCGGCTGATGTTCTCCTTTTCCGCCAGTGCCTGCAGCATGGTTGTTTTGCCTGCCTGCCGGGGACCGGTCAGCAGGATCGCGGAGTAGGACTGGCTCAGCTCCAGGATGAGGTTTTCCATATGTCGGCTGATGTATCTCATAAAGCACCACCTGTAAATGCGCAGTTTGCTGCTATTTTTTTTGTTCCGGTTCTATTATAGCCGGAGTTAGCCTGAAAGTCAACAAAAAACTCGGCAGAATTTTACTTAAAGATAAAAATTGCCGAAATTTGATGAGAGCTATATAAGCATTATTTTTATGTACTGTGATACAAAAAAGAGATCAGGATCATTTGACTGGTTTGGAGCCGCGGGAAATTACATTTACAACGCCACAAAATGACGAGATATACACCAAGCCTCTTTACATTCGTGCTTATTTTATAGCATAATTTAAGCACGAATGTAAAATGAGACAAACCAATGTCAGAAATTTGGAATAAAGTTCGGACAATCGCTGAAACAAACAGTGGTATTTTAACAACAGGCAGGTTGAAGATTTTGGAAACTGAGGCATGATTTTTCCTGCTGGAATCCGGATGAAATGAATGATGATCTTTTGAAAACTTCATGCTTCACATGCCGGAAATCCTAATTCTATGGTTCGGGAAATTTAGCATTATCATTTGGACTCGCTGGTTTAATCGTGTATGAAATACCGTTCTCATCCAACTGTTTCAGAAATCCCTTCACGATCGTTTCTTCCTTAAAATTCTGATGCAGAGAAAGAAATATATTTCCGTTGACAGCCGCGATTTCTGTCAGCAGATTATTTGCGTTAGGAACATGTGTCCAGAATTCACGAATATAAGGGGCAAGCTGCGGCCAGTGCCATTGCCCGACATAGCTGACCATATACGTGAACAAACGCTTTCCTCCATTCAGCATTTGGGCATATGCATGTTTTTTAGCTTCCACGGTTGGAGCCATTCGATCAACCATACGTCTCCGATTGGCTGACACCAGGAGTTGACCATAAACCCGCTCAGACTCACTTTGAATAAACGTGGTTCCCCTGTGTACTGTACACTGACGATTAAAGGGCATGGCCTTAATGCGGTCCGTATAAGTAAATTTGACTGTCTGAACACAGTTGTGATGCGTGAATAACTTTCCGATCATTGGCCTGGCATTGATAATATAGGAGTTGGTAAGAGGAGCGGTCCGATCCGGGAACAATTCATCGATCGTACGTGACATCAGAATGGAAACCATTGTGCCCGGGCTGGCATCGTGCGCCGAAGAAAAGCGTACAAATGCATCCTCCGGAATCGTGATATCCCGTATGATCGGTTCGGAAGGTGTGAACCCGGCATCATCGACCAGGGAAAAAGCTGTCGGCAATTCAGGGACAGGAATTTTGGAAAGGTCCACATCCGGCAATTCATCAGCAGGGTCATTGCTTTCCTCCGGCATTATCGGGTCTTCCAGTGTAAGAATACCGGTATGATCTTTGATCCCGTAACGTCCCGCGCAGTAATAGTACAGCAGCGTTCTGAGGACCATGTACATGCCGGTCCCGTCCAGAAATCCGTGTGAAAAATCCAGATGCAGACGATCCTCCATATAACTGACACTCCAGATATGATAATTGGAATCTGCCGCATTCAGACTGGTTTTTTGGTCTGTGTGATGAACAACAACAGGAGCCGGATTATCCTCCGTATAAAATTCCTGTTTATCCTTCCGCACTCTCATATTCAGATATGGATACCGCTGCTGCGTCTTTTCTACAGCATCGGAAAGTATCTCCGCATCTATATCATTTGCCAGACGCAGGCTCAGTCGGACAGTATAATCAATTCCAAGACCAAACCCACCGATCAGATGGATCGCATCTCCATCAGTGATTCTCATTTTCATATCATCTCCCAAATCTAATACTTTCGGTTTCCATCCAAAAGTCCCAGGTTCCCGCTGTCTAAATTTATATGCAGTGCCGGATCATACCCCATTACTGCTCCATCTGCTTCATTAATGATAACGCCGGGTGAAAAAATCAATTCTATGTTGTTACTATTCACACGTTGGTCAGGAACGCTTGCTTCTTATAATTTACAGACATTAGCACTTGAAAAACTTTGAGATTCATTATAAAATAGATATTGAGGAATAGAAATGTCTGGAATTTTGGAGGAACTTTGGAACGTACACCGGAAGAGTTCAAATCTTTAGAGCATCAACAGGATCTGGCGAGGCTGCGCGGGCTGCGGCCGATTGATGATGATTTTATGCGCTGCATATTCAAAGATAACATTCCCCTGGCACAGATGGTCTTGAGAATTCTCACGGGCAAAGACGACCTTGTGATCACGAAGCTGGAAACGCAAAGGGATATGAAACGGCTTGTTGGCGCACGCTCAATCTGCCTGGATGCATACGGAATCGATTCTCTGGGAAAAATATACGACCTTGAGATCCAGCGGTGGGATCATGGTGCTGGCGTTCGAAGGGCACGTTATCATTCAAGTGCTATGGATATCGAGAATCTGGATGCAAGTCAGCATTTTGACGCTTTACCGGAGACGTATACGATCTTTTTGACAGAAAAAGATTTTTTCGGCAAAGGATGTGCTTTTTATCCGATTGAACGGGTCAATCTGGCGACAAATGAATTGTTTAATGATGGGGAGCATATCCTCTATGTAAACGGAGAATTCCGTGATGATTCCGAAGTCGGGAAACTGATGCATGATTTTTCCTGTTGGAATCCGGATGAAATGAATTATGATCTTTTGAAAGATGCCTCCAGATATTTCAAGGAAAACCCGAAAGGAGTTGAGTTTATGTGCAGAACGTTCGAAGAAATCAGAAACGAAGGATATGCAAAAGGAATTGAACAGGGAATTCAGCAAGGAATTGAACAGGGAATTGAACAGGGAATTGAACAGGGAATTCAGCAAGGAATCGATCAGGGAATTGAACTTCAGCGGCTTGAAAGCATTCGCAATCTGATGGAAACGCTGAAAATCAGTGCACAACAGGCAATGAATGCCCTGAAAATTTCACCTGCCGATCAGGCTGCCTATGCAGCGAAATTGTAAAATTCTTTGGAAGAAGTAAAAACCACCGGAGCCTCAGAAGCCCGGTGGTTTTTTCTTGTGTCATCGATATCATCAGCTCTGTCGGCGTATTAAATTGTCGAGGGCATCCCGGAGAAGGATGCCCTCATGACAATGGTTAGAAATTCGTTCTTGGAGAGAGAACGAAACGAAACATAGATACCCTGCACCGACGTAAGGAGAGAGAGAGTTTTCGGCGCAACTATGTTTTTCTACAAACTTAATCGTTTCCTCGACACGCCGAGTCCGTTGGCGTAGTCGTAGAGATCCTCTACGGTGCCGTTGAACGCGTTCATGTCAAGACCTTTTGACTCGACCCCGAAAGCGAGCCCGTCACCGGTTGATTTATACTGCCAGATCCGCCAGTCGGACCAGACGCCGTGTTTGGGGCGGTGGGCCTTCAGGTTGTACCAGGCGATCCACAGTTCCATGTTTTTCACCAGTTCTGTCAGCGGGTCGAGGTGCATGATGCCGGCAAGGTTGGTGTAAAGCATCGGGTAAAAACCCAGGATCCTTTTGACCTTGTCCGCGAACTGGCGAACGATCTTGTCGGACTGATCATGGCCCGGATAGTCCGGATAACCGGCAACACCGGGACTTTCAAAATCCAGAGCGGGGAGCAGTTCCCCGGGGTCATCGGCAAGCAGATTGGCGAAGTATTCGGCCTGGTGTTTCGGTGAATCGGAACCGTCACGCATATCATAAAAATGGTAGGCTCCCCGCAGCAGACCGGCTGCTTTTGCGCCTTCCCAGTTGGTTTGGAAGGATTTGTCAGCCCAGACGTTTTGGCTTGCTTTGATGTAAACAAAGGTCGCACCGGCTTTTTTCATTTTTTCAAAGTCCGGATTTCCCTGCCAAAAGCTGATATCCACTCCTAACGCACGCAACCTGCTCATTCTTTTTGTACCCTGCTATATAAAGTAGCAATTAGTATGCCAACTTTTTCATTTTAACGAATTTCGTTTGAAATTCGTTCCCGGAATTGTTCCCGGTTTACTTCGTTATCATCTATAGTAACAATATTCGTGCCAACTTTCTATCAGATAAGGGAAAAGAAAAAAAGTGTGATGATATAATTCAGAAGAAAAAGGTATCTCAGAGGAGAAACGGATGATGGAAGCAAAGGAAAAAGCCGGGATCGTTTATGATCGACTGTTGGAACATTGGGGACTGCCCGAATGGAACACGCTGCCGGCCATCGACGAGCTGGTCAACACCATCATCTCCCAGAACACCAATGACCGCAACCGGGATATCGCCTTCGCAAAGTTGAAGCAAACCTATCCCACCTGGGATGAAGTGCGGGACGCTCCGACGGAAAACGTGATCGAATGCATCCGCAATGCCGGACTGGCAAACCAGAAAGCGCCCCGGATCCAAAAAGTGCTGCGGGCAATTTCCGAAGCAGCCCCCGACTATGACCTCTCTTTCCTTAAAGAAAAGTCACCGGAGGAGGCCCGGGCGTGGCTGACCTCCTTTGAAGGCGTCGGACTGAAGACGGCTTCCATCGTGATGGTCTTTTCGCTGGGCATGCCGGCCTTTCCCGTCGACACACACATCTACCGCATCACCGGCAGGCTGGGGCTGCGGCCGGAAAAGATGGATGTCAATCAGACCCATATGCTGATGCTGGAGCTCTTTGATCCGGCTGTCTACGGTCCGGCTCATGTGAATCTGATCCTCCTCGGCCGCCGTCTCTGCGATGCGCGGAAACCGAAATGCACAGAGTGCTTCCTGAACGACATCTGTGATTTTTTTCAAAAATCTTGACAATCATTAAGTACTTGCATAAAATAGCATCAACATTGGAAACCGTTGATGCGGAGATAAAAATGGAAAACGCCCTTACAGAGAGCCCGCGCTGCTGAGAGTCGGACAGGAAACAGACCATTAAATGGACCGCGGAGGGCGCAGTCAAAGGCGGATCAGCCGAGTATTCTGCGACGTTGGGGCATACGTCAGTTGCCGGGGATATGAAGGTATCCCGTCAAGTGCATGGTTTCACCGCCATGAATCAGGGTGGCACCGCGAAGATGAAGCTTCGTCCCTGACAGATTAAACTTCTGTCAGGGATTTTTGTTTCCCGGGCAGGTCAAAAAGGAGTACAAGATGATCAAAGAAGCTATTGTCAAAATCGTCAGCAAAGAAGACCTCACTTATGATGAGGCTTATACCGTCATGAACGAGATCATGAGCGGGAAAACCACTGCCACCCAAAATGCGGCCTTCCTGGCGGCCCTTTCTACCAAATCCGCCAAAGCGGAAACCAAAGATGAGATCGCCGGATGCGCGGCCGCCATGCGGGATCATGCCACAAAAGTCGAGACGGATCTGCCGGTCATTGATATTGTCGGTACCGGTGGTGACAAAGCCGGCAGCTTCAACATCTCTACCACTTCCGCGCTGGTCACCGCAGCCGGTGGCGGCAAAGTGGCTAAACACGGCAACCGCGCCGCGTCTTCCAAAAGCGGCACTGCGGATTGCCTGGAAGCTTTGGGCGTAAACATTGACCAGAGCCCGGAAAAATGTGTTGAGCTGCTGAACGAAGTGGGCATGTGCTTTTTCTTCGCACAGAAATATCATACCTCTATGAAATATGTCGGAGCCATCCGCAGGGAGCTGGGGTTCCGCACTGTTTTTAACATTCTCGGCCCGCTCACTAATCCGGCTTGTCCAAAAATGCAGCTGCTGGGGGTCTATGATGAATATCTTGCTGAACCGCTGGCTCAGGTTCTCATTGACCTGGGCGTGGAACGCGGCATGGTCGTGTACGGTCAGGACAGACTGGATGAGATATCCATGAGCGCACCGACCACCATCGTTGAATTCAAAGACGGATGGATGCGGAAATATACCATCTGCCCGGAAGATTTTGGTCTGACCCGCTGCAACAAATCCGAATTGGTCGGCGGGATGCCGGAAGAAAACGCGGCCATCACTCGGTCTGTCCTGAATGGGGAGGAACGCGGGGCCAAACGCGGCGCGGTGCTGCTCAATGCAGGCGCGGCGCTTTATCTTTCCGGAAAAGCTGAAACCATGCAGGATGGTGTGAAGCTGGCTGCCGAACTGATCGATTCAGGAGCCGCGGCTGAAACCTTAACAAAACTGATCGAGGTCAGCAACCGATGAGCATCCTGGATCAGCTTGCCGCTCATGCCCGGGAACGGGTCGCCGCAGATATGGTGAAGGCCCCTCTGTCACAGATAAAAGAACTTGCCGCTGCCGCGGGTCCGGGCACGGGAGACCGGTTCACCGCTGCGCTGAAGCGTCCCGGTCTCTCTTTCATCTGTGAGGTGAAGAAGGCTTCCCCTTCGAAAGGTCTCATTGCTCCGGATTTTCCGTATGTAGAGGTCGCGAAGAGCTACGAAGCCGCCGGTGCGGACTGCATTTCCTGCCTGACGGAGCCGAAATGGTTCCTTGGGTCGGATCAGATCTTCCGTGAGATCCGTGCAGCGGTCAGGACCCCAATGCTGCGCAAGGATTTCACCGTCAGTGAGTACCAGATCTATCAGGCGAAGGCCATGGGAGCCAACGCGGTCCTGCTGATTTGTGCCATCCTTGAAGAGCCGGTTCTTGAAGCGTATCTGAGGCTGTGTGATGAGCTGGGACTGGCGGCATTGGTCGAGACGCATGATGAGGCCGAAATTGACAGGGCCATCCATGCCGGGGCGGGGATCATCGGGGTAAACAACCGGAACCTTAAAGATTTTTCTGTAGACTTTTCCAATGCCGCCCGTCTGCGGGACCGCATCCCGCCGGCGTGTATTTATGTGGCGGAAAGCGGGGTAAAGGGCCCGGAAGATGCGAAAACCTTAAAGAAAATCGGAGCAGATGCTGCACTGATCGGTGAAGCGCTGATGCGTGCGGATGATAAGGCTGCCCTGCTGAACGCGATGAAGGAGGCCTCAAAATGACCAAAATCAAACTTTGCGGTTTAAAACGGGCCGAGGACATTCAGGCGGCCAATCGGCTGAAGCCGGATTTCATCGGTTTTGTCTTTGCCTCAAAAAGCAAACGCTGCGTCACGCCGGAACAGGCTGCCGGGCTGAAGGCGATGCTGGATCCGGATATCACGGCGGTGGGTGTTTTCGTGAATGAGGCGCCGGAGACTGTCGCGAACCTGCTGAACAGCGGTGTGATCGACATTGCTCAGCTGCACGGAACAGAAGATGAGGATTATCTATCAGAGCTGCGGCAGCTGACCGGTAAACCCCTGATCAAAGCATTCCGCATCCGCAGCAGGGATGATTTGGATGCGGCAGAGAAAAGCAGTGCGGATTTTGTGCTGCTGGACGCCGGTGCGGGCGATGGGAAGACTTTTGACTGGGATCTGCTTGAAAATTTTTCCCGTCCCTGTTTTCTGGCCGGCGGCTTGGATCCGGAGAACGTTCGGGATGCTATTGAGTGCTGCCATCCCTATGCGGTGGATGTCAGCTCGGGCATCGAAACGGACGGGCTCAAAGACGAGGTGAAAATGGAAGCCTTTGTGAACAATGTGAAAATGACGGATAGAGGAGACAAATCATGACCAATCCGAAAGGCCGTTTTGGCATATACGGCGGGCAATACATTCCCGAGACGCTGATGAACGCCGTGATCGAGCTGGAAACAGCTTATGAGCATTACAAAAACGATCCGCAGTTTCAGATGGAGCTTAGCACCCTCTTCAATGAGTATGCGGGGCGTCCTTCCCGGCTGTACTATGCCGAAAAGATGACAAAAGATCTTGGCGGGGCGAAGATCTATCTCAAGCGGGAGGACCTGAACCACACCGGCGCTCATAAGATCAATAACGTGCTGGGACAGGCGCTGCTGGCAAAGAAAATGGGCAAGACCCGCCTGATCGCCGAAACCGGCGCCGGGCAGCACGGAGTGGCAACCGCTACCGCCGCGGCCCTGATGGGCATGGATTGTGTGGTATTCATGGGTGAAGAGGATACCAAACGGCAGGCACTGAACGTTTACCGGATGCGCCTGCTGGGTGCGGAGGTGATTCCGGTCAAAACGGGAACCGCCACGCTGAAGGATGCTGTATCCGAAGCCATGCGTGAATGGACCAGCCGCATTGATGACACACATTACTGTCTCGGGTCGGTCATGGGCCCGCATCCCTTCCCAACCATTGTCCGGGATTTTCAGGCGGTGATCTCGCGCGAGATCAAAGAGCAGATGCTTGTCAAAGAAGGGCGGCTGCCGGACGCGGTGCTGGCCTGTGTCGGCGGTGGCAGCAACGCCATCGGCAGTTTTTACCATTTTATTCCTGACAAATCTGTCCGGCTGATCGGTTGTGAGGCCGCCGGGCGGGGAATCGACACTTTTGAGACCGCGGCTACCATGAACACCGGGCGGGTGGGCATCTTCCACGGCATGAAAAGCTATTTCTGCCAGGATGAATACGGTCAGATCGCTCCGGTTTATTCCATTTCCGCCGGGTTGGACTACCCGGGCGTCGGTCCGGAACATGCCTGGCTGCATGACACGGGCCGGGCGGAGTACGTGCCGGTCACCGATGAGGAAGCGGTCTGCGCCTTTGAATATCTGGCAAAGACCGAGGGAATTATCCCGGCAATTGAATCAGCCCATGCGATCGCCCATGCGCTGAAGATCGCACCGGAAATGGAAAAGGATCAGATCATCGTTATTACTGTTTCCGGTAGGGGCGACAAGGATTGTGCAGCGATTGCCCGCTACAGAGGGGAGGAGATTTATGAGTAAGATCGCATCCGCATTTGCCAATGGCAAGGCTTTTATACCCTTCATCACCTGCGGGGATCCGGACCTGGAGACCACCGCTGCGTGCGTCCGCGAAATGGTCCGGAACGGTGCTGACCTGATCGAACTGGGCATTCCCTTTTCCGATCCGACCGCTGAAGGTCCGGTGATCCAGGGCGCCAATCTCCGCGCGCTGAGCGGCGGTGTGACTACGGACAAGATATTTGATATGGTGCGGGAGCTTCGTGAGGATGTCTCGGTTCCGATGGTGTTCATGACCTACGCGAACGTGGTTTTTTCCTATGGTATTGAACGTTTTCTTTCAGCCTGTGCACAGGTGGGGATCGATGGGCTGATTTTGCCGGATTTGCCTTTTGAAGAAAAGGAAGAATTTCTGCCCGTTTGCCGGGAATACGGTGTGGACCTGATTTCGCTGATCGCTCCGACCTCTGCCGGACGGATCGCCCGGATCGCGCGGGAGGCGGAGGGGTTCATCTATCTGGTCTCCAGTCTGGGTGTCACCGGGATGCGCAGCCGGATCACCACGGACCTCGCCTCCATCGTGAAGGTGATCCGGGATAACTCGGATGTGCCCTGCGCTATCGGCTTCGGCATTTCCACCCCGGAACAGGCCAGGACCATGGCGGGATATGCGGACGGAGCCATCGTCGGCTCCGCCATCATCAGGCTGATCGCGCAGTACCGCCGCCAGGCGCCGGCCAGGGTTGGTGAATTTGTTAAGAGCATGAAGGAAGGACTTTAAAAACAGGAAGACCGTCCCTGTGTGCTCTGCGAACGTTCACGAATTCTTCATGATGACGGATTCGACGGTGTTGGCCAGGTCTTCGATGTCATCCATCACGGTTTCCAGGCAGGCATAAATTTCCTTTTTCGCCATCAGCACCTTCGGGTCTGTCTCTTGGACAAACAGGGAATGCATCGCTTCGCGGTAGATCCGGTCGCCTTCTTCCTCATGTTTGTTGATCTCGATGATTATGGAGCCCAGGGAATTATCTTTCTTGAAATTCTCAAACCTTTTCAGAAGCTCCTGCAGCAGGGTGCAGCTTCTTTCGATCAGGTCTATATATTTCAGCATTACATCATCCACCTGTTTGACGTCATATTCATAGCAGGTGATCATGATGTCTTCGATGCAGTCCGTCAGGTCGTCCAGCTCTTTGGCCATCAGGACAATGTCTTCCCGTTCCAGCGGAGCGATAAATTCTTTGATCAGATGCTCCATGATGTCATGCTGGACCTGGTCTGCGGCATGTTCGATGCCGTGGAGTTCGATCAGGTTGTCTTTTACCCCATCGTATTTGAAATCCCTCAGCAGTTCCGCGGTTCGTTTTGAAAGTTCACAGCTGAAGGTGCACTGTGAAACAAAGCTGTCAAAGTAGTAGGCATCGCGTTTGTTTTTCGCCATTATTTACCTCACTGAACCTTAAAATATTTGCATAAACAATTTCGCCATCAGGAAGCCGATCAGTCCGGCTCCCGGGAAGGTCAGCACCCAGGTCAGGATCATCTCCTTGACGATCCCCCAGTTCACTGACGAGAGACGTTTAGCGGCTCCGACACCCATCACGGCTGTGGTTTTACACTGGGTCGTGCTCACCGGCAGGCTGAGCAGCGTGGAAATCAGCAAACAGACAGCGCCGGATGCGTCCGCGCAGAACCCCTGATAGGGTTCGAGTTTTACCATGTCCATTCCGACTGCCTTGATGATGCGGTAGCCGCCGATGGACGTACCGAGCCCCATGGTCACGGAACAAAGGATCATCAGCCACAGCGGGATCGAAAAGTTTTCCACGTTCGCGTTCCCCTTGGCTAAAAAAGCACCCAGAAGGAAGACGCCGATGAACTTTTGACCGTCCTGCGCCCCGTGCATGAATGCCATGGCCGCACCGCCGCAGATCTGTGCCCGACGGAAAAAGGTCTGTGTCTTCTGCCGTTCGATCTCCCGGCAGAGGGAGACGACGATCTTGGCGACCACGTAACCGATAGCAAAACCGAGAACCGATGAGAGGACGAGACCGTAGATCACCTTCACCCATTCCGAGCCGTTGACCGCACGGAAGCTGCCGTGCAAGGCAATGGCTGCGCCGGTGATGCCGGCGATCAGCGCATGGGATTCGCTGGTCGGAATGCCGAAGAACCAGGCGGCTACTGCCCAGGTGACAATGGCCACCATGGCAGCGCAAAGTGCCACCAGCGCGTCATGGGCATCCCCGCCGAAATCCACCATGTTGTAGATGGTTTCCGCAACTTTTGCGTTGAAGGCAGTCATCACAACCACCCAGAGAAAATCGCAGACCGCCGCCATCAGGATCGCCTTGCGCGGGTGCATTGCCCGGGTAGAAACGCAGGAGGCGATTGCGTTGGGGGAGTCCGTCCAACCGTTGACAAAAATCACGCCCAGCGTCAGCAGAACCGTGATCGTGAAGGGCAGGTTCGTCGTGAATTGTGTCAGGAAATCAGAAAATGTTATTGTCATAAACGCTCGTTATAATAATAATTTATAACTTTATAATAAATTTCAACAATGATATGTAAAAATTATAATTCAGCTTTTCTGCGGGCAGTATAACAAGTGATATTTTTACATCGTATATGCACTGCCGGGGCGAAAACCGGGGAATGTCAGGTAAAATGATATGATATAATGATCAATTCGCAGCATGTATGAGTGGCATCAGTAGATCATGCACCACTAAATCGGAGGAGGATGAGAGATGATGAACGTGAATGTTTTTTTGAACGAATTAGAAGAACTGCTGAAAAAAATGGAGTACCAAACAGCGCGTCTGGATGGTCGGGAGCCACAGATCGGTGATACACTGCGGGCGATGGTCCCGGTGGATGAGGCTGGGAACATGGTCCTGCTTGAGGTACTGGTCGGAGAATATAACGAAGACACGCTTCTGGTCCAGATCTATTCGACGATGATCGCGGAGATCGGTCCGGGGTATGAGGCGCTGAAGGAAATGCTGCTGGATTGGAACCTGACCTGTCCTATCGGTGCCTTTGGGATCTACCGACAGAACCGACAATTTTATCACAAATACAACTACCTGATTCCCACAGACGGCGATGCGAAAGAGATGGCGACTGAGGTCTTTTATGTCATTCATCTGGTCCGGGATGCGATCGCTCAGGTATTCCCGGATGCGGTCCGTCTTTCGGGACATGCCTGACCAGTAAGACCGGCAGACATCATCAAAAAAGCGGAGCAAACTTCATTGTTCCGCTTTTTTGATTTTAGTGTTTGAAATTGTACAAACGGGCAAACCCGATCCGCTTCTCCCAGGGCTCGCCCTCTTTCTGTTTGAAATTGTACAAACGGGCAAACCCCAAATCAGACACAGGTGTATCCGCCGTCGACTGCGATCGCCTGACCGGTGACATAGCTGGATTCTTCAGCGCCCAGGAAGACGGCCACGGAATTCAGTTCGCCGGGATGGCCATAGCGTTTCATCGGTACGGACTGGTTGGCAAAGGCCTGGAAGTATTCGGTATCCAGTGTCTGGGTCGTCAATTCGGTGTAGAAGTAACCCGGGCAGATGGTGTTGACGGTGATATTGGAAGTAGCCAATTCAGCCGCAGCGCCTCTGGAGAAGTTGACGACAGCGCCCTTCGTTGTGTGGTAGGCGATGGTCGGAATTGCAGTGTTGCCGACCAGACCATAGATGGATGCGATGTTGATGACACGACCGTAGGTCTGTTTGCCTTCTGCCATGGCTTCTTTCATGAGGTTGACGAAAGCCTGGGTGACTGCGAAGACAGATGTCAGGTCAAGGTTGAGGGTGAAATCCCAGTCTTCCCTCTTGTAGTCAACTAACGGGGTGCCGGTTCCTTTTTCACCGCCGGCATCATTCACGATGACTTCACAATGGCCGAAGTGTTCTTTTACGGTTTTGACGGCATTGGCGATGGAGTCCGCGCTGGTAACATCACAAGCGACCGGAAGCACATCAACGCCATATTTTTCAGCCCATTCTTTTGCACTGGCTTCAAGTCTGTCGACTCTTCTTGCGAGAAGAACCAGATTCGCATGCTGCTGTGCATAGCCTTCTGCCATCTGCTTGCCCAAACCACTGGAAGCGCCGGTAATGGCTACGACTTTTCCTGTGTAATCAAACATTCCATTTCCTCCTGTCAGAAAATAGTAAATTATTCAGTAACTATTCAGCACGAGGCACACAGGGACTGGCACCATGTTCGTCACCCCGGATTCTGAACAGATACTTTAGTTAACGCTAATTATATTTGGAAGTTGAAAAATGTCAACTCAATTTTCTGAAAATTTTAGTCAGGATGAGCCTATTCTATCCGAATTTTGAATAACTTGTTCGGTTTTTGAATAATATTCCTTTTGTAAAATGTGTATAATGAAGATACGTTAACGATTCTGGATCCATTGATGCAGCTTTTTTTCGCTGCATCAGAGTGGTTTCCGTGTGTTTTGTATTGAATAGGCATACGGAAAGTTTCATTAGATTCATTAATATTAAAGAAGGAACGTTGTATGTATAAGATCGTACAGAAGCGGGAGCTCAATCCCACTGTTACCCAGATGGAGATCGAAGCTCCGCTGGTTGCCAAAAAGGCAAAACCGGGTCAGTTCATCATCCTGCGTGTCGACGAAGATGGTGAACGTATTCCGCTCACAGTTGCCGGTACCAATCCGGAAGAAGGCACCGTAAAAATCATTTTCCAGATTGTCGGTGCAACGACGGAGACACTCAATCACAAGCAGCAGGGTGAATATATTCAGGACTTTGCCGGTCCGTTGGGTGTAGCTACTCATACCGAAGGCATCAAAAAAGTTTGTATTGTCGGCGGTGGTGTGGGCTGCGCGATCGCGATGCCGGTGGCTCAGGAGTTCCATCGGCTGGGCGCTGAAGTTACCAGCATCATTGGTTTCCGCTCCAAAGATCTGCTGATCCTTGAAGACGAATTCCGTGCCTGCTCTGATAAACTGGTTGTGATGACAGATGACGGTTCCTATGCACGTCATGGCAACGTTACTGTTCCGCTCAAGGAAATGCTGGAAGCCGGTGAAACATTCGATACGATCATCACCATCGGACCATTGATCATGATGAAATTTGTTGTTGCCACAGCCAAACCTTTCGGTGTACCGGTGACGGCTTCCATGAACCCGATCATGATTGACGGTACAGGTATGTGCGGCGGCTGCCGCCTGACGCTCAATCAGGATGGCAAGCGTGTGACGAAATTTGCCTGCGTTGACGGTCCTGACTTTAATGGTTATGAAATTGATTTTGATGAAGCCATGTCCCGCGGCCGAATGTATTTCGACTACGAACGCCATGCGCACGAAGAAGTTTGCAACCTGTACAAAAACGCATAAGGAGAGAAAAGATGGCTATTGATCCCAAGAAACATGAAATGCCGACTCAGGCTCCTGAGGTGCGTGCGCATAATTTCAGCGAAGTGGCTCTCGGTTACGATCAGGAAACCGCGATCGCGGAAGCAAACCGCTGTCTGAACTGTAAAAACCGTCCCTGTGTTGCCGGCTGCCCGGTGAACATCCACATCCCGGAATTCATCGCAAAGGTCAAGGAAGGGGACTTCGAAGCGGCTTATCAGATCATCAACCAGACATCCTCCCTGCCGGCTGTCTGCGGACGTGTCTGCCCACAGGAAAACCAGTGCGAAAAATACTGCACGCTGGCAAAGAAATTTGAAGCGGTCGGTATTGGACGTCTGGAACGCTACGTGGCTGACTGGCACAATGCTCATTCCACGGAAAAGGCCCAGGCTCCCGAATCCAACGGGCACAAAGTCGCTATTGTCGGTTCCGGTCCTTCCGGCCTGACCTGCGCGGGCGACCTGGCCAAGAAGGGTTATAAAGTCAGCGTCTTCGAAGCGCTGCATACCGCCGGCGGCGTTTTGGTTTACGGTATTCCTGAATTCCGTCTGCCGAAGTCCATCGTTGCCAAGGAAGTGGAAACGCTCAAGGACCTGGGCGTGGATGTGGAAACCAATGTCATCATCGGTAAAACCCTGACCATTGATGAACTGTTCGAGATGGGTTATGAAGCCGTGTTCGTCGGCTCCGGCGCCGGTCTGCCGAACTTTATGAATATCCCGGGCGAATCCCTGAAGGGTGTTTATTCCGCCAATGAATTCCTGACCCGCTCCAACCTGATGAAGGCTTACAAAGATGATCCGAAGACCCCGATCATGAAGGGCGGAAAGGTTGCTGTCGTGGGTGGCGGCAATGTGGCGATGGATGCGGCCCGTACCGCGCTGCGTCTGGGTGCGGAAAAGGTTTACATTGTCTACCGCCGTTCTATGGAAGAACTTCCTGCCCGGAAAGAAGAAGTGGAACATGCTATCGAGGAAGGCATCGACTTCCGTCTGCTGCACAATCCGGTGGAGATTCTGGGGTACAACAATCCGGACGACCCGCGGGATCCGAAGAACGGAATTGTCAGTGGTATCCGCTGCGTGAAGATGGAACTCGGTGAACCGGATGCTTCCGGACGCCGCCGTCCGGTTGCTATTCCCGGCAGTGAATTTGACCTGGATGTGACCGCGGTTGTCATGTCGATCGGTACCAGCCCGAACCCGCTCATCAAGTCCACCACCAAGGGACTGGAAGTGAACTCCCATGGCGGCATCATCGTGAACGAAGATGGTCTGACCTCCCGCGAGGGCGTATATGCCGGCGGTGATGCGGTGACCGGTGCCGCGACCGTGATTTCCGCGATGGGTGCGGGGAAGGTTGCCGCGAAGGCGATCGACGAGTATCTCTCCGGAAAATAAACCGGAAGTACTTTGATCTTTCCAAAAGAGGATGGCTTCCCTGCCATCCTCTTTTATTGGTGTGCCGGGCATAATTGTTTTCATCTGTTGGTTGCTTCTGGTATGGGTCAAGGCGGTTTCGAAAGGAATTACTTGTATAATATTCACGGATAATATATAATAGAAGTAAGAAATGCTTACACAAAGGAGGCCCAT